>JANMEB010000112.1:0-2020 GCA_031376585.1 Planctomycetota bacterium | reverse complement strand
GTGTCGGGCTCCACGATGCAAGCGACGTACCAGTGGCTTTGCATCGTTGCCGCCATCGCCGTGACCGTACGTTGGCTGGTTCGTCAAGCAACTGCGCGAACGCCTAGCCGACTCATCGAACATCGCCGGACGCCACGCGATCTGCTCCGCGACTTCGAACAGCCTCCAGTGAACGGCATTCAAGCCCGTTTGCTGAACCTGATTCCCGGCAACGAGATTTTTAAGCCGGTCGTTGAGTACAGGTCGATTGCTATGCGCGGGTTGCCGCGCGAAAGCAATGGTTTACGCATCGCGCAACTTTCCGATTTGCATTTCACCGGCAAAATTGGGATTGAATACTTTCAACGAATCGTCGCGCTTTGCAACGAAGCCAATCCCGATTTGGTTTTGTTGACCGGCGACGTTGTGGACAAGGCACACTGTTTGGGTTGGTTGCAGTCAACGCTGGGCCAAGTGCAGGCCAAGCTAGGACGGTTTTACGTGCTTGGGAATCACGATCGGCGCCTCAACGACGTCAGCGAATTACGTCGCGCGATCGAAGCTACCGGATTTCAGCCGCTGAACGGTCGCTGGCACAATCTGGCGATTCCGGGCGGTAGCTTGTGGTTGTGCGGCAACGAGTTGCCCTGGTTTCGCGGCGCCGAATCGCTATCGATCGATCCGCCAAGTGATTTGGACGCGTCTAGAATACTGGTCGCCCACACGCCCGATCAATTTCGCTGGGCTCAATCGCGCAAGATTGATTTGATGCTCGCGGGCCATTGTCACGGGGGGCAAATTCGACTCCCGCTCATTGGCCCAATCGTAACTCCTAGCCGATATGGAATTCGATTTTCATCTGGCGTGTTCGAACTTGACCAACTGACCATGCTCGTATCGCGCGGTATCTCGGCCGACGACCCCATTCGTCTCAACTGCCCGCCAGAATTGACCTTGATCGAACTGCGCTGCGGATAAGTTACAATCAGGCCGCCTCAAGAATACGTTGTTGTCCCTGCGGTGGAAGTTGCCGCAAGTCCGGATCAAGTCTGGGATCACGTCATTTCATTTCCAAATATCACGAGCCCGGAGCCCTGGCTGTTTCGCTGGGGAATCGCGGGTCCACTCCGAGCGCGAATCGAAGGAACAGGCATCGGCGCGGTTCGGTATTGCGAATTCTCGACCGGCGATTTTGTTGAACCGATTACCGTGTGGGAGCCAAACCAACGATTAGCCTTTGATGTTCGATACCAACCGGACCCATTATTTGAACTCAGCCCCTATGGCCACATTCATCCGCCGCATTTAGATGGTTTTATGAAGAGCAAGCGTGGCGAATTCCGTTTGATCGCATTGCCCAATGGATCGACGCGATTGGAAGGGAGAACATGGTACGAAATCGACATGTACCCGCAAACCTATTGGCGGTTATGGTGCGACGCGATTGTGCATCAAATACACTTGTGAGTTTTGCGCCACATCGCTGCCACCAACGATTGGTAGCGACTTCAGCAACGGGATTTGAAATCGCGTCAGGAGAAATTCGTGGCGAGTTCGGATGGTGTTGCCCTTACAGGGCGACGGACAACGAAACATATTAACCCAGGGCGGCGCTTTGCGGCGACGCCGCGTCGCTGTGCCCTGGGCTTTATTGTTGTGGCCCCATTCGGGGCGACGAAAAATTATCGTTCTTAGTCGAGGATGGGATCGGCAATAAATTTATTGCCCGAAGGGCTGAAACTAGATAGACATTCATCAAACGATTGCCATTGTCTCACCGTGCAAGCTCGCAGCGGAAATTGCCCGAAGGGCTGAAACAAAATAGCCCAGGGCAAAGGTGAGCGGCGACAGCCGCGCAGCGCCGCCCTGGGTATTAAATCCGAGTGCACAGTCGAGCCCCGAAAGGGCGAAATAGTTTGGCCTAATCCCAAACGTACCGTTCATCGAAGTCAATTTGGTGTCGCCTAAACAACAAGCGTAGCTCATCCTGAAAGGACATTTTGTTGTGGTGCTCATCTTGGTTTTCAATGTACGAGACAAC
>JANMEB010000080.1:0-6931 GCA_031376585.1 Planctomycetota bacterium | reverse complement strand
CTTAACCACGCGCGAAATCGCCGCGCAACTTTCAAAAACCGACGTCGCCATCCGCGTCATGCTCTCACGCACGATCAAACAACTCGAAGCGGCGCTCAAGGATCCTTCCTCGTAGGGGCAGTTTCTGCGCTCTCAATTTTGCGGAACTTGGGACAGCCCATTTGAATCTTATCTGAAGCAAATTGCCTCTATTGATTAGGAAGAAATGAGCTGCCACCGTCAGGCAGTGAACGTAAGGCAGTGCCGTTCCACGGTCCGGGGCGATCGTTTTCGCGGTTCTTGGCGAAAGTGTCCGTTTCGCTGGATTCGACTGAATTGGCAAGGTCTAGCGCACCGAAGCGGATCGGCTCAACGAAGCGCTCGAAGCGGGCGGTTCAACAAGGCGAGGAGTTGGAATCATTGTGCCTTATTACTTACCGCTCTAGAATCTGACTCTTTGACCCAACTCATCAAGCCTGGAACGCCATGCCGCGCTGCTTTATTCGAACCTTGACCGACGGCCAAGATGTCGACGAAATTTTCTTGGCCTCGGAAAAACAACTGCGCACCAATCGTGGGGGCAATCTCTATTTGCAAGTCCGCCTGAGCGACAAATCTGGATCGATGGTCGGAATGCTTTGGAACGCGAATCAATCGCACTATGATGGCATCGACAACGGCGACTTCGTTCGCGTGCGGGCCAAGACCCAACTCTACAACGGCGGCTTGCAACTGATTTTGAAATCGGTCACGACGGAGGACAAATCGCACGTCGATCCCTCAGACTTTCAGACCGTGTCGCTCGGAGAGCTTGATCAGTTGATGCAAAAAGTGTCCGCGGCGCTTCGGCAGATGAGCAATTTTCATTTGCGCAGTCTCGCGGAATGTTTTTTGACCGATTCGGCATTCATGGACCAATTGCAGAAAGCTCCTGCTGGCGTGAAGAACCATCACGCTTACCGAGGCGGTTTGTTGCAGCATATCGTTTCACTGCTCCAAGTTTCCGAGTTCGTTGCCGGACACTATCCGAATCTCGATGCCGACCTGATGACGATGGGCGTGTTCTTGCACGACCTCGGTAAGCTTCGCGAATTGACTTACGAACCGGATTTGGGTTACACCGATGCCGGCCAACTGCTAGGGCACATGATATTGGCGATTAGCATGGTCGATGAAAAAATTCGTGTTGCCGAAACGCTAATGGGCGAGCCGTTTCCCGAAACGCTCGCGGTTCACCTAAAGCACTTGATCGTCAGCCATCATGGTCAATACGAATTCGGCAGCCCGAAATTGCCCATGTCACGAGAGGCAATGGCGTTGCACTTGATCGATAATCTGGATGCCAAGCTGCATTCTTTTGACCAGCTCATTTCAGAAGACGTCAACAGCGAAAGTTCGTGGACCGTTTATCATTCCAATCTAGGGCGAAAAATTTACAAAGGCAGCCCGACCAACTCCCCGTGAGTCGGTAGTCAACTTTGTCGGTCGCACCGAATCCGGAAGACTCAATCGCATCATGAGTGAAATTTCTTTGCAACAACGGCTTTTGGATTACGTTCATTCGCCCGAGTACGTTCCGGCCAAGCCCAGCGTGATCGCGCGACGATTCGATCTTGACCCTGATGATCGACAGCTTCTTAAACGCTTGGTGAAGCAGCTTGTACAAAAAGAAAAACTTGGTTACGGTCCGAATCACCTCGTTATTCCTGCCGCGAACAATGCGAAAACCAAACCAGCGGCGGAACTGGCGATAAACCAGCCAATTGCGGAGACATCGCCAAACAAAAACGACGTCATTGGCGTGTTTCGCAAAGCGAACGCTGGATTCGGATTCGTGGTCCCACAACGTGGCGCTGACCCAAAAGAACAACCCGACGTCTTCGTTCCCGCCGACAAAATTCGCGACGCCGCCGATGGCGACACGGTGCGCGCTCGGTTGTCCGCGCGGCGCGACCGACAAGGGCGATCGTCAGGTGAAATTGTCGAAGTCCTTCAGAGGCGAACGAATCGATTTGTCGGCTCGTATCTCGAGCGCGGCAGTAGCGGTTATGTGCAAATCGATGGCGCGGTTTTCGAGCAAGAAGTTTGGGTCGGTGATGCCGGAGCAAAGAATTGCCGGGTCGGTGACAAAGTCGTTGTCGAAATGGTCCACTTTCCCTCGACACATCGCACCGGCGAAGCCGTCATCCTCGAAGTCCTCGGCGGGCGCGGCCGCCCCGGAGTCGATACGCTAACGATCATTCATCAATACCAACTGCCGGGTGATTTCCCTGAAGAAGTTTTGGACGATGCACGCAAGCAAGCCGGACTTTTCGACGGAGCGATTGGACATCAGAGAACGGACTTCACCAAAGACACCGTCGTCACGATCGATCCGTTGGAAGCTCGCGACTTCGACGATGCGATTTCGCTAACCCGTTTGGAAAAAGGACATTGGCGGCTTGGCGTTCATATCGCGGACGTCTCGCATTTTGTTCCCTACAACTCGCCGCTGGATATCGAAGCCAGAAAACGCGGAACGAGCGTTTATTTGCCCGACCGTGTTATCCCGATGTTGCCGGAGACGATTTCGAATAACTTGGCCAGCCTGCAACCTGATCGCTTGCGCTACACCATGTCGATGGTGATCGAATTCGATAGCGAAGGGCGACAAGTTGCTACCGATTGGCATCGAGGCGCGATCCGCAGCGCTCATCGATTTACTTATGAAGATATCGACGATTACCTCCTCAACGAAAAGGCATGGAAAAGTAAACTTTCTCCGCAAGTGTTCGAATTGGTCCGCGACATGCACACGCTGGCCATGAAGCTGCGCCGCCGCAGGCTTGACCGCGGCGCGATCGAATTGCACTTGCCCGAAGTTAAAATAGATCTAGACGACGAGGGTCGAGTTAGCGGCGCGACGATTCGAAAGAACACCGAAAGCCATCAAATGATCGAAGAATTCATGCTCAGCGCAAACGAAGCCGTCGCGCGAAAACTCGCGGTCGATCATTCGTTTAACGTATTGCGCCGCATCCACGAACCCCCTTCCCCACTCAAGCTCCGCCAACTTACCGAGTTCGTCCAGGCTCTGGGCCTGCAATGCGAAAGCCTTGAGAGCCGCTTCGAAATCAAACGGCTGATTGAACAAACCATAGATCGGCCGGAAAGCGCGGCCATCAACGTAACCGTGTTGCGAAGCATGCAAAAAGCGATCTACAGCCCGCGCGATATCGGCCACTACGCGCTCAATAGCGACTACTACTGCCACTTCACATCGCCGATTCGCCGCTATCCCGATTTGGTCATTCACCGAATGGTCGGTGACATGCTTGACGGGCGGCGACCTGTCGATGACTTCCAACAACTAACTCAATTGGGCAACCAGTGTAGTGACTTGGAACAACGAGCCGAACGAGCCGAACGAGATTTAGTCCGGCTCAAACTGCTGAATTATTTGGCGGATAAGGTCGGCATGGAAATGAGCGCGGTCATTACGGGCGTCGAAGCCATCGGCCTGTTCGCGCTTTGCCAGACACTGCCCATCGACGGACTGATTCCGGTAAATGCTTTGCCACACGATCGATACCACTTTGATCGCACCAGTCGGTCGCTCACCGGCCACAAAGCCGGCAATACGTTTCGGATTGGTGACCGCGTGTCCGTCCGAATCGCCATGGTCGATCCGGATCGGCGCGAGTTGGAGCTGGAGCTGATTGCGAAAACGACTCCGCGCCGCGGTGCCGCCAAGTCTCCGCGCGAACGCCCAAGCAAAAAGGCCAAAGGCAAACCGTCGCATCGCGAAAATTCCAAATCCAATCGGAAGAAAAAACGTCGCCTCTGACCCTGGTTGCCCAGATCCGATCATGAAGCATTCATTTTGCATCGCCCTGTGCTTCCTGTTTATTGGTGTACTCGCCGCGCAAGAACCGCGAACGACAACCGAACCAGATTCTGGGTCTCAAACGAAACTCAACGACGTCGTGCGCGAGGCTTTTCGCAAAACCCACGATGGCTGGAGTGTGGACGAAGTCTTGATTCGCGATGACTTGAATAGAGCATTCATCCAAAATTGTCGCGAGCAATTGCCCGACGTTGAGGAAAAGGAATTCAACTGGACGCTGCTCAATTTGCGAAAGGCGGGCAAGCTCGGCGTCAAAGCAACGCAATTCAATTACGAGTCGTACGAAAATGTAATGCATGTCGCCGAAGTAGCGATTCGCTCGATTCAGGACAAGCACAAAATCTCCAGCGATGCGATCTTGGCTGATCCCCAGCGGCGAAAAGACTTCGATGAGGTCGCGCGCGGAATTGATTCGGCCATCGTTCCCTACCAAGTTCGCAAGTGTGCTCTCCGTTTGCGCAAAGCGCGTGACTTGCGCCCCGAACTGATCACGCGGATCGCCGATTGGAATCGCGAAGTCCACGAATTTCCGGCGGCGAAAGTTGCTGCGGATTTGACGCTGATTCCGGAAATGCCCGGCATCTATTTGTTCCGCGACAAGACTGGCTATCTGTACATCGGCGAAGCGATCAACTTACGCACGCGATTGGAAACGCATCTGGATGACTCGGATCGTAAAAGCCTTGCGAACTATTTACGGCAACAAGGCGTCGATTCGATTTCGATCGAGATTCATTCGTTTCCAGCCGATTCGCGAATGAAAGACATCACGGTCCGACGAGCTTACGAATCCGAACTCATTCGGTCGCGCGAGCCACGATTTAACGTTCGCCCCTAATCGCATAGCAGGCTCACTCCGTGTGCCGTCGCCTTTTTTTTCGTAGCAGGCACACTCCGTGTGCCGTGGGACGCTCTGCCTTTTTTGTAGCAGGCACACTCCGTGTGCCGTCGCCTTTTGTGACAACGCTAATTTCAATTTTAGCCTAACGCGTCGAGCCAAGGTTCTTACGTCGGCAATATGGACGGACATGACCTGGCCTTCAGTACCGAACGAACGGCACGCGGAGCGTGCGTACTACGTTGAAACACGATTGCGGCAACACTCAATTAACCGTCCGCAGCCCTTGACATTGGTCCAAATGGTAGCAGGCACACTCCGTGTGCCGTCCGCCGTATCCCAGCGGCCATGTTTGTCTACTTTCTTCATTCAAAATATTGGCGGACTGATCGGAACGAAGAGACGGCACGCGGAGCGTGCCTGCTACTTTGTTGAAAAAACGTGGTACGGCTTTCATCGATGGCCCTATCCGCTTTGCGCGGATAGTGAATTAGATTAGTAGTGTGTTTTGCTGAACGCGCGAAATAGCCGCAAACTACTTTTTGAAAGACATTCAATGCACTTATTGAAATTACGGACGATCGTTCTGGCGACATCGTTTGTGGCGTTCACGTTGAACGTCAGCGCTCAAGAAAAGAACTCCGACGAATGGACGACACTGTTTGATGGCAAAACTCTCAATGGATGGCACGTCAGTTCAAAATCCGGACACAGCGGGACCAGCGGCAACATTTCCGGTGGTCGCTGGGTCGTGGAAGATGGCGCGATCACCGGCTCGCAAGACCAGCCGGGTAATGGCGGTATCGTCGTGACCGACGCTACGTTTGGCGACTTCGAAGTCGTTCTGGAAATGAAAAATGATTTTGGTCCGGACAGTGGCTTGTTTTTGCGTAGCACAGAGGAAGGGGTCGCTTATCAAGCCATGATCGACTACCACGCCGGCGGGAATTTGATGGGCGTTTATGGCGAAGGGCTTGGCGGCAATCCATCGGTTAGCAATTTCAACTTTCGCGACAATGTCACCGACGTCGTAGCGAGCGTCAACGGCAACCCAAAGATCCCGTTCCCGATGGAGCCTGAGGCTTGGCCCACGTTTTGGCGTCATGGCCAGTGGAACGAACTGCGGGCGAGAATCGTTGGGGCTGACAAGCCGACGATTACAACTTGGATCAACGGCGTGAAGTTCAGCGAATGGACTGAAACCGAAACCCGGCACCCCGCGACCGGGCACATCGCTTTGCAAGTCCACGGTGGCGGCAATCCGGCGGACTATAAGGACAAATTCGTCCGTTATCGCAACATCCGCGTGAAAAAGCTCGACTCGCCCAAATGATGGTCGCAACGATGGTATCTACTCACTCGCGAGTGTTAACGGCAAAATGATGGCTTGCATTTTCTAAACATCGACCGCGCTGATCGTACCGACATGCTGGCCAAACTGAAAACGTATTCGCTGTTGGGAATTGATGCGATCCCAGTAGAAGTCGAAGTCGATGTTTCGCCGCGCGCGATGCCCAAGACGATTTTAGTCGGCTTGCCGGAAGCCGCTGTTAAAGAAAGTACGCATCGCGTCGAGCGAGCTTTGGTCAATTCGGGATTTCAGCGGCCCAGCGATCGAGTCGTGATCAACTTGGCACCGGCTGAACTTCCCAAACAATCGGCGGCGTTCGATCTGGCAATTTCGTTGGGGATGCTTGTTGGAAGCGGCCAGATCGAGTCCGACAAACTTGAACGATACGCAATCGTCGGCGAACTTTCGCTCGAAGGGCACACGCGGAAAGCCAAAGGCGTCTTGTCGATGGCCATTGCTGCGGCGCGCGATCCAGATATTGACGGGATTCTGGTTCCCCGCGAAAACGCACAGGAAGCCGCCGTCGTGGCCAACATCGAAGTGATCCCCATCGATAGCTTGACGCAAGCCGTCGGGTTTTTATCGGGCCAACTTTCTATTGATCCGGTTCCCTCGCGGCTCGCTGAACTGTTCGCGGAGTTCGCGCATTACGATGACGATTTCTCCGACGTCCGCGGTCAAGAAATGGCCAAGCGGGCTGTGACGATCGCCGCCGCTGGCTCGCACAATATCTTGATGCTCGGCCCGCCGGGCAGCGGCAAGACCATGTTGGCCAAACGCATTCCATCGATCTTGCCCACGCTTTCGCCCAGCGAGTCGATCGAGACGACCCGCATATACAGTGCTGTCGGCCGCCTCGCGGATGGACAACCGCTCA
>JANMEB010000059.1:0-28720 GCA_031376585.1 Planctomycetota bacterium | reverse complement strand
CTACTTCGGCATTCGAATGCCGCGGTTCGGTTGTGGACAGTTCGCTTAATTGCCGACACGAAAATCGTTTCCAGCGTCATCGCGGATCAACTCGTGGGCTTGGCCTCGGACGAAAGCAATGTTGAAGTCCGACTGCAATTGGCATGCACTTGTCGCAGACTCCCGACCGAGAAGGCCCTGGCAATCGTGGGCAATTTATCAATGCAATCGGAAGACGTGCGAGATGTCTTCATGCCGAATGCCCTGTGGTGGGCCGTGGAATCTCATGCTAATAATCGAATCGCAATATTGAAATGGCTGATGAATATGGAAAGTTGGCAAGCGCCGTTGTCAGCGCCATCCAATTTGATCGAAAACTTGATGCGGCGTTACGCCATGCTAGGAACACAGGCTGATTTGCAAATGTGCGCTGAGTTGTTCAAGTTATCACCCAATAAGGCCCAGACGAGTCGCTTAATTAGTGGATTTACGCAAGCCTTTGAGGGGCGATCGATTCCGCAATTGCCGACGGAGTTGGTTGCCGAATTATCGCAAGTGGAAGGGCGATTCGCCATTGTCTTGGGAATCCGACGTGGCGAACCGGCGTCGATTGCATTGGGCTTGGAGAAGATGAGTGACATTTCGGTGTCGGAGGACGATCGACTGCAGTACATTCGAGCGTTAGGAGAAGTTCAAGCCGCCGCCAACGACAGCGTTCCAGCACTGCTCAAACTCTTGCAATCAAATCCATCCGAAAGCATCGCGACAAACTGTTTGGCGGCGTTGCAACGCTTTGACCGCGAAGAAATAGGGGCGGTGATTATTGAACGCTTTGCAGAAATGTCGCCTGCTGTTCAAGAAACAGCCCAATCGGTTTTGGCTAGTCGCGAAGCGTGGTCCAAGAAATTACTTGGAGCGATTGAGAGCGGCTTGATCGGAGAAGAATTGATCAATCAAGACACGATCGAACGCCTGCGGTGGCATCGAGATGCTTCGTTACAAGAAGCGATCGTTAAGCACTTTCCAAGGGTCGCCGAAAATGCAACGGCCTTGGATCAACGGATTGAGCTAGTCGAAAAGATTGCCCTTGGGGGGAATGGCAATCCGCTTGAAGGCCAAAAGCTCTTTCACGAATCTGCCAACTGCGGAAAGTGCCATCAAATTTTCGGCCGAGGTGGCCAGATTGGTCCCGATCTAACATCCTACAATCGAAGCAATTTGCGCTTAATATTGTTGGCGGTCGTAAACCCCAATGCGGAAATCCGCGAGGGGTACGAAAATATGACGATTCTCACGGACGACGGGCGAGTCGTAACAGGATTCAAGTTAGAAGAAAACGAGAACAGCATCGTCCTTCGAACAGCAGACGGGCAAAGCCAGTTGATCGATAAGCAGGCGATTGACGAACAGCATCAAAACAAGACTTCGTTGATGCCGACGGGATTGCTTGATGGACTTTCGGACACTCAACTGCGAGACTTGTGCGCGTTTCTGACCAGCACGACACCGCCGAATTGAAACCCGTCCATCACTATTAACCAGTACGGTTGTAGGTACGACAGAAGTGAATTAACGACGCGGAGGATGAGGATGATTGACGCGAGATGGCTTGTTCTGTCGGTATTGTTGAGTTGTATTGTCGTGTTTCAGTCGGACTCGCAAGTCGCAAACTCGCAGACGTTGCCCGGAACCGAGCCGCTGACGGTGACCGGCGATATTGCATCGCAATTGGTCGAAGGCGTCGACCGATTTTTGCTGAGGGAATTGAAATTATCGGTTGGTAGTCGAGAAAAGTATTGGCATCGCGAATTTACCTCTCACGATGCGTACGAGCGATCCGTATTGCCCAATCGCCTGCGCTTAGCACATTTACTGGGAGCTCGAGATCCACGGGCCATCGATACCGAGCCGCGATTGAACTCGACCGTTTCGAAATCCTCGCTATTGGGGCGTTCTGAAAACTTTGAAGTTCATTCCGTCACGTGGGCGGCATTTGGAGATGTCAGCGGCCGTGGGTTGTTGTTGACACCTACGACGGGCAAGGTCGGTCCCCAAGTAATCGCGATTCCAGATTGCGGAGTATTGCCTGAGCAATTGGTAGGACTAATTCCAGGCGTTTCAGAAGGGTCGCAATACGCCCGACGATTGGCGGAGAACGGTTGTCGCGTTTTGGTTCCGCTGCTCGTAAACCGCCAAGAAAAATTTTCGCAACTCTCGAATCGAGAATGGCTGTATCGACCTGCATTTGAATTGGGGCGCGGATTGATTGGATACGAAGTTCAAGAAGTCTTGGCAGCGGTTGACTGGATGTCACGCGATGTAGCTAATCCGGCACCGATCGGCGTGTTCGGTTGGGGCGAAGGTGGTTTGATTAGCTTGTATGCGGGTGCACTTGATACACGAATTGATGTGGTAGGCGTAAGCGGGTATTTCGATTCGCGACAGAATATTTGGCAAGAACCGCTTGATCGAAACGTGTTTGGCTTGCTCGAGCAATTCGGCGATTCGGAATTAGCAAGCTTAATTGCGCCGCGTCCCTTGATTGTAGAAGCCTCCCGTGCCGCCGAAGTGGAAATCCCGGGTGGCCGTGGTGCTCCCTCGCATGTCGAGACGCCCGAACTGACGCATGTCCAGGCCGAGGTTGATCGTGCTCGTCAATTGGTTGCTTGCCTCAAGCCGCCGCAAGTTACGGTGCTATCTGTTAGCGATGGAGGCCGGGGGCCGTCTGGCACACCGGAAACCATCACCGGATTCTTGAGAGCTTTGGGAATGACACAGGAGCTGGCGCCTATTGGCAAAGCACCGCAAAGCCTACTCGGCGATTTCGAACCCGAGGTTCGGCAACAAGAACAAATCCACGAGTTCGATCAACATTCACAGTTCTTGTTGCGCGAGAGCCATTACGTTCGGCAGCAGAACACACTGGGCAAATTTGATTTTTCTTCGGTGCCGGCGTATGAGAAATCGGCTGAATCAATGCGGACTTTTTTTTACGACGAAGTAATCGGGCGATTCGACAATGAGGTCTTGCCATTCAATGCTAGAACACGCGTGTTTCAAGAGACGCCGGCATGGACCGGATACGAAGTGGTATTGGATGTTTATCCGGACGTCATCGCGTATGGGTTATTGTTGGTCCCCAAGAATCTCCAGCCAAGTGAACGAAGACCTGTTGTCGTTTGCCAACATGGCTTGGAGGGTCGGCCACAAGACACGATAGGCGATAAGGGATCCGAATACTACTCGGCTTTCGCGTCGCGTCTTGCCGAGCGCGGATTCGTGACGTTCGCTCCGCAGAATCTTTACATTTTTACGGATCGATTTCGCAGCTTGCAGCGTAAGGCTAATCCATTGAGAAAGACGCTGTATTCGGTCATCACACCACAACATCAACAGATTGTCGATTGGTTGCAAACTTTGGACTTCGTCGATCCGAAGCGGATTGGCTTTTATGGACTGTCGTACGGCGGCAAGACCGCGATGCGAGTCCCGGCACTCGTATCCGATTACAGCTTGTCGATTTGTTCGGCCGATTTCAATGAATGGGTGGACAAAAATGCTTCGACTCGCAATCCTCGGACGTATGCGAATATGGGTGAATATGAGATTTTTGAATTCGATTTGGGGAGTACTTTTAATTACGCCGAGATGGCAGCGTTGATTGCGCCGCGCCCCTTCATGGTTGAGCGAGGGCATTTTGACGGCGTTGCCGACGACTGGACAGTAGCTTTCGAGTACGCGAAAGTCCGCAATCTGTATGCGGCTCAACTCAAGTTGCCCGAACGGACAGAGATCGAATTCTTTGACGGCCCTCATTCGATTCACGGTCAAGGTACATTTGCCTTTTTACATCGCCATTTGAATTGGCCGGAGCCCGCGAAGAAGTAAGGCGCATTTTCAATGACGGTCAACAGCAAACACGATGAAATCGGAAATGGCCGGCGCGGACGGATGTTGGCCTTGGCGGCAGCTTTGTTGGGGTGGCTGTTCGACGGATTTGAAATGGGGTTGTTTCCGGTCATTTCGCGGCCGGCTCTGACGGAACTATTGTCTTCGCGAGGCGGCCTTGCACCTGCCGAGTTGGAAAAGTTGGTTGGTCTTTGGAATGGGATCGCAATTGCCGCGTTTTTGATTGGCGCTGCGGCGGGCGGAGTGCTGTTTGGCTGGCTGGGAGACCGAATAGGCCGAGTACGAGCAATGTCGCTGAGCATTTTGACCTATGCGCTCGTGAGTGGGCTCGGCGCGTTTGTCGACTCGGCTTGGCAGATTGTTTTCGTGCGTTTTGTTGCTGCTTTGGGAATGGGAGGCGAATGGTCACTGGGAGTGGCGCTCGTCATGGAAGTCTGGGCTGGCCGTTCGCGCGCTTTGATCGCTGGGTTGATTGGTGCGGCGGCGAATGCCGGCTATGCCTTGGTCGCATTGCTGAGCCTTGGATTGGGAAATGTGCGTGCAATATTTGGGAGTTGGGATTTGCCCGCATCATGGGTGGAGTGGCGGCTGTTGATGCTTTGTGGCGTGGTGCCCGCGCTGTTGACGTTGTTCGTTCGACAATTTGTACCAGAATCAAAAACTTGGCAGCGAGAAAAACTCGAGGGTTCGACATCGGCCTGGGCTACGCGTGACTTGTTCGGCGTTTTGCTTGGTGTTCTTGCCTGCTGGGGAATCATCTTCCTGTGGAGTCAACCGATTTCACTGGTGTATCGGATGTTAGGTACTGTGCCGGCGCTCATTGTGGCCGGGGGTGGCTACTTGTATCCGGTCCTGCGATATTTGGCTCGAACGGCCGCTCATGCTTCGCAATCAAATCAGATAGTGAAGCGAATGTTACTAGGTGCGATGTTGAGTGGCGTGCCTTTGTTGGGAACTTGGGCTGCTGTGCAATGGGCTCCGACATGGGCTGATCAACTATCCGACAAGCTACCTTCCGCAAAGGCAATAACACAACTTTGCTCGGCCGTCGGATCAATTGTCGGTGGTTTTTTCGGTGCTTTGTTGGGTGGTTGGTTGGGCCGACGCACGGCTTATATCTTGCTTTGTTGCTTTTCGCTGGCGTCCGTATTGCTCTTTTATCAAACCAACGACGTCTATGGTCCGTGGTTTTTGATTTCTGTGTTTTTCATGGGAGCATTCACAGCGTCGTTTTATGGATGGCTGCCTCTGTATCTGCCCGAATTATTTCCTACGAAAGTTCGGGCCACTGGGCAAGGTTTCAGTTTCAACTTTGGCCGAATCCTGGCCGCGATTGGTGCCTTGCAAACTGGTGCCATCATGGGTGCATTTGGGAGTGGTTATCCCCAAGCATGTTCGTTGATGGGGTCGGTCTATCTTTTGGGTCTCGTGATAATTTGGCTTGCGCCCGAAACAAAAAATCAACCACTTCCGCCCTAGCGTGTCGAGTTTGCCGAATTACCCTGCGCTTACACTACTCCGAAGCAGGGTAAGCACCCAAGCCCGGGCCAGTCAGCAACTGAGTTTGCATGATTCCGTTTTTGATGTCGAAGATTCCAGGGAATTTCCCAGCCCAGGCGGCGTTGGCACTGGGGCAATATTGACGGGAGTTGGCTTCGATCGCCCACACGCCTTTTACATGAGAGGCCAAGCCCGCAGATTGAATCAGAGACGCACCGGGACAAGTCAAATCTTGGACGCAGAGAAACATTCCCAAATGTCGGGCCGCGCACGCCAGTAAAATTGACTGAGTTTGTCCTTTACAAGCCTTGAGAGCTGCCCCGGTATAGCCCATTTCGCGAGCCAGCAAAAGACTCTCGAGGTCGAGCAACGATTCGTCAATGACAACAGGTATCTGTGCACTGGCTGCGTGCATCGTATTCTTGCGGTCGGCTTTGAGATCGCGAGCCGTCGGTTGTTCGATATAAGCGATGCGATGGAATGCGGCGGGTGAATGAGCCTTGATTCTGGCAATAAACTCCAACAGGTAATCAACGTTGCGGCATTTTTCGTTGAAATCCAGCGAATAACTACAAGCTCTTAAACCAAGCTTCGCCTGGACCACGCTTGCGATGGCTTCGACTCCCAAAACGCGTTTTACGTCCCACTCAAGGTCGTCACCGTTAAGTTTAATTTTTAGGTTCGTCAGTCCGTCTCGTGAAATCCACTCGCCTAAAGTTTCCGGCAATCCATCGCCGATGGGCTTGACGACGTCATTGGATGTCAGGGGATCGAGTGCGCCGACCAGATGATAAAGTGGCAGCGAGTCGACAGGCTCTCGGGTGACATGTTCATCGATCCGCACGCCCAAAAAATCCGGCCCCAAAAAACGACTGAGGTCGGTATCGAGAAAGCGGTCTCCATATGTGTGATAAACGCTGACGCCATGGAGCTTGCCATAAGCGTCATGGAGGGCCGCATCAAATGGACTGGCCGCGACAAGCGTTGCCAATCGCGGGATCGACTCGCCAAGCTTTAACCGCAGCGACTCTTCCTCTGCGGCCTTGAAAAACTCGCTTTCCAAATGCCAGGTAATTTCAATTGGGTGACCCGTCAAATTGGAATCAACGTAAACCCTCGCCACCCGTGCCGACACGGATTCCATTGCTTCCAAAGTATCTTCGTATCCTAATGATTTCGAAGGGAACGCCCAAACATTTCCCAGTGGCATGGAGCCTTTCCCAACCGCGCGTCTGCCGTTGATCGATTCGACTTCTATCGTCGCATTGAGCAGGCTTACACGGTCCAAAACGACACCGCCGAACTTGATCGGAGTCCGATAACAATGCATTTCCGTTTCAAACAAAACGTTTTTAATAACGACGTCTGTGGCTCGCATCACCGCCTCACTATCCAGATATTATTTAGGACGCACCATCATAACGGACCGAAACCCGTCGAACCGTAAGCCGAATTTCAAATCTGATGTCAGAGGACGTGCCGATCAAGCATATTGAAGCTATTGATTCGTGTTCCACACAATGCCAGCCGGACGGCATCTGTCGTGCTGAATCCTGCGGTTACGCGAGGCGGTGGATTATTGCTGCCGAATCTGTAAGACTAGATTGTGTTTTCCGGAAATCTAACCCACAGTTCTGGCATCGAATGATTTCGCAGGGCGCCGGATGTTGACCGTCACCTAGCCGGAAAATGGAACCCACTCCAGAGCCGCCAAATAACCGATTAATGAACCCTGACTTTTAATCACCGATCGAATCCAAAATGATTGACCCCACGATTACTTGCCCGCAATGCAAGAATGAAATCAAGCTGACTGAGTCGTTGGCGGCACCGCTGGTTGAGTCGACGCGCCAGAAATACTTGCAGCAAATCGCTGACAAAGACGCCGAGGTCGCCAAACGGGAAGCGGCGATTCGTGATCAACAAGCCGTCCTCGCCAAGGCGCAAGAAACTATCGATGAACAAGTTGCCGAGAAACTAAAAACCCAACGAGCTTCGATCGCCGCTGAAGAAGCGAAGAAAGCAAAAGTCTTGCTTGGGGCCGACCTTGATCAGAAAGCTAGGGAACTCACCGAGCTTCAAGAGGTATTGAAACAACGTGACGTAAAACTTGCAGAGGCTCAAAAAGCACAGGCCGACTTGATTCGAAAGCAGCGAGAATTGGACGACGCCAAGCGTGAAATGGAATTAACCATTGAGAAACGCGTTCAAGAATCGTCCACAGCGATCCGCGACAAAGCCAAGCGAGAAGTCGAGGACGAACTTAAGCTAAAAGTCGCCGAAAAAGACCAGACCATTGTCGCGATGCACAAACAAATCGAAGAGCTTAAACGCAAAGCCGAGCAAGGTTCGCAGCAATTGCAGGGCGAGGTTCAGGAACTAGAGCTTGAAAATATCCTTCGGACACGATTTCCGCACGATTCAATCGAGCCCGTTCCGAAAGGCGAGCATGGCGGCGACGCATTGCATCGGGTGTTTGGCCCACCACTGCAAACATGTTGCGGCACGATCTTGTGGGAATTCAAGCGGACGAAAAACTGGAGTGATGGTTGGCTCGCGAAACTTCGCGACGACCAACGAGCAGCCAGTGCTGATTTTGCGGTCATCGTTTCCCAAGCGCTCCCCAAAGACGTCGATACGTTCGACCACCTCGACGGAATCTGGATCACGAGTCCACGAACCATCGTTCCAATGGCCATTGCCTTGCGACATTCGCTGATCGAATTGAGCAAGTTGCGTCAATCCGGCGAAGGCCAGCAGACAAAAATGGACTTGATCTATCAGTACATGATCGGTCCGCGTTTTCGACATCGGATTCAAGCGATCGTAGAAAAATTTTCCGATATGCATGAGGACTTGGAGAAAGAGCGCAAAACCATGACGAAATTGTGGGCCAAACGCGCTGAGCAAATCCGTTGCGCCGTCGAGTCCACCGCAGGCATGTACGGCGACTTGCAAGGCATTGCGGGAAGGACTTTGCAGGAAATTGAGGGACTCGAAATCAAATTGCTCGAAAGCAACGACCATGTCGGTTGAGCCCTGGTCGTCGAATTTCAGCAAACATTGGAAACGAGCTATTTCGTCGCACCGTGGCCATAATTTTGGTTACGCCTCCGCCAATTTTTCTAGCCGAACTAGTATTTTTCGATTTATTTTTTGGGAATTGCTTCGAGCTGTCCGTTTGAAGAGTTCGCCTTCGCGTTGATGCGAGACAATTGAACGGCGCAGCGTGCCGGGAACAATTAAGCGACACTATTTTCGTGGATACGCTTGAAAAAAGATCTTCAATTTGACTAAACTAAAGAGCTAGAGCGAAATGGCGGTCCGGTGTTCATGTTTTTGAATCGGCCTACCAAGGGTGTTGAGTTCGCGCTCAGCGACTAAAGGTGCAAGGTTGATGAATATGCGAGCTAAATATCTTTTGATTGGCCTATCGGTACTTTTTGCCGTACCAATTTCAATGCCTTCGGCTGCCCAAGAGACGGCCGTCGACAAAAATCGCCTGCACAAATTCTTTTCGGTAGAGGACAAGGCGAAGTACTCGTTGGCGTATCAATGGTTGGACATCGCCGAGGAAGCCACGGCGCGAGAAGTCGACCTCCGCGGTGCGCGGCCTACGGTTGTTGCAAGAACGCTTGCGATTTGGGCCACGGCGATGTACGACGCTTGGTCGGCTTACGATGACAAAGCGGTCGGTTCTCGGCTGGGAGCTCGTCTCCGTCGTCCGATCGCGGAGCGTACCTTGGAAAACAAGAAAGTTGCGATCAGCTATGCCTCGTTTCATGCGCTCGTCTTCGTATATCCAGAATCAAAGGACTGGTTGTCCGAACAAATGATCAGGATTGGATATGACCCAAACGTTGTCTGCGAGGATCCAGCGAAACCCGAAGGTGTCGGATACCTAGCCGCTCAGGCAGTACTGGAATATCGCAAGAATGACGGGGCGAATCAGCTTGGAAATGAAATTGGCAGCAATGGCAAGCCTTATTCGGATTACACGTATTACCAAGCAGTCAATCCGCCAGACAAGATCATTGATCCGGATCGTTGGCAGCCAATCACATTCACGAAACCGGACGGCTCGAAGATTACTCCTGGCTTTCTGACCCCGCATTGGTATCGCGTGAAGCCGTTTGCGTTGGAAAGAAGCGATCAGTTTCGACCAGGTCCGCCACCCAAAACGACGACCGACAACGAAATGCTCAAGCGCGAGACTGACCAAGTCCTGGCCTATAATCAGAACTTGTCCAAAGAGGACAAAGCCATCGTCGAGTTCATGCGTGACGGCCCGCGCTCCACAGGGCAAAGCGGCCATTGGCTTCGATTTGGTCAAGACATTTCTCGCCGCGACAAATACGACCTCGATCAGGACGTCAAGTTGTATTTCGTGCTTGCCAACACAGCTCATGATGCGTTTATTTCGTGTTGGGAGACCAAGCGATTTTACGATTCATCGCGACCGTGGACGCTCGTTCGGCATTACTACCATGGGAAGAAGATTAAGGGTTGGGCTGGTCCCGAGGGGGGCGTGGTCGAGATGCCGGCCGAAGATTGGCATCCCTATTCGCCGTACGTTTTTATTACTCCTCCCTTCCCAGGGTACACCAGCGGCCATGCTACGGTGAGCGGCGCTTGCGCAAAAATGCTGGAGTTGTTCACCGGAACGGACGAATACGGATTCTTCGAACAACGCCGACATTGCGAATTGACGGAAAAGAATTCCGGAGAAATGGTAACCCTGAAGCTGCCGACATGGAGCGCTACGGCTGAAATGGCCGCTCTATCTCGCGCGATGGGAGGCTATCACATTCCGATTGACAACAACGTCGGACTAGATGTTGGTCGCAAGATCGCGGTTTGGAGTTGGCCCAAATACCAAGAGTTTTTTAATGGGACCGCTTTGCCGAGGCCTTAACTCGATCTGCGGATTCCCAATTCAAACTCTCGACGCAGGTCTAGGCACCATGCGAGAGTTAGATCGATGCGGATTAAATCGCGCCCATTCGCTTTAGCAACCACACGATCGAATAGGCGATTGTTCCGGTAACGGGAATTGTTAATAGCCAAGCCCAAATCATGCTTTCGACGACGGTCCATTTAAGAGCGCCGAACCGTTTCGCGGCTCCCACGCCCATGATGGCCGCTGAAATATTGTGTGTTGTTGATACAGGGATTCCGAAGTGAGAAGCCAATCCGATGATCGAAGCGGATGAAGCTTCTGCGGCAAATCCATTTACGGGTTGCAGTCGCACCATCTTGTGTCCCATCGTTCTGATGATTCGCCAACCCCCGGCTGCTGTGCCCGCAGCCATGACGACGGCGCATAGGACTTTGATCCAAACTGGTATATCCAAGGACTTGCCTGATTCCGGGGCGGCAATTTTTAAAAACGAAAGCCAACTTGGCAAATTATCTAAGCCTCCTGCGGCCGTCCCGGATGCGAGTGCAAGCGCCACGATACCCATCGTTTTCTGCGCGTCGTTGGTCCCATGCATGAAACCCATCCCCGCTGCGCTGACCAATTGCAATCTGCCAAACACGACATTCACCCAACGTGGCTTCCAGCGCCGAAGTGCAAAGTACAAGAAGCCCATGATCGCAAAACCGGAGACGAACCCTGCTGCGGGAGACGCAAACATTGGCACGACAATTTTCCAAAGGAGCCCTTTACCGGTCCACCACGGGCCGTCACTAGGTTGAGACCAAATAACGACACTCCAGCTTCCTGCGGCGGCGACGGCGGCACCGACCAACCCGCCAACGAGAGCGTGACTTGAACTGCTGGGCAGCCCGACGTACCACGTCACCAAACCCCAGACGATTGCAGCCAGCAATGCACACGCCAAGACTTCTTGAGAAACAATTTTGGGATCGACGAGTCCAGAAGCAATCGTTTTGGCAACAGCAGTCCCCCATAATGCTCCGATAAGATTCGTGACCGCGGCGAGAACAACTGCCTGGCGCGGCGAAAGCACTTTCGTAGTGACGACGGTGGCGATCGAGTTGGCTGTGTCATGGAAGCCGTTGATGTATTCAAACACCAGGGCGATCAATATGACGCACAGAATCAAAGTCATGGGCGGCTCTGGTTTACGAATTCTTAAGGACGATGTGCGTAATGGCGTTTGCTGCGTCACGACATCGATCGATGACTTTCTCCAACAAGTCGTACAGATCGCGGACCATCATGGCTTGGATCGGGTCAAATTTACCGCCATAAACTTCGGCGAGCAATTCCAGGATGACATCGTCCGCTTCCGATTCGATGGCCTGAATTCGATCGTTCATCGATTTGATCGTCTCAAGGCTCGGATGCTTGCGCAACTGTCGAACCATTTCCGCAAGCGTCTTGGTTGCCCGCTCGATCAGTTCGGTCTGCATCGCGAAGTCAACGTTCGCCAATCGCTGGGGAGCCAAATTGAATCGCTCGGCGAATTTTTCGATCGTTTTGCACGTTCGGTACAACGCATACGATACAAGTTCGATGTCTTCGCGTTCCAACCCTGTGACAAATGTATTGACAAGCTCTCGACTTATTTGGTCGGTGATATTCTTGTCTTTACCGCGTGCCAAAGCGAAGTCGCTCAAAGGATGTGAGCGCGTGCGGTCCTTGAGCAAGTTGATCAGCAATTGGGTGAGCGCGAGCGTCTCATCCGCGCTGGACTCCAACAAATCAAAAAACTTGTTGTCCTGACTAAAAAATCGTTGAATTGAAAACATGCGCTGGATCTGCTCGAACAAACTGTCAAATTGGGTTAGTCCAACCTTTCTTAGTTTAGCAGTATTTGGTTAGTCGGGTTCCGCTGGTACGTTTAGTTACGCATCGGATCGCTCGAGCTTCCGCAGGAAACCAGCAATCGTTGCGCCCAAACAAATTCCCGAAGAGTGGGAATCAGACTCCGGTTCCCGTTGAAGACGGCGTGAATTGGCGTCTAACCTCGTCGGTTTTGTCGTTGATTCATCGCATGATGCAATTGAGTGCGGTCGCTACGACCGGACATTTGCATCGGGATTGAATCCCAGCGCCGATATCCGAAGCTCAGGCATTGATACTCGTTCCCCATGGGCAGCGAGGATAATTCGATCCGCTGCCAACATAAGAAATTGATTCAGGTGTGGTCGCTCAACAAGCTGAAGAGCTTGATCACGCGTGACCCATCGTCTAGATCGCTCGGTCGATTCTTTCCAATTTTGAGAAAATGATTCGACTTGCATTAGCCACACGACGACTTCATATCTCTTTCCCTTTTTTTGAAACGGGTACCGACCCAACGGCTCGCCCAGAATCATCCCTGACAAGCCAGCCTCTTGCCACGCTTCACATAATGCTGCTTCCTGGATCGACGTGTAGGAACCTACTCTTCCTTTGGGAATTCCCCAATGACCCGATCGTCGTCCGGTGATAATGCAAAATTCATGCTGAGAATCGGTAACTCGAAAAGCAATAACGCCGGACTGCTGAACGACCGGACTCGGGACTGCAATATCAGGGATTGGTTCCATCATATTTAACCATTTTCGAGCGATTGGAAATTCAATGTCGACGGCGACGATTAACGGGTTTGGCAAAATCTTGCGCTTACTTGTCAAGATAAACAGAACACCATAAGCAAATTGCTGATTTTCGAGAATATCGATCCTAATTGCCTTACGAATTCACGAATTTCGACTATTCGTCGGCGTCCGAGTTGATTCATTCGCCGACTCGATCGCGAATCCCGGAATTCGAAATCAGCAAGTCGCTAGCGATCGGTTTCGTAGGTTGGTTTAACGTTGTCTTTCGCCCAGCATCGCGATATTTCTCGAGAAACTAGCCGCTGCGTATGGCCGAGTTGGCTCATTGAAGCTCGTAAAATACACTCATGCCAAGCACTTCAACTGGTTCGGCTCCGTCCGGTGCACGTGCGAACATACCCAGTCTTTGGTTTTAAAAAACGTTTCAAAAATGAAAAACATTCAAAACGTCGTCGCCGTGTGGTTTGTCGTATTGCTGGTCGCGAATCAACACGCACTTTCGAGTACTCAAATAGTATCCACCGATGCGGCAAACGTCTTGAAAAACGGAGGTTTTGAGGAGAAGACGGCCGAAGGTCGTCCCAGCGATTGGATCTTCCGCCCCGAGTTAATCGTCGCTGGCTACACGCTGGTTGTGGATGACGTCAATCCACAACACGGGAGCCTTTCGGCAATGATCGACGCGACAAAAGTTTCCCTGCGATCGGGAATGTTTGGAAATTTGATGCAATCGATCGATGCCAAGCGGTTCCAGGGGAAACGTATCCGATTTCGCGCAGCGGTTCGAACGGCGGAGCTAGTCGGTGATGCACGAGCCCAACTTTGGCTTCGAGTAGATCGCGAGATGGGAGAAGAATCTCCCGTGATCGGTGCCTTCGACAATATGGATGATCGTCCGATTCGAGAGATAGGTTGGAAACACTTTGACATCGTTGCGGACGTCGACGTCGATGCACTTCAAATCAATGTCGGGATTTTGGTCCTTGGCGAAGGAAAAGCTTGGATTGATGACGCTTCTCTGGAAATCGTCGCTGTCGATGCTGCTGTAACGGCCCGCAGCAATCAGGCCAATGCGGACGCAGTATTGTCAACGCAGCCTTTTTTTGTACGTTGGTTGGCGTTTCCGTTGATTGGCCTTGCATTACTTGGATTGTCCCATGCTGGAACAACAACGATCAATCGATTTGCGTTTCGCTTTTCATTGGCGTATTGGTTGTTGTATTGTCTTCCCACTCCAATTGGGACGTTGTTGCCAGTTTTCGGTTACAAGTTTGAATCGTGGTATCAAGTTGTTCCGGTGGACACCATAGTTCGCTGGACAGCTTTGAACGTTCTCGAAATTAAAGGCGAGTTGGTTTCGCCCGTCGGAAACGGAAGTGGTGACACGACGTTTGCATTTATCCAAGTTTTGGTGTACTTCGTGCTGGCGATAATAATCGCATTTACCTGGTCAGTGATGGAACGACTATTCCACTTACTATTTCAGAACGTAGGCCAGAAAAAGCAGAAGCTCGGACGGGAGACTGCGGATGGACCAACGGACTACCGTCGACTGAAAGACTTACTGCGAAGCTTTCTTCGTTACGTTCTGGCTTTCACCCTGCTCGGTTATGGACTGGCTAAAGTCGGCACAGTTCAAAATCAATTTCCTCCGCTGAGCTATGATCAGCTTTCTCGCACGTACGGCGATTCTTCGCCCATGGGCTTGTTGTGGACATTTATGTCAAGTTCACAGGGGTATACATTTTTTGCGGGACTTGGCGAAATAATTGCAGCGATTTTGCTAGTCTGGCGACGGACCATTTTATTGGGAGCCGTAGTTGCCGCCGGCGTGATGTTCAACGTCGTCATGCTTAACTTCTGTTACGACGTTCCGGTTAAACTTTATTCGTTTCATTTGCTCGTCATGGCACTGTTCATAGCATTGCCTGACGCAACTCGTTTGGCGAACTTTTTCTTTTGGAATCAGACGACCGAGGCTGTGGCAATGCGGCCTCCCTATGCCGGTCGGCGAACCATTTGGATGCAGCGAGTTGCTAAGGCCTATATCGTCGCTCTAGGCATTGGCTTTCCGCTTTATTCATTTGCAACGCGAGAGCGGAACGCCGCTGCCGAGAAACTCGCTGAGCCTCGAATGGTTGGCGCGTGGCAAGTCGAAGAGTTTTTGCTTGATGGAAAACCAGTGCCGCCTCAGGACGGCGATGCAACTCGCTGGAAAACTTTCAATGTGATGCGATTCCCTTGGGCGGAAAATGGGGAAGCTGGCTCACGGGACTTTGTATCAATTCGAATGATGGACCGCACGAACGAGGGAGGGCAAGTGAAAATCTCATCCGACGAACGAGTGATCACAATGAAAAACGGGGCAAGTGGGTCGGTTCCAGGCGAGCTCAATTGCGAATTGTCCGGCGTACAACTAACGATAACCGGGCAGCTCGGCGGAAAGCCGTTGATCGCGAAACTGCGACGCGCAGAAACCAACGATTTTCTCTTAATGAAGCGCGGGTTTCGTTGGATTAACGAACGTCCCTATAATCGATAGAGCGGAAAATCGAAAGATAGGATTGCGCGAACCACATGGCGCAGTAAATTGCTTCGGACGCATAAATATGCGATTGCACTCAACGACATCTCGCGGGCGTCGGCAGAAACTACCGTTTCGAGAACTGGACACCGCGTCGGGCACCGCGCAGGCCGTATTTTTTGCGTTCTTTCATTCGCGAATCGCGGGTCAAAAACCCACTGTCGCGTAATGCTTCGAAATGCCCAGTGTCGTAACTAATCAAGGCTCGAGCTACGCCCATTCGGCAGGCGCCGGCTTGGCCGGTCGAACCGCCCCCTTTGACTTTGATGTCCACGTCGACCGTTGCCAATTGATTTACGACGGCAAGCGTATCGGTGACCACACGCCGGTCGGCCTCGTTGTCAAAAAATTCATTCAGTTCGCGGTTGTTGATCGTAATTTTTCCGGTGCCAGCCTTAATGCGAACCCGTGCGACCGAAGTCTTGCGGCGTCCAGTTCCAATGGCTTGACCTGTTGCGGCGTCTTTTTTAACTACGACCATGGCGAATCAACTGGGGATTGAGGAATTGAATCAGGAATTCGAAGCGATTTTAAGTAGTTGGGGATTTTGAGCTTGATGCGGATGGTCCGGGCCCACGCAAAGCTTCAATTTATTAAGCATGCTTTCGGCAAGTTTGTTCTTTGGCAACATCCGCCGAACGGCCTCGCGCAATATTTGTTCTGGAGCACGGTCCAATCGGGTTTGTGCCGATTCGAAGCGCAATCTGGTGTAGCCGGTGAACCAAGTGTATTTCTTGTTGTTCCACTTGTCGCCTGTAAAGCGAATCTTTTCGCAGTTGACGACGATGACGAATTCACCAGAGTCCACGTTCGGAGTATACGTCGGACGGTGTTTGCCCATCAAAATAACGGCAATCTTGCTGGCTAGTCGCCCGACGATTTGATTGTCGGCGTCGATCAGCCACCAGTTTTTTTCGATTTCATTTGGCTTTGCCAAATAGGTCTTGGTGCCAGCCACGGCGATCTCCTCAAAACAAAAAACGAACGCGAGGGCACAGGCGTTCGATGTATAAAAGCGACAGATTCAGCGAAGAATCGTAGGGCGTAGTTTAACTATTCCGGAATTTTGCATCAAGGGCCTAGAAACCTGGACGATATCGAGGCCATCGCGGCAATCCGGTCATGCGAAACCCAGAAATCAGGCCAACGATTTGCCCCATCGAGCTTTGGCCAAGCCTCGGTCGAGAGCCATTGCTGTAATACCCCCCAACGCCGATAGGGACTTTTCAACTTCCTGCTCGCATCACCCAATCTGATAATTGCGCGGTTTTTTCGGTATTTCTGAAACAATCGGACTTGAGAAACCGCACGAGTAGAAGGATTAAGTAGCGTCTATCGATCCTCCAGCCGCGCGCCAAAATAGCTGATTTGCATCAAGTCACCGGACGATAACGATCATGCAGTTTACGGAAAGACCGCGCACGGGAACTCGCCCGCGCTATACCAAGGATGATTTTGCCGACGCTCTGAAGCGGATCAAACGTTGCTCTTGCGGAAGAAAAATTGCCGCGGACGTAACGTCGTCACCGTTTGAGCGCAACATCGAAGCGGGGGTTTCCAATATGTTTGAGAATCAAATGCCCAACCTACGGATTTTCGTCGACGAATCTGTACACATGCCGATTGAAGCCAATTTGAACGGCTTTACGGAGTTGGCAAGCGAATTCGCCGCTTTGACCGGTTGGACATTGTCCTATCGCGAAACTGCAACAAGCAGAATTCGGCGCGAAGGAATCGGTTGCAGAAATCTGCCGTTCCAAGCGCGTTTAGCAGTTAACGATCTTTCTGCAGACGCGATTAACGGAACGACCCGCGCAGCCAGTCGCGAAAAATGTGATCGCATGGTTGCCGGCTTGAATTCGATCCTTGAGGATTTGGACCATGGTCGAGAAGAAATTTGGCGCAAGAACGCCGAATTGGCTACGGGTATTCCCGTGACAGACGACGGCAGCGCGAGCGAAAAGTTGGCCATGTTGCTGAATTCGCTGTTGACTTCTGCCATCGACGTTACCAATGCGAAAAAGGCAGCGTTATACCTTTTGGATGACGGAACGCAAAATCTGAATCTGCGCACCCAAGTCGGATTCGGCCACGGCCACGGCCCCAACTCCTCGCGCGATCTTAGTCGCGCCAAAGCAGATTTGGAAGCCTTGTTGGGAAATGTCGTCGTGATGGAAGATGCTTCGCGGTTTACAAGTTGGGACATTCCCGCAGAATGCGGTGCCGCGTTGTGCGTGCCGATTTCTTCAGCCAATAACTTGTTGGGTTCGTTGTGGATTTTCGACCTGAAGCCGCGCGATTTTACTGGCGTCGAAGCCAACATGGTCGAGATTATCGCAGGCAGAATCGCCGCCGAACTCGAACGAATCACGCTGCTACAAGTCGCCCGACAAACGAAATTATCCGGGCGTGAAACATTGCAGCCGGTCGATTCGGTTTCGCGACCCCAATTACCCAACATTCATCCGCCGATTGACGAATTGCGCATTGCGGGCAGCGTCCTCAAATCAGATTCAAACTTTTCGGCCGGCGCAGTTTACGATTGGGCAATCTGCCAACGCGGACGGTTGGCTTTCTTGGTGGCCCACGCCGGTGGCAGCCCGAACGATGCGGCCAGAGTCGCTACGATCTTACAGACGGCATTTCGCGCTCACTCAGCCTATTGTCTGACCGCGCTGCAGTTATTCGATTGCGTATTCGAAACGTCCATGTCAGTCGATCGCGGCGACAACCCAGTCCGCTTTAGTTGCGGTTACATCGAACCTGGAATCGGGCGCTGCGAACTTGCGTCGACCGAGGAACAGCCGGGAGCAATTTCCGCAGGAGATAGCGAATTCCAGGTTCATATCCGATGCAGCCCAATTGCCGAAGGCGAATTCGGTTTGGCACACTTGGCGAATATTACAATTGAAACGGCGAGCGAATTGATTATTGCGATTTCTATACCACCTCGCAACTCGGCGGATTCCCCTGGTGCAACTTTAAAGTCCGGAGTAATGAGCTACGCTGGCACCGACGGTTCCGTGGTCGCAATTGACGAATACACTGCTATGTCGGCGCTACGAATCAAACGGATTTAGCAATCCGGTTGGTTGCCCGGACGTAGCCTAAGGGCGTTGACGCAGATTGTTCGCCACGAATTGGCGTCCGGGCCGTCGATTCAAAAATCTGTCGCTACTTCCGAATATCCCGATTCGAAAGATTCATGGTGTGCGTTTGCACGTGGATTGAAACTCGGCAAATTGGAAATCGACTTCGAGCCGACTGTGCCGACACGCACTTTCTGAATCGGATTAGCGAGTCGAGTCGTGAACAACGCATCGGTTGAATCCGGCGGCAAGCCACAATCGCAGCACTCGCGATTCGCCCTAAGTTCAAGCTGGTGTGCTCCTACTCGAAATAATGTTTGATACGGCGTGTGGCGATTTTATCCAAGTTGTTCCGACGAGCAACGCAAGGCAGTGGACTATCAAAATTCAATGGAACTGGACATTGCGGATGATCCATCGCGTCGTCATAGTCATGAGAGTCGGCGACTCCAATACGGCTTCATTTTGGGTTCCCATGGCGCTTATGAGTAGCGCGTCACAAGCTCACTGAAGTGGATTATTAGGAAAGGGCATCCGAGCGATGGGGCGACGTGATTTGTTTGAGTTGGTGCTGCTAGCCGCGATTTGGGGCGCATCGTTTCTGTTCATGAAAATTGCGGTTTCCGAATTTGGTCCGATCGGATTGATTGCATGCCGCGTTTCGGTGGCGGCTGTGTTTTTGTTCGCGATTCTGGCGGCAAAAGGGGCAATCTCCACGTTGCCCAACAAAATCCTTCCCTTTTTCATTCTTGGTGCAATCAATACAGCAATTCCATTTGTTTTATTTGCCTACGCATTGAAAACATTGCCAGTTGGCTACGGAGCCGTTATCAACGCGACGGTCCCTTTGTTCGGTGCGCTCACCGCAACGATGTTGGGACTAGAGAAAATTTCGTTTCAAAAAGGGGTCGGTTTGGCGGTTGGTTTCGGTGGAGTTTTGGTGCTGGTTGCTTCCAAGCTCACTGCAGTTGAGAACGGGCTGGCGATTGCGGCGGGCTTGCTTGCCGCGTTGTTGTATGGGATCGCAGCCTACTATTCGAAAAAACAATTTGCTGGAGACAATCCGTTGGTCGTTGCTGCCGGGAGTTTAATGGGTGCGACCGCGCTCTTAATTCCGTTCACCTGGTTCGCTTGGCCCACCTCGCCCATTTCGACAAAGGCTTGGCTCTATGGAATAGCACTTGGGATTGTTTGCACCGGAATCGCATATCTTTTGTATTTTCGCCTGATCAAACATGTCGGTCCAACCAAGGCGATCACGGTGACGTACTTGATTCCCGTATTCGGAATGCTGTGGGGATTTATTGTGCTCCAGGAGCTCATCACGTGGAACATGATCGTCGGATGTTTGGTGATTCTAGCCGGCACGACCATGGTCATTCGTTCGCCTCACCACCCGCCATCATCGACAACGAAGGTAAGTGTCGCCAGCTCGACAACTTGAACTATTTTTGGTTGCCCCAAAAGTCGATGGACTCTTTCAAGAAATTTTCGAGGTCGTAACTTTTGCACTGGACGAGATAACACTGCCAAACTTGCAATTTAAGAGTTGTCCCGTGTGCGAGACTTTGCTGAAACGAATCTTTCGGTACACATAAGTTGCTGCTGAAAGTTGGATGTTCGAGTACCAACGATGTTTTGATTGCGCGACTAGAATTTCGTAATGTTGCTCAGGTTGTATTACGACGTATGAGAGCTACATTCTTTCGATGGGCGAACACAGATAAGACGGAACGGGAAGCCCTTGCGAGAGCGAGTCAGGCTCGGGCGGTTTTGCGACCGTGATCCAAGGGACGATGCCGCTCCAAATTGGCAAATCTACATCGTCCGGTTCCTCTTTTGGGCCACCTGTTCGGACCTTCGCCGACGCAGTTTCTATGGTGACGCCAACTACCATCGTGGCTTTGAGTTCCTGAGCATTAGGTTGCCGCGCATTCTCCCAACGACTTGGGACGAGCTTGTCAGAGATAACTTTAAGCACCGCGAGTTTTTCACTATTGTCCGCGATCTCGCGACCGACGCCGAAGACCACAGCGCTTCGATAGTTCATCGAATGATGAAACAGTGACTTGGCCAAGACCAAGCCGTCAACGAGTGCAAACGAAGCAGTGACTGGCTGGCCGCTAGCGAGATACTTCATAAGTCGGCTTGATTGGGCACCGTGAAAAAACAACGTGTCTTCTCGCCGCGCGTGCAACATGGGGATTACAACGATCGGATGATCTTGTTCGCTTGGAAAGGCAACATGGCCAATCGGTGCGGCGTCGACAATCTTGTACACGGATTCAAAATCGTAATGTCCGCGTCCTGGAATCCGCCTAACTTGGTTTAATGGTCCAATGGAAAACGCTGTGCTCATAAATGATTGCTGAAAAAAGAATCATGGTCTCGATCTCGGCCAGTCGGCTCACTAGCCGTGCCGATCTTTCCGGCATAGATTAATTAAAAATGTGGACTGGCTGCAATATCCAGTTTGTTTAATTATGGGCATGCCACTCATGAACGGTCGAGAATCGTTTTTTGATTTGGGGTTAATCGAAGCGGACCGCCGAAGCCGGGTTCCGTTGTTTCGACAGATATACGAATCGTTGCGTGAGTCCATTTTGGAACGCAAGCTGGCTGGAGGTGCCGGGATTCCTTCATCGCGTGAATTGGCGGCATTGCTAGGCCTATCTAGGATGACGGTTATTTCCGCTTACGAACAGCTTTTGGCCGAAGGCTATTTGGTTACGAAACGCGGCAGCGGGACTTTTGTCAGTGAGAGTCTTCCTGAGGAACAACAGCGAGTTTCGTTTAGAGCGCGAGGCGATGTTGGGAAAGTGGAGCGTACCTTTCCGACGCTGCGCGAATTCGCTCATCGACGGCATGGCCGAATAAAACTCTCGACGTCGTGTAAGCGACTTGTCGAACAGACGTCGAATTTACCAAAGTACTTGCCGTCATTGCGACCGTTTCGCGCTGGAGTTCCCGCGCTGGACCAATTTCCAATCGAAATGTGGGCCAAGCTTAGTCGTGCCCGTTGGCGCAAATTTTCAGCAAGTGATCTTTCCTACGGACCTGCCGCGGGGCTTGACGCATTGCGCGAGTCCGTTGCCGAGTACGTTCAAGCGTTTCGCGGAGTTCGATGCGATGCTTCGCAAGTCATGATTGTCAGCGGCACTCAACAGGCAGTTGATATTTGTGCTCGATTATTGCTTGATCCTGGTGATCAAGTCTTGTTTGAAGACCCGGGCTATCGGACTGCGCGAGCTGCTTTGGCGGCGGCCGGAGCGCAGATCATGCCGATGCCTGTGGACACACAAGGTTCCATCGTCTCCGAGGGCGCTCGACTTAGCCCACATGCTCGCTTGGCTTATGTTACGCCGTCGCACCAGTTTCCACTTGGTGTCACTTTGTCGATCGAACGGCGGATGGAGTTGATCCATTGGGCGCACAAAAATCAGGGGATGATAATCGAAGACGATTACGACAGCGAATACCGATATGTCCACCGGCCGATTCCTTCGTTGCAAGGCTTGGACTCCGGTGAACGGACGATTTATATCGGTAGCTTCGCCAAAGTGATCTTTCCGGCGCTGAGCCTCGGATACGCGATTATTCCATCGCGTCTGATTCCCGCGTTCGAAGCGGCATTAACATTGGTCGGCCGTCCCCCGTCGATTTTGGATCAGACGATTCTCACCGACTTTATTGTCGGCGGCCACTTCAGCCGGCATTTAAGGCGCATGCGCAAAGTTCACGAATCTCGCCGCACTGCTTTGGTCGAATCGCTTACTGAGCATCTGGGCGACCGCCTAGAGATCATTGGAGCTGACGCTGGCTTGCATTGCACGGCACTTTTTCGCGACGGCGTTTTGACCAAGTCCCGATCGGCGCGGGACATCGTCGAGGGTATCTGTCGAATGGATTATGTTGTGCGGCTCCTGTCGGAATATTACCTGCCAAGCCGGCGGCGAATGCATCAGCCGGAAGGTCTAATTTTCGGTTTTGCCAGCTCAACTCCGCGTCAACTAAAAACCGCCGTTCGCGAAATTCTGCCGGCATTTGGCTGAAAGTGTTTTTACTATTTTGCGGACTTGCCCTTTTGTGAGTTCGTTGCGGACCTACCGAAGTCGCCGAAAAAGGGCAGACGTTGGCGACCAAAGCGATCACGGTTACGTACTTGATTCCGATTTTCGGAATGCTGTGGGGATACATCGTGCTTTCGGAAGAAATCACATGGGACATGCTCGCTGGATGTTTGGTGATCCTTACCGGCACGACTCTCGTTGTTCGATCACCGCACAAACTGCCACGTCCCACAGCGGCAGCGGTCGGCGATTCAGATCTCTGAAAAACGCTTCTGTGCAATCGGTGACACTTCGAAGTGCGACGTGTACCAGCTAATTGCAGCCGGGATTCTTGGGGTATTGTTGGCCAAGCCTTGAGTTTACGATACTGAATATCAAATAACTAATTAAATGCGGCGTGTTATGTCACTAAATACAAAAGCGATTCGAATCATTTTGTGGCTATTTTTCGGCGTTGCTGCGATCGTTGGGGGCACTGTGTTTGGTGCGATTCTCATCGGACTTGGAAACCGCCGAGTTCAAGAACCGACGCGCGAGTCCGAGTCGACCCAGCAAAAGTACGACGAAGCTTCAAAAGCCTTCAGTCAATTGGCGGTTGCATCACCGGCCAATGCCGTTGAAGCGGAAGTAGAGATTCGCGCCTTCTTCGACAACTTTGGAAAGCTCGCTTCAGCCGCTGACCGACGAATTGTCGACAAATTCGATTTTGAAATGATGCTCGAAGCGGCCAATCAACAAGGCTTGACGACTTCGTTTAGCCGACGCCAAAGTGAGGCGTTTGTTAAAGGCATGAAAATCGGCGCTCGCCAAAAGTTTGGCCCACAAATGCAGAAGCTTGGGTGGGAAACGGTCAACATCCATTCCGTTCGTTTCCTAAAGGGAACTGACGAGGCGCTGGTTTTTGTTCGCCATCGTGATTCCGATGGTTTGCAGTCAAAAATACGGTGGTGGTTGATCCGTCGCGATGGGATATGGCGGATTTACGACTTCGAGGACTTGGATGTCTGCTTGCGATGCAGTGTGTTGATTTCAACCGCGATGCAAGGTAACAATGTTGCGACATGGACCGCTAGTTATCAGTCGATTTTGCGGGCATCGAATTTTTTATTGGCTGAAGACTGGGACTCTGCTGATCGAGCGCTCAAAAAAGTTGATGTCGATGCGCTTCCGCCGCCAATTAAAGCCTTGTATTTCATGCTATTGGCTTCGATTCGCCTCGGCCAAGAAAATCCAGCCGATGCGCTAGCCGAGATTGATTTGGCCGAACGCGCCAATCCTGACATGCCGATCTTGCACTATCAGCGTGCGTATGCCTTCGCGGCCTTGGGAGAAAACGAGAAGGCGCTGGAAAATGCCGCCAAGTATGAAGCGCTGCTGGGTGCCGATGCAGACGTTTACTGTATTCGAGGTGACGCGCTTTTGGCGTTGGGCCGTCGCGAGGAAGCACTCGAATCGTATCGCAAAGGCGTCGTCGACGATGCGGAATCGACGGATAATATTTACGGATTGGCAACCACGGAAGCAGGCGACGTTGGCTCGATCATTATGCCGCTGCTTGAAAAGACAAAGGTTCCTGCCGACCAATTTAACTCGATTGCCAGCATGTTGTATGACGACAGCAATTTGACGGCTCTCGAATCTCTTATCAAGGCATATCGTGCAGTGACGTCGGAGGACGTTAATGCGGACTTTTACGAAGCCTACCTTCATTACGCTGGTAAACGATATGAGCAAGCCGCAACGATGCTCGAGGGCGCAATCCCACGTGTAAAGGACGACGAAGAACGGGCGACGTTTATCGAGTGGTACCAGCAAAACATGGCTCGGTCAGGCCACTCCCTTGAGGCCTATGAAAAAGCTAAGGATCAAGTTTCAGCTTTCGATTTTTTAGCGCGATGTGTGATCAATGACGATAAAACAAAGTCGCTTCGCGCATTGGTTGATGCACACCAAGCCCGCCATGCCGATGACCCGTGGTTGGCGTATTACTCGGCGTATTGCCTGGGCCTCGAAGGCAACTTTCAGGCTGCGGCCGAAGCACTTGAACGAACGATGTCGACTTGGGACGACGACGAACATCGAGGTGCTTATTTGCAAGGACTGTACTTGGAATCGATGGCGAAAGTTGGTCGCGCGGTGGAGGCTTACGGAAAGGTTGCGAATCCGGGCGAAGTCTTTATCGAAATGGCAGATGATTTATCCGATGATGCCAAAGACGTCGAGCAACTTCGCGCGTTAGTCGACGCCCACGAAGTAAAAAATCCTGCTGACCTGTGGCTCGCATACTATCGCGGCATTGCCCACCGCCTGGTCGGCGAACACGAACAAGCCAACGAAGTTTTTGCCGATGGAATGGCGCAGACGTTGGACGAGGAGCAGCAAGAAGCCTACCGATTGGCTTGGGTCTCGGCGCGATTAGAGGCTGGTCAAGGGCTGGATGCTTACCAACGAATCGGGCCAAAAGACAAAACATTCCTCCAACTTTGTTCGCGCTATTCTTGGGCGAAAGATGCAAAGAGCTTGCGGCAACTTCTCGACGCGCACAAGCCGAATTGTAACGACCCGAAGATACTCAAGCCGTGGGAAGCCGAGGCCGCATTCCTGGAAGGATCATTCGAACAGGCAGTTGAAAATTTTGATTCGTTGAGTCCGCAGGAATTAGAAGCCGAGTACGGTGAGTGGCGTGCTGCCGATCGAGTCATTCGCAGTTTAGCCCACTTGAAGCGCGATGAAGAGGCGCTCAAACGGGTCGATCGGCAAGCGGGCGACATTTACCAGCCGCTTTGGCGAGCGCTCATCCATGCTCTTGTCGATCGGCATGATCAATCCATTCTCCAACTAGAGATCGCACTTCGCACTGGTGATTGGCAGAGCGAAGAATTTTATGATGATGAACACCTTGGTCCGCTTTTACAAACTCCGCCATACGAATCCTTCCGCAAGGATCATCCGCGGACGTCTGAGCACAACGATTAGACTCGACCCAATTGGAAAATCTCGCCGCGTTCGATTTGTCGCGATTTACCGCGAATAATGGTGCCCCGCTTGATTGTCGGAAACGAAATGTGGATTATAGGAAGCCTTGCCCAATGGTCGGCATTCTTAAATATCTGGAGGAATTCATGAAGTACTTGTGTTGGTTGACCCTGAGTTTGACGTTCCTGATCGGATCGGCCGTACTCGCTCAAGATAAAAAGGCCGAGACGGACAAGAAGGAAAACGTCGTGTCAGACTCGCCGCTGGATCAATTGAAAGCGGAATTCAAAAAAATATCCGAGGAAATGCAAGCTGAGCAACAAATCATCATAAAAGAATACCGTGAGGCCAAGGATGACGAGGCAAAAGCGGCGGTGATTAAGAAATTGCAAGCGATGAGCGAGCCCTTTGCCGCCCAAGCAGCGGAAATTGGAAAGAAGATTGCCGAGCTTTTGGACAAAGAGGATTCGCCGGCCACGTCATTTGAAATCATCAACTGGCTGTTAGCAAACACCAGTGATGCGACGGCTCGCTCGGCGGCAATCGAAAAGCTTGTGAAGGATCATTTGGCAAATGAAAAGATTGTGGACTTGATTCCGTTGCTGCAACGAAGCGGTGCAAATGAAGCGACCCAATCCGCGCTGCAGGCGATTTCCGAAAGAGGAGGCACTGACACCATCAAGGGTGTTGCCCTCATTTCTCTGGCCGAATATCTGCATCAATTCAAGGTCATGTTTGGCGAGCTTGCGGCGGAAAATCCGGAGGCACTCAAATCGATGCCAGAAGCCGAGGCCGAGTATTACAAGAAGCTGGGAGCAATCTCCGACGAAGAAATCGAAGGTCTGCTCAAAAAAGCAGCCGAGGATTTCGGCGCCGTCGAAATAAAGGACTCCACCATTGGCGAGATTGTTACGAAAAAACTCAAGGCAATCGAGGTGCAAAAAAACTTGGCTGTTGGCAAAGTGGCCCCGGATATCCAGGGGCCGGATATTGACGGTGAATCGTTCAAATTGAGCGACTATCGAGGCAAAGTCGTGATGCTGGATTTTTGGGGGCATTGGTGAGGCCCGTGCCGGGCTATGTACCCACACGAGCGGTCGCTCGTAAAACAGTTGGCAGGCAAACCCTTTGCAATTATCGGCGTCAACAGTGATTCCGACATGGACGCGTTGAAAGGTACCATCAAGGAAGAAAACATCTCCTGGCGCAGTTTCCAAAACGATGAAGGAATCGATGGAAAAATCTCAGATGTCTGGGGGATCCAAGGTTGGCCCACAATTTTCATCCTCGACGAAGAAGGCGTGATCCGATGGAAGGGTCACGGGGGTGAAATCGACGAACAAATCACTTCGTTGCTCGCCGACATGGGGCACGAAGTCTCAATTGTTCACGAGGAAGAATCGGCAGACGAAGAAGAGAAAGCCGACGACGACGATGAAAAATCTGCCGATGAAGACGAAGGAGACGAATCCAAAAAAGGCGAATCCGACGACAAAGCAGATTCCGAGAAGGACGGTGGCGGAGACCGTTAGGATTCGTTAGCAATTTGAAAACTTAGAAGCACTTGCGTCGTTCGGCACAAGTGTTTTTTTGTCAAAGCGTGTTATTGCAAGAACTTCGGATGAACCCAACGCTACCTGTGCAATACTCGATCGCACGGAGCGACGTGGAGTGCCGAAACAATATTATCGCGGCAGTTTTTGGCTACGGCAGATGGTAGCGATGGATTGGTCGTCACTGAGCATGTGAGATTCAATGCCTTCGCCAAGGAGTATGCTGCTCGATTTCACGAAGTGTTCGTGATCGTGGCTGTTAATAATCGCAGTTATCGCACGGCCTTGGCGGCGCAAGGTGCCGAGGGCGATGGCTGCTTCGAGCGTGGGTTGCGCCAGCAGAACGATCACGGATGCGTCCGCCGGCATACGCTCGGATGATTCCCAGATCAACTGGGCAACGGTCAAGCCTTCGTTTAATTCAAGCCGTGCCAAAAGTTCGAGAACTTGCCGGATTTGATCTCCGCTCTTGCGAGTCGGCACGACGACCGGTTGCATGCGATCAAGCTTTCCCTGCGGTACGACGTGTTGTTGCGCGATGTCGCGAGTCCGAGCATCGCCAATCCAGCCTTCGGTTCGAATGCGATCGGCCGCATCAAGCCCGTTAGAAATGAACCCAAACTGTTGATTCATTTCGTGCAGTGCATTAGCGATGCTGGCGGCGGCGGTGATTCCCAATTCGCTTCGATAGGGTTCATGTTTGGGATCGTACGACGGAGCGTGAAAATCGAGCACGATCGTGGCCCCGGACATGCTCGAGGGCTGGAATTGTTTGCTTTGAAGCTGACCGGTGCGAGCCGTCGCGCGCCAATGGATCCGAGTAAGCGGATCGCCGTCTTGATACTGCCGCACGCCGGAAATGCGCGTGGGGTCTTCGAATAAGCGATGCGTCATCACGACTTCGCCAATAGGACGCCGCGACTGAATATCGTAATTTTCGATTCGGATGACTTTGGGATGAACCAACAAATAATTCGGCTGGCCCAGAATGCGATACGATCGCTGCAAGCCATAGTAGTCGCCTGTTTCCGCGACGATCGGGCCAAGTTGATAAAAGCCGCGATATAAACACTCGACTTGATAAATAATTTGAGTTGTCTCGCCGGGCCGCAAGCGAGCAACTTTTAGGCGAGATCCATGACGTACGATTCTTGGCCGAGCGGATTTGGGTTGGTCCGCCGGAAGCAAATCTTCGATGAGCATCCAGGCAATGGGAAGTTTCCCGGCATTGCAGACTTCGACAGTGGCAGTGACAAGTTGGCCAACGTCCGCAGTCTCGTGGCTCCATTTGCGGCGACCAGTGATCTGACCAGTCCAGCGGCTGGTCAGCCAGCTTGTCACGCCGAACATCGACAAGCCGACGACGACCGCGAACGCCAAGACAGGCAAATTCATTACCAGCGCGACGGCGATTGCGATCAGAGCGAAGACTAGCCATTTCATGTGGAATTAGTTGCCGATCACGGGGACGGCGACGGATGTGAGAATGTCAGTGACGACCGCTTCGGCGACTATTTTTCGCAAGCGGCTTTCTGGTTTCAGAAT
>JANMEB010000048.1:0-5985 GCA_031376585.1 Planctomycetota bacterium | reverse complement strand
GCGTCGCTCAAGTCGGAACAGGGAACGCCAATCGGGTCGGGAATCTTGCCGTCTTGGCCGGGGCCGGTGCGGATTTCGCCGCGCGTTGCGGCGGTGACGGCTTGGATGCGCTGCTCGCGGTTGAGCAAGCCGATCAGCGCGAAGGCGTCGTCGACTTCACCGGCGAAGGGACGATATTTTTTGCCCGCGATTTCGAATACTTCGGGCTGAGCACCCACAAAACTTGGCGACAAGGAAAACTTCTCGCCGTGCATCGTGACGTTCACCCCCAGATGATGCCCGTCAAGTTGAAATGCCCAGGGCTCTGTGGGGGACGGAGTGCCAAAGACCATCACGGCGAAATCGACCGTGCCGATTCCTTGTTGACGGCGGCCCGCAGACAAAAGCTGATCGTCTCCCAGCATGATCTGACAGAATTTATCGTAGCCTGACATGCTGAACAAAGCGGCCATCAAGTCACACGTGGCTTTGAGCTGAGCGTCGTTCATTTCACCCAAGCGAACCCCGCCCGCATTAGGCTGCGGCGGCAAATTCGTCCACTCGTGGCGTTCGGGATCGTCCAGTGCGAGCGCGCCTCGCCCGCGAAGTTTATCGTCCAAAGCCGCGATGAAGGCTTGGCCCGCTGCCGACATTTGCTCGGGCGAGTGGCGATCCTTTGGCGGCGAGTAAGTCCCGACGACAAAGCTGGCGTCGGATTCGAAATCCGCGCGTTGGCCGGGGGCCGGAGGATGGTCTTGAGCGCAGGCCTGGCCCGCGACGAGTAACGACAAAACGATGATCGATAAAGTACGGTTCATGGCGCTTGGCCTCCCAGTGAATTTGCAGTCGTTAGTGTGGCGGATGAATCACAGGCTCCGCAAGACGGGCTCAAGACGAGAGGGTCAGGCCACAAGCGTCCGACCACTCGTGCAGCACGGCAGCCACACCGCCGCGCGGTTCGTGGCCGGGGCGAATCCGACACCTACCGCAGTTCGGCCGACCATGCTTAACCCCTTCAAGCCGCGTTGCGTTGGCACCTTATGTCGATCACGCTGAACGGGAGTCGAGTATAACGCTTGGACAATTTATCGGATGCGTTCGTGCGCAAGCCGCGACCCGGAGCGGCTTCGAGAATCAGTTCGCCTTCTCCGGAAAAAAGTTCTACGTCCACTCGGAATCGCAGTGTGAGCTTCTTTCCGCGGGCAATCCATTTGCGATGCTTCACTCTTGCCACGTGGCGGTTGCCAACATTCAATTCGAATTCGATCCGTCGCGCACCTTGGGGCGTTGGAAGAGTAATTGTCGCCTCCACAAGTCCCTGCCAGGAACTTCCCGGCTCTCGATCTGGCGGTCGGATCGGCGTTTTGTATTCGAGCGGTGCGAGCGCCGCAGATGGATTCACTAATAGCCGCCAAGCACGATGCGTGATCCGCGCGGTCGATGAATTGCTTTCACCGTTCTTGCCGCGCAGTCGCCACATCTTCGCGAAAGCACGCGCTACCTTCAGCGGAGGGCTGAAGTCGTTCTTGGGGCGCGACAAGAAAAGTCCAACGGTGAGGTCGAGCGGCTTGCGCTTCGCTCGCTTGACTGCCCAATCAATCACTTCACTCGGAACGGGGCGCTGTAGCTTCTCGGCCAAATACGTCCAGGTCACGGCGGCAGGCACTTCCAGTTGCCGGCGTCCAATGGCGTCCTGAACCAGTTCCCAGTCAATGCCGCCGCCGTCGATCGCATCGACGATATCCAGCAGCCAATCACTCGTTCGATGGCCCCCGCATCCACCGTGAGCCAGTGCGACGATCATCGTATCGGTACTGGAAAGAACTCGTACCGGGCATTGTGCGATCGCTCCAACTCCAGCCCGCGCCCACATCAACTCATCGTCCCGCAGGGATTGGTGCGGATGATGAATGGCTGAGCGATGCAGATCGAGGTCCCCTAGGTCACCGCGAATCAAATTCAGGCCATGAACCCGATCCAAAAGTGTGCGGTGAAAATTAGCGGAGCCTGCCGCCGTAGATCGCCAGCCGGCTGCGTCCAGCAAATCGAATGCACGACGAAAATCCTGTGGACGCACGAGTACATCGACATCGTTCACAAACCGAAATTTGAGCGCGAACGGGTTTCGAGCGACTCGGCCCGCGCCTTTCAATGCCATGACTTCGATGTTTGCTTGGCGAAGAGTTTCGATCGCTGGCTGAACCTCGCGCAAGACCATCTGCGACCGCGACCACAAACTTCGCGCGATGCCCACAATGCGATTGCGTTCCGGTTGAGTTGGGTCGAGTTGATCGAGCCGAGGAGAAACTGCGGCTAATAGTCTCATCTCATTAAAGCCCACATCGTCGAGGTCTCTTCCGTGCGTCCACTGCCGCCAGGCGGCTTGCGCCTGATGCTGATCGACGTGGGCCGCAGCCCGCAGCAGTTGATCGATCGCTCCCGTCGGCCAAGCCCACGCAAAGATTCGATGTTGACGAGACCCTCCGTTCATTCGCTTGCTCCTCGCGCAGAACCGACGGCCCGTTGACGCTTTCGTTCCAACGCAAGGCGCACCACATGCAGGTAGCCGGCATCTCGCTGGAGATCACGACCGTACGACAAGCTACCAGGTCGAATGCGACGTCGTGCGTGCACTTCCTCGAGCATGCCCAGTTGGTAACCCATTTCGCCACATCGCGCCAGCCAGTCGACCATATCACCGCGCCCACCTGGGGGATCGATCACAGCGCCAACTGAAAGCGCCGCGGCCATATCGATCAACATGGTGGTGCGTGACCAAATCGGTTGCACTCGAGCACTACCCAGCGGCTCGGAGCTTCGTTTGAAAAGTTCGGCCAGAGTAAACGCCGCTGTTATCCCAGGATTCGCCGCAAGGAATTCCATTTGTCGCTCGATTTTTCGTGGCAACCAAAGATCGTCCGAATCCAAGGTCGCCAGCAGCGGAGACGTTGCGACAAGAATGCCGGCTGTTGTCGCATCGCCGGGACCACCGTTGGAGCGCCGCATCACCTGGATCGGACCCGGGATCAACGACGCGATCGCCGCAGTGTCGTCGGTCGAACCATCATCGACGACGATGATCTCGCTCGGCGGAATCGTCTGCGTCAGCACCGAATCGATGGCCTCGGCAATCGTTGTGGCAGCATTGTAAGCTGGAATTACGACGGAGTATTGACTGGACATTCTTCGAATTGCTCCTCAAATTGTCGCCGATCCGCGAACATGCCGTTGCACAACGCTGCGATGCGATGGCGATCGGCTGGGCGGCGGCGCTTCATGGATTTGTGAATCGCTTTCATAAACTCTCGCCGCCCAACAGCGACGTCGCGAGTAGTGTTTGTGTCGTGTCGCCGATAATACGTCGCGATCTCTTCTTCCGTGTGTATGTTAGCTCCCGACTCGACCAGCCGAAAAAGGAAATCGGTGTCTTCCGCCTGAACCAACGATTCATCGAAGCGACCAATCTGTTCGATGGTCGTCCGCCGAAAAAGCCCCGCGGACAAACTGATTCCTCGGGTCGTCATCGTGCGACCCGTCTTGCTCGGCGATAGAGTTTCGTTGTCCCAGACGTCGAAGATTTGCAGCAGTCCATAGACGACGTGTACGTTGGGATCGGCACGAAGCAGCGCCAATTGTCGCGCGATTCGACCGGGATATGCGATGTCGTCCGAATCGTGAAACGTCGCGAAGTGCGCTTCAGCCGGAAGCGCGTCCAGCCCGTGATTTCGCGCGACCGAAATGCCGTAGTGCGGGGCGGCAATCAGCCGCACCTCGGAGTGTTGTCGCATGATTCCGCAGACGACGTCCACGGTGTCGTCGGACGAGCCATCGTCGATGACGATAATGTCCAATCGCAAGTCACTTTGCTGCTGCGTTAACAACGAGCGAATGGCCTGTTCGATGTAAGACGAACTGTTATATGCGGGCATGATGACGCTAACCAACACGAGCCAATACCTCCCGGTTCAAGAAGCCGCGAATGGTGTCGGCGATTTCCAGCGGATCTTCCGACAAGCACAGTTGAAACACCGGCAAGCTGCGAACAAGATTCGAGAAAAATCGGACTCCACTCGCCGCACAGCCCGGCATTTGAAATAGACCTGACGGAGCTAGGGCAAGCATTGCTTCCGCCGGCCGCGCGGGTTCGAGCGTTGTTCGCGCTTGATGCGCGATCTTGGGGAGCAAGATGGACACAATTTCCATACTGTCGGTAAGCGCTTGGGGGTGTATTCGCGCGGGATCGAATTCGATTTTGTTTTGCCAATTCGGCTCGCCGCCAAACTGATCTGGGTCTAACTTGACGCGCTGAAATCCGCGAACGTCTTGTTTCATCGTTGCGAATACGGCGTGAGCTTTCCGCGACGGCTTGCAATCCAAAAGGACATAGTCGTCACCCACACTGCTCATCCCATTGGCGATTCCGGCCAGGGTAGTTCCGGATTTTCCGGAGCCGCCACTGCCGGCCAACAACACACCGCGTCCGCCTAGTCCCAGTGTGGCGGCGTGTGCCAAACGCATTCCCATTCCCTCATACGCCCAATGCAGGAATGCCCGTAATGGGCCACTTGATTCCCAAGCTGGATAGCGGTCGGCGGCCAGCATGGATTGAACGCCCCGCCCCGAGGCCGGATCGTAAAATTGCCAAAAGCGGTGGTCGTGATGGTAATAACCGCGGAGTTGATGACCGGTAATCACGCGGTCAAAAACAACCGGCGAAAAAGATGATTCTTGCCACGTAGCGGGCGCGGGCCATTCGTTATCGCCCGCGCTCATCACAGAAATCTCGAGCTCTTTCGCAACGTGTTCTTTGTCGGCACGGCGCGCCGCAAGTCCGAATTCGCACATCCGTGCAAACGACATGCTGGAAAACCGCGCGTTGATATCGAGAAACGGGAGTCGAAAAGTTCGCCGCGCCAACTGCTCGCCAGGAAGGTTCATCGCCTGCGCGAGTAGGCTCGTCGCATATTCGGCGATGCTTTCGGAATTAACCAACGTCCGATCGGTCATCGGTCTTGGCCCAACGATTCCGTTAGGCCACCTTTCGCATGGGCCAACCGGCTTCGGCGTCCACGTCATGGATTGGATCGGCCAAGATCAGTTGGGCGAGATCGTCGAAGACTTCGATTTCCGGCTGATCGCCAGCAGGCAGAGAACTCCAGTCGATCGGCATTGCGACCGTGGTGGCTGTCACTGCGCTGACCGTTCGGATCAGTTTCAATTCGTGCAGGCGACAAAGAAATTTGTTTGTGGAATCAACCCAGTCAGGTCGAGATTGCCCAACGCTGTCGACAATCGACTGCGCTGTCGCGCCCGCCATCAATGTGCTCCACACGTTGGGACCGGCACCGCGCAAGTTAAAGTAACGACCGTCGTCTAAGTTGAGGATGACAATATCGCCGTCAAAATCCTCGGCGATCACACTGGGTGAACAGATTTCGTAACTTGAGGCTAGTTCCATTTCCGTGTCCCCGTGGGCAATTCTTCCAGTAATTTCGATGTGGATCATTCGCAAAGCATTCAGCCGATCCGGAAACGGCGAGAAGCTCCCAGCCACGCCGGTGCTGTGACTGCCCTGCCAATTTTCCAGGCCTTCCGCTCGGGTGATTTATCAAACTGGGCAGACTAAAGCAACATCAAAGCGCCAGCGGCCAGAGACGAACGCGTCAAGCTGATAAAATTCGGCTGCACCGTCGGCCCAAACAGCCCTAACAGCCGCGCATACGCCGGGCAAATCGAATGACAGCCGGCTTAAGTGACCAGACCCTAACAGGGAACCCCGCGAGCTACGACAACACAGACTGTCCAGCCGCGCATGCAAGGCTGGCAAACATTTCCGGTGGACGTTCGCAGCGCGCTTTTCATCTGCGTCATACTCGACTCTTGCGCCGCGCCGGTCAACCCCAACACAGCGCGATCAAAAAGACCGCCATGACTGCCGCGCAGAGTGCTTTGCCAACGGTTCCGAAGATGCGCCCCACGAAAGCGGCAAAGCCAACTTTCACACTG
>JANMEB010000046.1:0-1249 GCA_031376585.1 Planctomycetota bacterium | reverse complement strand
CGCGAAGCGCCGGCGTCGCGGGACAGAGACCGTTCAGGATGACGTCGATTAACTATACGCTACAGCGGCTGCGCCGGTTAAACGAATGCAAGAGCTTTAGCGGAAGCGCCGGTTAAACAAATGCAAGCAAAGCAATGTACGTTGGCGGGTGCCAGCGGCTGCGCCGGTTAAACGAAGAACTGGGACTACACACTAGCTTTGAGACGTCCGATAAAACGCTTCGGTCACTGGGCGCAACGGGCGATTGAGCCAGAGGGGGCGGCGGAGATGGTCGGGCTGCGCGGCTGGGCGAGTCATGGCAAGCCATTGTTTGTAGACTTCAAACGATTTGTTCGTGTCGACCTCGACGTCGCCGTAGCGATCATCGGGCAATGCTTTGACGACGGTGACTTTCTGATGCCAACAGTGCATGCCGCTGATCGGATCGGGCTGAACTGGAAAAATCAAATTTTGATGTACTCCGCCGTCGTTCCAGAAAATCCGTTGCGTGTCCGGATCGGCACTCGAATACGGCTGAATCTCACCGGCAGACCGCATTCGCCAGATCCCGGGCCGGGTCATTTGCATATCAACGACGTTGGTCGCCCAACGATTGGCCGCTGGGTCTTGGGGCCTTCGCCAGCGTCCCAAATGGTGCGAACAAGCGACGATGCCCGGCTTCAATCCTTCGGTTGCCCAAACGCGATCAACGAAAAATCCAATCTGCGAAGTCACGCGAACCAAGTCGCCGGTTTCCACGCCGATCCGCGCGGCATCGGACGTATGCATCCACAACGGGTTGCGATGAGAAATCTCAGCGAGCCATTTCGAGTTGCCCGATCGAGAGTGAATCAGCGTTGGCAAACGAAACGTGGGTGTCAGCACGAATTCGCTCTTTGATTGATCGATTTGCTCGGGGTGCACGTGCGATTTGATATAGGTCGGTAGGACGTACTCCGGCCAACCCCATTGCCGCACTGTGTCGGAATAAAGTTCCTGCTTGCGCGACGGGGTCGGAAAACCGATGCAAGGTCGTCCATTTATCGAAACGCCGATCGGCTCGCCAGTTTTGCTGATCACCGAAGTCTTGTTATCGGTTTGCGCGCCGCCGAGTTTGTCAGCCGACAATTCCGTTTCATGCAGACGATACGCCTTCGACTCGACTTCAAACGCACCGAATCGTCGCATGTAATCCAACGGCGTCAAATCCTGTTTCGCAGCAGTTTCGGGCAAACCCGGTGTGTTCTCGAAAATGTACTGATAGTATTCG
>JANMEB010000023.1:0-2114 GCA_031376585.1 Planctomycetota bacterium | reverse complement strand
TCGTCGTTCCGTGCTCAAACCAAAATCGGTCCACGCAACCCAGCCGCAAACCAAAAACTGTCAAGCCAATCAACTCCGAAGGATACGAATTGATGCTCCATGCAAAATTGGTGATTGTCGGTGGCGGTGACGCCAAAGTTTCCGAGATTCAACTTAAATTGCCAACGACGATTGGCCGTTCTAGCGAGGCAAAAGTCAAGCTGCCGCATCCTTTGGTTAGTCGGAAACATTGCGAACTCTTCGAACGGGACGGGCAATTGATCGTACGCGATTTAGGATCGCTCAATGGCACTTACATCGACAGCAACAAGATTGAACGTGAACAACCGCTTTGCCCTAATCAGTTACTCACTTTGGGGACGGTCACCTTTCGCGCGATCTACGAAATGGTGGTTGTCGCCGATGCGCCAGTTCCATCCAAAAACGGAGACGTCGATTTAAGCGAACGACCCACCCAGAAAGCGCCGTCGAAACCCAAGACCATTTCCGAGGTCGAGACTGAAAAAAATGATGTCGCCGCCAACGACACGGACACCAACCTTCCCGCTTTAGGCGACGTTGATTTTTCCGAAATCAGTGAAGTGCCGAAAGCCAATCCCAACATCTCCAGTTCCATTTTCGTTTCCGACGACAAGCCCACCGGGGGTAGTTCAATTTTGCAAAATGAAATCCAACAACTCGCTGGCGTTCAGCAAAGCTCTCAGGAGGCCTTGAATACGAACGAACCCGCCGGGAAGAAGGAAAATCGTCGAGCTTCGTTTTCCAAATTGACGGACGACGAGAAATCGAATCAAGCCAAACCCAGCAAACGCCGCCCGCGCTAAAATCGTTCGCCGTTAGCGCTACCAAAAATGTTCGACAGCGTTCCTAGAAACTACCGACGCGAGCCGGTAGAGTTTCATACAATTGGCTAAGATCCGTACCGGTTCGTTTGTTCAATCTCACTCTTCGCTTCGTATGAACCCATCCACTGAAGTCGACGAATTATTGATTAACCGAATTCGGACCGGCGACGAAAACGCTTGGAGCGAGTTGATCGCCCGTTACGAAGGCCGCTTGCTGGCGTTTGCCGAAAGCCGCACGGGCAATCGCGCGGCCAGCGAAGATATCGTGCAAGAATGTTTCGTTGGATTCCTCAATAGCTTGCCCAATTACGACGGCAATCGCTCGCTCGAAAGTTATCTGTTTTCGATTTGCTCGTACAAGCTAACCGATTATCTGCGGCGCGAAGGTCGCCGCCCCGCGATTCCGTTTTCGACCGGCGACGACTCCAGTGGCCAATGGAATTTGGCAGGCAGCGCGCGAGTCGCCAGCAGCATCGCGCGCAGCACCGAACGGCGACGACTGGAACACGACGCGTTGTTGGCCGCGATTGGCGAACAAGTCCAGCGTTGGCAAGAACGAGGTGACTGGTCCAAACTGAAGTGCATCGAATTGCTCATCGTGCGCGGCTGGAGCAACAAACAAGTCGCCGAGACACTCAACATCTCCGAACAGCAAGTCGCCAATTTCAAATTTGACTTCCTCACCCGCATGCGCACCCTCGTCCAGCGCCAACAACTCTCCCCCGACATCTTTCCGGAACTCTATCAGCAGTCGGAATGATCTGGATCACCGGCAGCTTTCATATCAAGATTGATTATTGCGAGCCAAAGAAACGAGATTCAGCGAAACGCGGTAACGACGCGAGTAACTGGGTGACTTGCTCCAACGATTCATTTCGGCAATCAATTTAGGGAGTCCTTGTCGACGGGCCCAGAAAAGTAGGCCGCCGCGATGATCGGGGAATCCCGCGCCATGCAACATGGCCAAGTCGATTTCGGCGGAATCGCTGACTACGTTTTCGGCCAAGACGTCGGCGGCTTGGTTAACCATCACCATGAGCAGTCGCCGTACGATTTCGCTTGACTCAAGCGGTGCCGCCGATGGCCGCGAGTATTGAGTAATGAGTGCGTCAAGTAGTTCGTTCGGTTGCGCTGAACCATCGGCTGTAGCATACGAATAAAATCCGCGACCCGACTTGCGCCCCTTCCAACCGGCTTTGTTCATTGCGTGCAGCAGCAACGAAGGCTCGGTTGGCGTGGTCAATCGCGGAATCAAATACGTGCCGGCAG
>JANMEB010000728.1:0-4414 GCA_031376585.1 Planctomycetota bacterium | reverse complement strand
GGCAGATTCGGCGGATAGAACGGTTCCAAATTGGGAGCTTGGTAATAACCGAACACCGGTCGCCGAATCTTTTCCCAAACGTATTCCTTGGCGTATAAGAATCCGATCCCGAAATCTCCCATCAACCACTTGAACGTCGAGCAAGCCGCAAAGTCCACACCGCAGGACTTGACGTCGAATGGTTCCGCGCCCACCGAGTGGATGATGTCTGCATAGACGAGTGCGCCGTAGGAATGCGCCAGGTCACATACGGCTTTGAGGTCGTGCTGGAATCCATTGTACATCGAGGCGGACGACACTTCGATCAGCTTTGTCTTCCGATCCACCGCTCGCTCGAGGTCCTTCAAGTCGATCCGAAAATCCTTCGTCGGCTTCACCACGCGGACATCGAGTCCCTGCTTCTTAAGTTCCAAAAGGTGCAACAGCGCACCCTCGAAATGCAATCCATCGGTGACGACGTTTCCCTCGAACTTGTGATCGAGTGCAAGGGCCTGGACGACCAAGTTCTCCCCGGCGCTGGTGCTTGAGACATACGCGATCTCGGTTGGCTTGGCGTTGATCAATTCTGCAAAAAGGGCTTTAGTGTCGGACGTTGGGGGGCTACGCCGCACGGCGTCCGGTCCCGTGGGTTCGCTCGCCAACGGTGCGGGGGCCGACAGCGAACAGCGGCCCAGCGCGGCGCGATTCGCGGCTTCTAATGACACTTTCGGAATCGGATGCGTGTAAGCCGCGTTGAGATACGTGTGGCCATCTTCGATGAAGAAGTCATCCTTGCGCGGAAAATCCATCACAACAGTCCCAGCGCCGGCGTTTGTCGGAAACCCGGCGTTCGGCAGTTGTGCATCGGACTTTCCCAAGGCCACACTCGCGGCGAGCCCACCTAATCCAAAAAGAACACCTCGCCTATCGATTTTCATTAAGTTCCTCCGGGTGCAAACGGGATCACTTGAATCCCTAGTTTATGCATCTCCGTGTCTTTGTGGCTCCGTGTGGATCTTCTTCATGGATCGATCCACTCGCTTGAAAGTTTCTGTCGGCTACATGCTGGCTGCAAGTAAGCCGCTGGCGCGGCGGGGGTGGGGGCATTGTAGCGGAAGGCGCGGGCGCGGTTCAAGTTTTCTGTTGCGTATTTCTAACGCCATCAGGAGACTTGTCATTTCGAACGCGATTGGACGATGGACGTATTTTCATGTCGAACGTTACGATCGAATGGGCGACGATCGGCGCTTAGTGGCGAAAGTAAATCCAAAAAAGTTGCCCTGATCGCCATCAGGAGGAAATTGCTCACGATTCTAAACCTCATTCCATCAAGTCGCCACCTTGCCACCCCAAGGCTACTTAAACGGACGACATGAAATTCGGCTCGAAAATTCGCGCGGCAAGTTCCATTACGTGGAGACTGATTTGCACATAATGGTAGATGAGGTTGAATGCGTTTAATGTCCGGGAGCGCGGTACATTGGCGACTTTTTCGCGGCTGCATCGAAGTCCTCGGCAGTCAGAAGCACCGTGACCTTGGAAGTGGCCGCACCGCTGGCGTTAACCGCCAGCGATAATGACGCCGCAGCGATATTGTCGGGCAAATCGGCGATGATAAAAAGATCGGTGTCACCAAAGGCATAGTAGAAAGATTCCACCTTCCCACCGACCGACCCGAACATTTTTTCAACCGCTGCGCGGCGACTGGTGCCACCCTCTTTGAGCAATCCTTTGGGTCCTTCGCCGATATAGTTCGCTTGAACGAGATACTTTGGCATCCGAAACTCCTTACTAAATAGGCATGCAACTCTTGAATAATAAATGTACGAAGGGAGAAAAAGTACTTCAGCAAGAAAATTTTGACTAACCTAACGAGCGTGTTTTTTTCCTTAGGTCGGCACCGTTACGATTTCTCGAATTCGCCAATCGACTTTTCGATGCGGCGAATCAGATTGCTAACGCTGTCCGGTTGGTTCAGGCAGAAATGCACCGCTAACTCCCGCAACGTTGCGGTCGTCCGGCAGTAAACGAACTTCCCATCTCATCCCGCCACGTTCGCAATACTTCGTCGTAGTCCGGCCATCTTATGCGTTTTCGCTGTTCGCAATAGCCGGGATAGCTTTACCCAACCTAATTTCGATGATGAGCGACCAGCGGATGCTTACCTCGCTCGGGATTGAGATGAAGGAAGCGACTGACGTTCCAGAAGTAGCTGTCGTCTTCGATGAGATCCACGCGAAATCATCCTTGAAACTGGTGTCCATTGCATTTCGACCTAACCACCGAGCCGGTCTGACCCCATGGACCCCCGACGGGCAGGTGTTCCTAGATGCGGCTAATGAAATCAAACCCCATTCAATCAGAGTTTTCCAAGCAGCTCGCGTTAAAGACAACGCTCCAACCAGTTAGGGCATCGGTTGGTATCGCCGCAGAGTAGCCCCACGTTTGCTCTACTCGCCGGGAAAAAGCTGTTTGTCGATTTGTGCCAATAGGCTTTTGATTTTTGGCACCGCAGCCAATGTCGCTTGTTTGCCGATTGCAGCCATTTCATCGGCACGCGTGAATTCCGTGATATCGAATTCATTAACATCCGGTTCGATGACAAAGTCTGCCGGCTGCACGCCAAACGAATTCATATTGACGTTTTGAACGAGGTACGTGCGCATGATCGTCTGCAACGTCGACGCCTGCTTCATATTGGATGTCGGGGTATCCGGTTGATTGGTGGCAAATTCTTGTTTCATCCGCGCGGTGACGCTGACGGCGATGACAAAATTGCACCCTTTGGAAGCCAACACGTCTGCCGGCACGTTATTGACGATCCCTCCGTCGACCAAGGCTCGGCCGTCGCGATTGATGGGAGCAGAAAGAACGGGCAAGTTGATGCTCTCGGTGATCGCATGAACGGCGTCTCCCTGCTCACGAACAATGGCCTTGCCACTGATCAGGTCGACCGTAATCGCTTGCACGGGAATCGCGAGTTGCTCCAAGCGAGCCTCTTGGAGGTACTTTCTCAGCATTGGATCAAATTGTTTTCGCCGGTACTTGAAAAGAAGATACCAGTAACCGCCATTCGGTAATTGGCGAAACAGCCAGGACGGCTTCAAGTCTTTTACGAAACAATCAATGTTGTAATCGGGTTCCAATCCCGAGGCATACAAAATACCCGTCATGGCTCCGGCGCTGGTTCCGGCGATCATATCGATGAAGATGCCATTCTGCTCCAGGACTTTCAGGACTCCCAAATGAGCCATGCCTCGCGCCGCACCGCCTCCCAACGCGACACCAATTCGAACGCCGCGCAATTGATGAATGATACGCTCGAACCCGTTCACCAGTTCGCGACTTCGATTCTGTGCCGGCGGATCAAACGAAAGTTTGAAATCTCGTTTGGCAAGCTGATTCAATTCAGGAACCAAAGGAGCCAACTGACTACCGTCATTGAGCAACCACACGACATTGATCTTTTCGCGCCAATTGGGCGAGCGTTCAAGGACTGACTTGAGACAATCGATCGATGCTTTCCAATGGTCAGGCGTGACACACCAGAACACCATTTCGCTAACTTCAATGATGTTTGAAATCTTGGAGTACTCCATTGCCGCATCAACATCGACTACGATTCGTCGCGAATCAGTCCAATGATTGATCTGGTCGCGCACCTCTCGTTCGGTTAGGTACGTCCCGTCTTGGATCAGGCAACGATACGGAACGTCATTCATTGGCTGCCAATCCGATTGGTCATTGAGGACGCAAGGATTTTCGCCGAGTTGTTGGAGTCGTTGGACGAGCTTCCGCGTCAGTTCTCGTGTCGCCGGCGATTGATGAAAGATTGAAACCAGACCTGGTCTTTTGGGTCGCCGATCCTTTAACAACAAGGATCGCACCGATTCGGCGACACTCCGTGTGAAATTCTGCCGGAACGCGTCGTGCCGCTTGGTCAAAGCAAGAGCTTTCTGGTAATTCAGACGGAGCAGTGTTGTTGGCTCCATCGCCACGACATCCAACGGCAACGGCTCTCCCAAAGCTGCCGCCAAAGCGCCGAATTGACCCCCTGCCGTTTCCTCGCGCTGCGAAATGACGTTGCCTCGAATATCGAGCAGGGAGCTTTTGGCGCGTCCATGAATTACCAAGTAAATTGAATCAAAGGGTTGGCTGGCTTGGTGTAAAAATTCGCCTGAATCAACTTTCAGCAACTCGCATTCGTTGGCAATCTCGCGCACCACGTCTTCAGTTAATCCTTTGGCACAATCGTGCATTTTTAGTAACAGTACCTTGTCGTCCGTCATGATTATTTTCCTATGCTTATTTCCATTCCGTCAGCCTGCCAACTAGATTCTGTTATCGTATCATAATTAGCACTTTTATCGTTTTATCGTTTTGAATTTGACGGCCACTGAGCCAGCAATCCCAAATCGGCCAACATGTATATTCC
>JANMEB010000716.1:0-13424 GCA_031376585.1 Planctomycetota bacterium | reverse complement strand
TAGTTAAGATCGAACAGATAAAACTTAAATGGGACAGGCTGTCCTTAGAGATTTATGACGAGCCCAAATTCAAAGAGCTTTCCGAATCGCTCGCGGTATGGGGTGGAAAAGTCGACAGCTGTATCTGTCTTGACACAAAGAACTATTGGGAAAACTCCACCGGGACCGGGGTAGCTTGGTATAGTTCAAATAGTGATGCGGCGCTCAAGCGAGTATTTCTCGAAAGTAGTGAACTAGATAAAGACACAAGCAATTTCACATCAGTTGAAGAGTTTGTTGAACTTTTTGGGTTACCCCTCGACGCAGAATCACCAGTCGGGGACAACGCAGGGTTTATGATGTGGAAACTAATTGATCCAACTGGAAAGCGAGTGGTCGACATTCGATTGTGTTGTGGTGCAGGCGGAAAGATTCATTTCATGAGCAAGAGGATTGCCACTACACACAGCGACTGACTGGCGGGAGTGAACGGGGCGGAATTTTGCGTTTTGTCCGCCCCTTTTGGAGCGGAATGTTGGCAAAAGAAAACCGCCAAATATCTCGGCCTTGAATCCAGCTTTCGTCCCCAAGGCAGACCAAAAAAGTAGAATGTCCCCTTATTTCTTCGGGAGCCGGCTCAAGAGCAGGATCGTCTCTTCTTTAAGCGTTGGTAGGAGCTCATGAAGAATCGTATCCAGGTCACGGTTTGCATGTACGATCGTAAGAACTGCAACCCCCGGTTTTATTTTCACGCAAGCAAGCAAATGCTTGTCGACGCGGAAAAACAGAAGCGGTTCACCTAGGGCCTCGTTAGCAAGTAGCAGGTCTGGATTTAATTCAAGTAGCTTAAATGTCTTCTCAAATTTGCCCATGTACTTTGACGCAGCGCTCTTGCCCCATTTGCTGATCGAGTAGCTCTCGATTTCCAAAAGATCTGAAATCGCGCGATCAGTAAGAAGGACCTTGGTTGCTGGCGGATTTCTATTCCGTGTCACGACCTGGCCTTTTTCAGGAGGTCGGAAAGTGATCCTTTGAACTCATGAAGTCGATTATCGATAACGTCCTGAAAGCCCTCGATAATACCCTCTCGGAGCTTCTGAGCCTCAAGCTGAAGTTTTCGCTGTCGTAGAATATCTCGAACAAATTCACTGGGGGTTGCATAAAGAGTTCCGTCGCCCGATTGTAGGTCGACAAACTCTCGAAGTTCGTCGGTAAGCGACAGATTAAGCGATGATGACATAGGCGTTATCTTTTCATGGGTTTACGTAATCTTAAATATGCCAGACCGCCCGTTTATTGTCAATATTCGCCATCTATCGACTGGGAAAAAGTGTCGGCGACGATAATGATTTTCGTCAATCGGCAATTCGAAAATAGGCTTTCGAGCTCCGTTTTTGACGAGGGCCGGGTCCAATTTTCGCTTCTGAAGAAATTCATACGGTCAAGGCTTTTACGCCGACGTTGAAACGGTCGGTACATTTCCGTTGGCTTTCAACGGCGAGACGACGAAGGCGATTGCTGGGCTGACGCCGAAAATTCAGTTGGATCGGAAGTCAACGCTCGCGAATTTACATTGCAGGCCGCGCGTGAAATACGCAATATTTCTCGGCGTCGGCCTCCAGTACGACTACGGAGCGTGCTTGATTTTCGGCCAATACGTATCGAAGTTGAATTCAGGACTGTTATCTAAATCGTGACAAGTGAAACAAAGGTCCTTACGCGCTTGGTCGAGGGTGACGACCATTTCTTGGCGATGCTTTTGAAGTACGTCGATCGGTGGCTGGGGATCCGCTTCCTCGACCTCAACATGTTTGGACCCAGGTCCATGGCAATTCTCACAACCGCTCCCATGCATTTCTGCGTCCGCGATTTTCGTAAATCCTTTTTCGAATGGGAAAAATCCTTGTGGGTTCCAGCCAGTGACGTGGCAGCTCAAACACTCGGGATCCTTTTCGCGTGTGACCCAAGTTCGTTCACCTGGATCGGTTAAATCGAGCGTCGCGCGGGAATGCGGACCGACCTTTTTAGGATTGTGCGGTCCTGGATTCCCTTCTTCCCAAATCGTGTACTCGGGATCGTGGCATTCCGCGCACTTGTCGGTTCCAACGAACGTTCGGCCTGTCGGATGTGGCTTGGGCTCGATTCCAAGTTCTTTCAACGATAAGCGGCCAAGCTCGGTTTGATAATCTTTGAAAACGACTTTCATTTCGTCGGAATCTAAAAAGCGAGCGTCCAAGGGGACTCTTTGGTAGCGTGGCACCAACCGACCATTATCCGAATAAAAACCTAAAACGCCGACGTGCATTCCTTTCTGACCGACTTGGATAAATGACGTCACCCGGCCGTTGCTTTCGATTTTTTCGGGGGCGTTGGTGGGGTCGCCTGCTCCGTTGGCCGAGATGACAACATCAAACGCCGGATATTTTGCCGCGATCTTGCGCCCTTCGTCGAGCGACGTATTGGCGATCAACACGTACAGATCGCACTTTTCGCTTTGCAGCGCCGCGATTGCCTTTGGCAAAGACGCATCGACGGACGAGAGTTCCAATGCTTCATCGACGACACCGAGAGATTTGATTTCGGTGTCACCCAACACGGAAGTCAGCCCAACTTTGCGCCCGCCGATTTCGATGATCATTTTGGGCTTGATGTACTCGCCGTCGTACAAACTTACGTTGGCACAGATGAAAGGCGGTTCCGCACCCAAATCAAGTCTTTCGATAGTTCCAATCAATTCAATGAGAGGCACCTTCAAGTCATCGACGCCAACCGACGCCGCTTGATAACCCATCGTTTGAAACAAACCACGCCACGCGGTCTTCAGTTTGATAATCGCTTGTGGGCCGGTGCGGTTGATTTGATTTCCCGTATCGATTGAGACCACGCTCCAACCTTTATCGATCGTAAGTTGATTGAGTAGTGTGTGCCGCCGCAGTAATCCGCCCTTTTGATTGGCGAGTCCGGTACAGCCGCAAGGCTCGATATAGCCATCGAGTCGACCTGAAATCAACAACGCGAATTCCGGCTTTTCCCAGCCATCAAATAAGACACGGTCGGGGTCATTCGTATGTTTTTCGTCGGCGTTGACCTTCACGCTCGCGGGCTCTTGGCCTTGCACGATTCTCGCGGGCGACAGAGTCTGCCCGCCCTGCCACGTCGACGTGGCAATCACGATCACGTTTGCGGAACAAAAGCCGCCGATCAAAGTTGCTAGCCAATACTTCATTTTTTTTCTTCCGCTTCCCTGCGACGCGTTGTCACGAGAAATAAACCTAACGATTGAACGATCCGGCGATGGTCAATTATTTCAGCATTTGGCAAAAAAAGAAATCGCGAAAAAGCGGCCAATCCAACAGGATTTCGCCCAAACTTCGCTGACATGCCATCCGTGGCGAACTACTGCGAATTGACTTTGAGCCGGATCTTCAGACCCTCCGTTTGCGGCAAGTTGCTTTTTAGCAACAGCATTTCCTGGTAGCTCTTTTTCTCAAGCGAATCGGCTTTGGCTGTAACGACTATCTCCACTGCGGCGCTGGGAACTCGATTGCCTCCCAAGCTCTTTCGATCCTCCACGGGCGTCAGCTTGACATCAAATGCACCGCGCAAAGCTTCGTTGGAAAACGAAAAGTCGTCGATCTTTAAATTTTTGGTGCTATAGCAAAGGATGTGTGCCGTCAGCTCCTTGGTCTGGCCGCTTGTCAGCGCCCCGAAATCCAGTACCGCCGGTTGCACGTCGATCACTTGGTCCACCGTTCCATAGACGTGAAATCGCAACGTTCGTCGCTCGACGTTGTCGTCGTTCGTTTTTAAAACCAATTCATGATTAAAGTTCGGTTCGCTATTGTCGACCACCCAAGACATTGCGATTTTTTTGGTGAACTGACCGGGGACTTGGTGTTGGGAGCCAATGGGTGCGCCGTCGAAAATCACTTCGCAGGATGAGGAGACTAATTCCACGTCCAGTGCCTTGCGGCCAGAATTTACGATCTCCCATTCGGCTTGGTAACGCCTGTAGTTTTCCACGGCGCCAAAATTGATTTCGGTTGGTGTGGCGATATACGAATAAGCCCGCTGACGTTGTTCCCCTTCCAAAGCTACGGATTCGGTCGTTCGATAGGGCGAAAAGTCCTCACGGATTTGGCTGGCTTGCTGGCGATGTAAGCCATAGCCGCCCAATACGCCCAGAGCAGCGGGCAATGCGACAAAGTACATCAGTTTTTTAAACAGTCCGCTCTTGCGTGCGACGCTTTGTTGTTCCACCGGACACATGCCTCAATTCAACGACGTTGGAAGATCGACCTAATTCTAATTCATTGGCGAGATTTCCTTAAGCGGCATTCGCTCACGTGGTCAATGAAACTCTCCCAACCGCCGCCGCAGAAATTCGCGGGCCTGGTTAAAAAAGTCAAAATAAGCCGGCTGCTGGTAATCGGGATAAGTCCAACGCGAAACACGCCATTGCCGCTGGTTAAAATAAAGTGTGATTTCAGCGTAAATACCGTCGCGCAAATAAATGCGGTGATCGCGGTCCTTGGTCGACGCCAAAACTAGTTTTGCCTCGGTCAGGTAACCCGGATCAACATTAATCGGCCTTACGAACGAGCTTGGGGCTATGCTGGCGTACTCCCGCTCCCATTCGTTCGCCAAGAGTTTCGCGTCCGGTAGGGCGTCCGCATCCATAAGTTGCGCAAATGCGACGAGTTGCTTTTTGAGACTCGGTCCCATTTCGGCTTCGTAAAAGTTCGTTTGATTGAAGTCGAACAGAGGACTGCGGAAGGCCACCTCGCCCCAACTTTGAACTGCGCGGTGACAAGTCCATTCGATTGCTGCCTCGTCGCCTGCGGTGATTGCGATCAAGCGCAGCGCGGGGCGAACTGGAAGAATATCACCCACGATAGTTGTTCCCAGCGGATTGTTAATATGCTTTGGCGAAAATTGCTCGGCGCGATGCGGATTGCCCGGTAAAGATGCATTTGCCCCCCGAATCGTCATGCTCCAGCGGAACGACGCGAATCGTGACTTTCATTTCCTTGAGCAAGTTCTGAACTTCGGGCGTATCGACGAAATAAGATTCGGCGAACCCGCCATGAATTTCCGGCTTGTCGGCGTCCTTGGGCGTAAAGTAATCGCGAAATTCGGCGAGCGAATCAATGCGGCGCGAATGGTCGCTACGCAGCTTTAGGGCGCGCTGATAAAAGTTGGCTTGCATCGCCTCCAGAGTCTTCGGCAACTCGGCCAAAAATTGGTCGCGTGGAACACTGTTGGATTTTTCCTCGTCGCGTCGAGCCACGAAGACCGTATTCCCAGCCACGTCGCGCGGCCCGATTTCCACGCGAATCGGAACGCCGCGTTTAACGTGATACCATTTCTTTTCGCCGCCGCGCAAATCGCGATCATCGAGCAGCACGCCGATTCGATCGTTGCCGAAGGTCACTTGTTCGAGCGCCAGTTTAAGTTGGTCGCATGACTGCATCACCTGCGTCCGTTCCTCGTCATTGCGGTAAATCGGCAGGATGACAACGTGTTTAGGGGCAAGACGAGGCGGCAAACACAAACCATTGTCGTCGCTATGACTCATGATGAGCGCGCCGATCATTCGCGTCGAAAGACCCCACGACGTCGTCCAGGCAAACTGTTCTTGGCCGTTTTGATCTTGGAATTTGATTTCTTGGACGCGCGAAAAATTCTGGCCCAGAAAATGGGACGTGCCGGCTTGCAGGGCTTTGCGATCTTGCATCATGGCTTCGATCGAAAGCGTCGACACCGCGCCAGGAAATCGCTCGCCAGCGGTCTTCTCGCCTTTGATGACGGGCATCGCCATGTGGTTTTCGGCAAAGTCCGCATAGACCTCCAGCATTTGCCGAGTCTCTTCCCAAGCTTCCGCTTCGGTTGCGTGCGCCGTGTGCCCCTCTTGCCACAAGAATTCCGCCGTGCGTAGAAACAGGCGTGTCCGCATCTCCCAGCGAACGACATTGCACCATTGGTTAATCTTGATCGGTAAGTCGCGCCACGATTGCACCCACTTGGCATACATTGCGCCGATAATCATTTCGCTCGTCGGTCGCACGATCAACGGTTCGTCAAGCGGCCCTGCTGGAATCAACCGTCCATCCGGTCCTGGCTCAAGTCGATGATGCGTGACGACGGCGCATTCTTTGGCAAAGCCTTCGACGTGTTGGGCTTCCTTTTCCAAAAAGCTGATCGGGATGAACAAAGGAAAATAGGCGTTCTCGTGCCCGGTCGCTTTGAACATTCGATCCAAAGCTCGCTGCATATTCTCCCAGATCGCATAACCCCACGGCTTGATGACCATGCAGCCGCGCACGGGCGAAATCTCCGCCAAGTCCGCCGCGCGGATGACCTGTTGATACCATTCGGGGTAATCGTCGTTTCGCGTCGGCGTGATCGCCGTTGTGTTCTTTGCCGCCATCGCGTTCCTCGCTGGCCTGAAAATAACGCATCACTGCGCTGTTTGGGAATTGTTCGAGCGGCCTATTGTAGAAAAATCGCTCGTCTTTCAGCAATGACCTAGCCGAAACGCGACTTAATTCTCCATTCCTGCATTTCAGTTTTTTTCCGATTCTGTCCAAAACCACTCTAGCCTCAGTTTTTTACACGATAGGTCACGACGACACATCCGTTTTTGAAAGGCCTGCATTCGATCAATTCCAATTCGATTTGGTGGTTCATCGGATAAAACAGCGGAATGCCCGCGCCAAGAAGAATTGGGTGAATGTTGAAGCCAATTTCGTCAATCAAGCCTGCTTCGAATAGCGGCTTGGCAAGTTCACCACCTCCCATCAAGCAAATTTCTTTGCCCGGAGCGTTTTTGAGCCGCCGCACAAACTCGACTGCGTTGTCCATAACGAATTCAACATCACCTGACACCGTCGACGGCTGGAGAGTTCGCGAAAAAACAATCGTCTTGATGCCGCCGCTTTCGCCGGAATACTGCCCGGAACGCAGGGCAACTTCGTAGGTCTTACGCCCCATCAAAACCGTATCGATCTTGCTCCAGTACTCCCCCATCATGTCGCCCGCTTCGTCGCTCCACATGATCCAATCGACGGAACCATCGGGCCGAGCAAGGTACGGATCCAAGCTTATCGCCCCACCAAACGTAATTTTGCGCATCAACGACTCCACAATGTAGGTTCCGACAGTACTCGCAGTTTCGAAATTGTATTGGATCAAAGCGATGGGCTGCAGCAGTCCGCGCTTCACTCACTCGCGGTTCGGGCCAGTGAATGTTTTGGAGCGAGTACCGCCGCCATTTGTCGCAGCGTCTCCTCAATTTTTTGATAAGCAAAAAAAGACGCCAACAGGCCAAGCGCCGTCGTCCCAATCGTCGCGAGCAAAACCAAGCGCGGCGCTTGCTCGCGCAACACAAGCAACGCGAGAGCCAACAGCGGAACGGCAGCCGCCAGTGCCAAATAAAATCGTGAGCGTCGCAGCAACAATTGGCGCCGCTGTTCAAAGCTAGAATCCGACATGACTTTCCGAATGAGTTGTGGATAGTAATACAGCACGCACATCAGTGAGATGCCGAAAAACGGATAAGTAATCGCCACTCCGCCGCAAAGTGCCAGCGATAGAAAAAAATGGGTCGCGTCAACGGCTCGATAATTCGGCTCTAAAAATAACAGAGCCACTGGAAAGATGACTCCCGCCAGCACCCAAAGACTTCCGCTGATCCACGCTGTGTGATGACCGATTGTCCAGGCGGCGTTGATTCTCGCTTCGTTGGGCTCTTGCTTTAGCTGGACTTCACGCAGTGCTTTCGCGATCGGCCACAATTTCCACATAATGAGCGCGGTCCCGATCGGAAACAGAACCGCGTTGACGACCAGAGACAAATTTACGAATTTATTCCAAAGCTGAGGATAACCCGCGACGATTTGGCCACCATTGTAAATGTAATTGAAAACCGCAGCCGCAATGTTGGGAATCAAAACAACCGCCACGATCAGCAGTAACACGGGAATTTTTACTATGCGATGTGCAAAACTTTCCGGCGACGGATGAAATCGCTCGGCAACTTCTGGATAAAGTGCCAGTCGCAGCGCGCCAGCAAACTCCGCTCCGGATTGCGGACGCTCATCGCGCGAAAACGACAAAGCGCGACGAAGGACTTGATCGAGCACTCGACCCACCGCGTTTGGGGTCGGAGCTGTCGGCAGTGGTGCTTGGCGAGCCGCCAACTGAGCTTGGATTGCCGCGGACCAATTAGTAAGACTCCCGATCATCTTCCAGGGTCGCTCGCCCTGAAACAGCTCCCACAACACGACACCCAAAGAAAACAAATCTGACCGATTGTCCATTTCCCCTGCCGATGCGGCGTCAGTCGGGTCAGCCGCACGCAATTGCTCCGGCGACATGTAGGCGAGAGATCCTCCAAAATTAGCTGCCGCGCCAGCTCGTCCCGCGAGCCCGCTAAAGCTCACGTTGAAGTCCGCTAATTTCGGCACGCCGTCGCTACTGAGCAAAATATTCGCTGGTTTGATGTCGCGATGCAGCACGTTTCGCGAATGAGCGTAGTGCAGTCCTTCGGCTAATTGAACTCCGAGCCAAGTCACAGCCGTGGCCCAATCGTGCCGCACGATCAACTCTCGCGTCGGCGAGCCTTCCGGTGAAAACTGCCCCGCATTCGTCAAACTCCGATCGACCGACTCGACGATCAATCGCCCCGACCATTCGGCCATCGGCTTGTTCCGTGCCAGTTCAATGCAATCAGCCAATGTTCCACCGGGAACATACTGCATGTAAAGCAGCCGCAGCGCGGGCGAAATGCAAACCCGCTGATCGTAAACGCGCACGACGTTTGGGTGATCGAGTTGCGAAAGCGATTGCGGCTCATCGCTTCCGCGCAGGGAGGCTTTTAGCGCTACCAGCCGTTGCATCGACTCTTGCCGCGCCAAATAGACGCGTGCAAAAGCACCTTGGCCAAGCAATCCTAAAATTAAAAAATCGTCGACCGTCTCATTAATGGCCAGCTCGGGCAAAGGAGTTCGTTGCGCACACCGCGACGTCGATTCGCCGCGAGCCAACAGCCGACCCATCGTTGGTGGCAATCCCGGAAACCGCGCCAGATAATCTTTCCAATCGGGTTCCTCACCTGCGTCACGGCGTAACTGAATTTCTTCCAGGATCAAATCCATGGGAACTTGCTCGCGCGGCAACCAATCAGCGAATGCCGGCAAATAAAATTCAATCGACCGAGGCACGCCAAGATCCGCGGCTACCGCCATGTCACATTTAATTAGCTCGACCAAAATAAGCTGCCGCGAATCCTTGGGCACATCATCCATCAAACTCCGAATCTGTTCCGACTCCGGCACAGGTGCAATGGAATCCAAACGAATCAAACACGCTTCCAACATCCGGAATGTCGGTTCGATTTGGAATGATTTGGCCGTATCGTCCATCGCTTCATTGTCTCATACGATTGGCCGGTGCGAATCGTACCCAAGAAATTAAGCACGATTTAGATTACTCGTTAAACGGTAACAGCATTCCTATTTCTATCAGCCAGAACGCGCTAGCGTCCGGTTTTTGCGTGATACACGCGTTACGGAAACCGGGGCTAGCGCCCAGCGGCTGATGTTTTCAAAATAGTGAATGGCAGTGCGTTTACCGGGACCACTCTAAATCGTTAGACGTCGCACGGTCGGAAAAGCTTTCGGATTCGGATAGAATCGCGGGAATAAAGGACGAGCCGACGCGAATACTGACGGGCGGAATTTCATATTTCGGGAGCATAACGGAATTGATCCAAGCACGATCGCTAAAAAAGTCGTTTGGCACTATCCAAGCCGTCGATGGTTTGAGCTTTGAAATTAAGCCGGGCGAAACCTTTGGGCTTATCGGACCCAACGGCGCTGGAAAGTCAACCACGATCGCAATGCTGATTGGATTAATTCAGCCCGACCAGGGAAGCGTTTCGGTCGCCGGTTCAAGTCCCTCAACGCCTGCCACACGACAAAAAATTGGCGTTGCCCCGCAAGCACTTTCGTTGTACGAAGAACTTACCGCCAAAGAAAATCTTTCGTTTTTCGCCAAGCTCTACGGCCTTGCCGGCACACGACTTTCCGAACGAGTGACGTGGGCACTGGAATTCGCGGGACTCTCGGATCGAGCCAACCATCGTGTCTCGACGTATTCAGGTGGAATGAAACGTCGCCTCAACATCGCCGTCGCATTGGTTCACGATCCGCAAATGATCATGCTCGACGAACCGACCGTCGGCGTCGACCCGCAATCGCGAAATCACATCTTTGAGAGTATTGAACGGCTCGGCGACGGCGGCATGACCATTTTGTACACGACCCATTACATGGAGGAAGCCGAACGTTTGTGTGATCGTGTGGCGATTGTGGACAAAGGTCGGCTGCTGGCCTTGGATTCTGTAACCAACTTGATCCGCCAACATGGCGGGACGAGTCAGGTCCTGGCCGATGTTGATGTGTGGCCTCCGGAACTTGTTTGCCCAGGAATTAGGAACGGCAGCGAGTTGCGATTCGCCGCCGTGCGCCCGCTGGAAGAAGTCGCCCGACTGTCCTCTCAAGGAGCAACATTTCATTCTCTGCAAATCAACAGCCCGAATCTAGAGAGTGTTTTCCTCACGCTGACAGGGCGAAGTTTACGCGACTGAACCATTTTTCCGGGAACCCAAATGCGAATTTTGCATCTTGCCATGAAGGATCTGAAATTACTCCTCCGCGACAAGCTTGGCGCGTTTTTCATTTTGGGCTTTCCGATCCTCATGGGCCTGTTCTTCGGACTCGTTATGGGTGGCTCGTCGTCGAGTGACCCCGGCAAAATGAAAGTCGCCATCGTCGATCTAGACCAATCGCCGATTTCGCAAAAGTTCATCGAGTCGCTAAAGAAAAACGAAAACATCGAACTCGCCACAGACACTCTTGATTCGGCGATGGATAGCGTTCGATTGGGCAAGCGAACTGGCGTCGTCGTTCTACCCCTTGGCTTTGGCGAGAAAGCGGGCCTGATGTGGGAACCGCAGCCGGAAATTCAGCTTGGCATGGACCCATCTCGCGCCGCCGAAAGCGCCATGATGGCGGGCTTCATCATGCAAGCCACCGCCGGTTTGATCGGCGAACGATTTCGCCAGCCGCGCGAGTTCTTGCCCAGCATCATCTCTGCCCGCGAGCAAATGCTCAAAGGTGACGCCAGCCCACAAACAAAACTTTTGGCCGGTGTGCTCTTTGGTTCGCTGGAAAAAATGATTGATTCAGCCGACCAATTGCAAAACGAAAACGACGTCAGTTCTGGCTTCGGTGAGCGCGGAATGCAATTCGCCAACGTCAAGAACTTAGACGTCATGAAAAAAATCGATCCCAACAGCGTTGAGGCCCAAGTCCGCAAACTTCGTTCCCGTTGGGACGTGAGCTTTCCGCAAGCAATGCTCTGGGGCGTACTCGGCTGCGTCGCAGGCTTTTCGATTTCGATTGCTCGCGAGCGCACGATGGGTACGATGCTCCGATTGCAAGTCTCGCCGTTGAGCAAAATGCAGATTTTACTCGGCAAAGCGACCGCTTGTTTTTTGGCCGTGCTGCTCGTGATGGTCGTTATGGTTTCGCTTGGGCTTTTGCTCAAGATGCAACCGCTGAGTTATCCGAAATTGGCGGTGGCGGCCGTTGCAACGGGAATTTGTTTCGTCGGAATTATGATGACGCTCGCCGTACTTGGAAAAACCGAACAAAGCGTTAGCGGAATTGGCTGGGCGATAAATACTGTAATGGCCATGATCGGGGGCTGTATGATCCCGGCCATGTTTTTGCCGGGTTTTCTGCAAAAAATTAGTTTTATTAGCCCTATCCGCTGGTCGATTCTTTCAATCGAAGGAGCGATCTGGCGGGATTTTAGCTGGCAGGAAATGCTCTTTCCGTGCGCAGTTTTGGTTGCCATCGGCATCGTGGGCTTTTCGATCGGTACGACAATCTTGTATCGTCGGACGACGTGAGAGGCTGTGAATAAATGTGTGTAGGGTGGGCCGAGTCTTCGAGTCCCACCATCAGGAATCGCCTTTTTACTCGGGCTACGATCGAGGCCCGGAATGCATTGTTTCACCGTCCCACCATTCGATCATCGTCTATAATCGTTCGCCCATGGAACACTCCGAACTAATCGAACGCATTCGCAATAACGACGTTGACGCGTTGGCGGCTTACATCGAATTGCAGAAAGGCCGCCTCACGGGTCTGTTGCGGATGATCGCCGGACAGCATTTGCAACACGTCATGGAATTGGACGATCTGCTGCAAGACATATCCACCAGCGCGATCACAGCCTTGCCGAAAATTCTCAAGGACGCCACTTTCGACGTCGATGCTTGGCTGGAGCAGCTTGCTCGTCGCCGCGTTGTCGACGCGCACCGGCATCACTTCGGCGCTCAAAAGCGGGCCGCGGGCCGCCAGCGCAACTTCAGTCAGCTCGACGCCGCGACCAGCGCCGCCGCCAACCTTGAGCAAATGCTCATCGCCAGCATGACATCGCCCAGCATGGCCGTCAGCCGCGACATGCGCTTAGCCAAAGTCCAACAATCGCTCGGCGAATTGAGCCCCGAACAGCAACAAGTCATTAGACTCCGTTACGTCGATAACTTAACCACGCGCGAAATCGCCGCGCAACTTTCAAAAACCGACGTCGCCATCCGCGTCATGCTCTCACGCACGATCAAACAACTCGAAGCGGCGCTCAAAGATCCTTCCCCGTAGCGGCAGTTTCCGCGATCCCAAGTTTTGCGGAACTTGAAACAACCAATTGACTCTTGGCTGAAGCGGCTTGACTTTCAGTGATTATAAAGTACTATACATTGAGCAACAACATGTTTTTTAGACACTTTAATTGTGCATTATGTCAAGAACTACAAAATCGTTATTGCCAAAGCACGAGCGGATTCTTTCGGTTGTTTGCGAAAACTTGCGATTGGCCCGCTTGCGCCGACGATTGTCAGCCGAACAAGTCGCGCAGCGCGCAGGAATCAGCCGGAACACACTTTTGCAACTAGAAAAAAACGCTGCCGGTTCGTCCCTTGGAACGCTGCTTGTCGTCCTAAGTGTGTTGGGACTTGAGACGGACCTTTTGGCTCTGGCCAAGGATGATTTGCTTGGCCGAAAGCTCGAGGATGCGCGCCTCAGTTCGACTCGCCGACGCGCCCCCAAACTTCCTCGAAACGAAGGCAAGCAATGAGTCGCGAGATTGTTGTCTTCGGCGACTGGGAGGAACTTGGAAAAGTACGCCGCATCGGACTATTGCGAGCCGATCCAATACGTGGCCAAGAGACATTTTCATTTGAATATGATCGGGAGTGGCTAGAGAGCGGTGCTGCAATGACCTTGGACCCAGATTTGGGGCTCTATCCTGGTCCGCAGTATCTCGCCGATCAAGGTCGGCCGAATTTCGGTATGTTCCTTGATTCATCCCCC
>JANMEB010000706.1:0-1572 GCA_031376585.1 Planctomycetota bacterium | reverse complement strand
CCTGCTACTTTGGTCGTTGACGGCGCGTGTTTTTTGACGACAATCAACGTTTGGTTGATGATTTGCGTCTTTGCCCAAAGCATTCATGTTTGACACGCTTCAAGTCCCAGACGAGCATCGCTATGACGGACGCATGAAGTACCGGCGCTGCGGCCGTAGCGGTCTGTTATTGCCGGAAATCAGCTTGGGCTGCTGGCACAATTTCGGCGACCGCACGCCCCCGGAACAGCAACGCAGCATGATCTTCAAAGCGTTTGACTTGGGAATCACTCATTTCGATTTAGCAAATAATTACGGGCCGCCGTTCGGTGCGGCGGAACGAAATGTCGGCCGCATCCTCAAGCAACTTCCTCGCGACGAACTTGCGATCTCGACTAAAGCTGGCTACATCATGTGGCCCGGCCCGCACGGCGAATGGGGATCGCGCAAGCACTTATTGGCCAGTCTCGATCAATCGCTCCGCCGACTTGGAGTGGATTACGTCGATATCTTCTACAGCCATCGATTGGATGCGGAAACGCCGCTGGAGGAGACGCTGGGAGCACTCGATTCGGCAGTTCGTGCAGGCAAAGCGCTCTACGTTGGAATCAGCAGTTATCCGTCGGATCAAACGCAATCCGCGATTGAGATTTGTCGCGACAATAAGTTCCAACGGTTGCTGATCCATCAGCCTAATTACTCAATGCTCAATCGTTGGATTGAGAAGCGATTACTAGATGTGTGCGACGACGCGGGGTTGGGCGTAATCGCTTTTTGTCCACTGTACCAAGGCTTGCTGACAGACAAATACCTAAATGGGGTGCCGACGCTATCGCGGCACGTTGTGGCGCCGCATTTTTTGCGTGAGTTGGATATGCAACCCGCGATTCTGGATTCCATCCAAAAATTGAACGACATTGCACGCGAGCGCGGACAGTCATTGGCTCAAATGTCGATTGCCTGGATTCTCCGCGACCCGCGCATCACCAGCGTATTGTGCGGTGCAAGCGGCGTCGATCAGATTGTCGAAAACTGCCATGCCGTCAATCACGCTCGGTTTACGGACGAAGAATTGCTGCAGATCAATGACGTTCTAGTTCCAATAAAAATGCCGCTGTCGCTGTGGGCGGCGGACTGATCGGGCTTCGATCAATTTAATCTTTCAGCGGCGAGGAATTCGCGAAATGAACGAGACTTGGAAAAAAAATAACTGGAACGCGGCGTGGTCCGTGGCTGCGATTGGTTTCTTGTGCTTGATCGGCTCTTGTTGGGGCGACGACGACAAAGCCGACCGTGTCCTTTTCGGCGGGCGTATCGTCACCGTCGATACAACCACGCCCAGCGCCGAGTGGATCGCCATTCGAGGCGACCGCATCCAAGCACTTGGCCAAGGTGCCGACTACAAAGAACACGTTGGGCCGAAAACTGACGTGATCGACCTTAAGGGCCAACTGGTCATTCCAGGCTTTATCGAAAGCCATGCGCATTTCGTGGGGCTTGGGCAATCGCACATGATGCTCGACTTGACTAAAGCAAAAACTTGGGATGACATCGTTCGCGACGTTGCCTTAGCCGCCAAAGTAAAAAAACCGG
>JANMEB010000683.1:0-1459 GCA_031376585.1 Planctomycetota bacterium | reverse complement strand
AGCACGTCCGCGATTGGCAGTTGGCTCGGCAGCGCAAATTGAGTGCGGCGGATCTGCGGCGAGATTACGTTCACGCGCACACCTTGGCGTTGGCCGCGCTTGCATTGGTTGGCAAGTCACTCCTTGCCCAACACTCGTCCGATTGGAAGGGCCGGCTCAAGAAGCTGGAGACGCTCGACTGGTCGCGTGGTAACTCGCGCCAATGGGAAGGGCGGGCAATGAGCGCCGGCCGGTTGTCAAAGCGCAATGTCAACGTGACGCTCGCCGCTAATCTGATCAAGAAGCATCTTGGACTGGAACTCACTGCGGACGAGCAGACTTTGGAAAATCAATTCAGGAGGAATCGCAATGGTCGGCCAAACAGCAAGTAAAAACGAGAACTCCGCGTTTGCCGAACACGGCTTGGCAACTGCGGTTAAGGAAATTTGCGACGAAATTCGCGAGATCTACCAGTGGGACCAAATCCCTTGGGTTGTCGGCTATAGCGGCGGCAAGGATTCGAGTGCGGTGTTGCAACTGATCTGGCTGGCCCTGCGCGATCTGCCAGAGCAACAGCGACTCAAGCCGGTCCATGTGATTTCGACGGACACGCTGGTCGAGCAACCCTTGGTGTCCGCTTGGGTTGATGCCTCGCACGCGAAAATGCGCAAGGCTGCGGCGGAACAAGGCGTTCCGATCACTCCATCCAAGCTAACTCCCGAAGTAAAAGACTCGTTTTGGGTGAACCTGATTGGCAAGGGCTACCCCGCCCCTCGTAAGTTATTTCGCTGGTGCACCAGCCGCATGAAGATCAATCCGTCGAATGCCTTTATCCGGAACGTCATCCGAGACAATGGCGAGGCGCTTTTGGTGTTGGGGACACGCAAGGCGGAAAGCCAGCGTCGCGAGCGCAATATGAAAGCTCAGGAGAAATTGTCGCGGCGCGCATTTTTGAATGAGCGGCTTTCCCTCAATGCGAGCTTGCCGAACTCCAAAATCTATACCCCGATCGAAGATTGGACGAATGACGACGTGTGGTTATTTCTCATGCAGGTAAAAAACCCTTGGGGACACACGAACAAGTCGTTGCTTGGAATGTACCAAGGCGCATCGGCGGACGGCGAATGTCCGCTGGTCGTGGATTCGTCAACGCCCAGTTGCGGCAATAGCCGCTTCGGATGCTGGGTTTGCACGGTCGTCGATAAGGACCGATCCATGGAAGCCATGATCAAGAACGACGAAGAAAAGGTCTGGATGACACCGCTCTTGGAATTGCGAAACGATCTGGGCGATTTCTCCAAAGAGAAAGTGCGCAGGGATTATCGACGGATGAATGGGCGCGTCGACCTGTTCGGCAAAGACGAGGAAAACTTGGCGATTATTCGAGGCCCTTACACGAAAAAGGCCCGCGAGTACTGGCTGCGGCGGGTACTGGAAACGCAAACGCTAGTTCGCCAGCTCGGCCCGGAAGATTTTCGTG
>JANMEB010000675.1:0-2251 GCA_031376585.1 Planctomycetota bacterium | reverse complement strand
TCCCAGTTCGGATGGAGTCGTCGGCGGCTTGACTCCAACACCGGCGACTCCCGCACCGGGCAGCCCAGCACCCGGAACGCCCGATCCGATCACACCCGGCAGGATGACTCCTCGCCCGGTCACACCCGATCCTTTCACAGTCGGCTCACCGCCGCCATCCATCACCCACAACTCATTTCCGTTCACGCCATCATTAGCCCTAAAAAACAGCGTGCCGTTCACGTTGGTTAAGTATTTAGGGGATGAACTGTAATAGAGACCCGGCCGAATGTCCTTCACTAGCACGGTACTGGCGCTTGTGCCGTCACTCTTCCATAATTCATTGCCAATCAATCCGTTGACCGAGTCGAAAAAAAGCGTGCCATTCACGTTGGTTAACGATCCAGGCAATGTCAGAGCTATGTGTTTCACAAACACTGTACCGTCAGGTGTGCCGTCACTCTTCCAAAGTTCACGACCAACTGTTGCGTCGAGAGCGCTGAAAAACAGGGTGCCGTTCACGTTGGTTAGAGATGCTGGATCGGAACCTACGTAGTAATTCGTATTTATGTTTTTCACTAGCACGGTACCGGCGGTAGTGCCATCGCTCTTCCAAAGTTCGTAGCCACTCTGCTCGGTGAAAGCCATGAAAAACAGCGTGCCATTCACGTTAGTTAGGGATGCGACACCGGATCCGATAATTGACAAGATGTCTTTCACCAAAAAAGTACCGTCCGTTGTGCCGTCGCTCTTCCACAACTCGTATCCAGTCGATCCATCGTTCGCGCTAAAGAACAGCGTGCCGTTCACATTGGTCAAGGACCGTGGTTGTGAAGCTACCGGTCCCGGCCGGATGTCTTTGACCAGCGTGGTCCCGGCAACGCTTCCGTCGCTCTTCCATAATTCGCGGCCAGTGACGTCTAGTTCGCTCGCGATAAAGAACAACGTGCCATTCACGTTGGTTAAGAAAGAGGGAGACGAACCATAAAACGTTTGGAGGTCTTTGACCAAAACGGTCCCCGCAGCGGTTCCGTCGCTTTTCCAAAGTTCAGTTTGACCGTTTCCGCCGGCTGCGCTGAGAAACAACGTGCCATTTACGTTCGTAAGGTGCAAAGGGTCTGAACTGAAAGGAACAATGTAACCGCCCGGATTGATGTCTTTGACCAAAACAGTCCCGGCGGAGGTTCCGTCGCTTTTCCAAAGTTCACGGCCCATCGAGAAGTCGAATGCGCTGAAGAATAAGGTGCCGTTTACGTTGGTTAATGAAACGGGACCTGAATTGTAGATTCCCGGTAAGATGTCTTTGACCAAAACAGTTCCCGTGGCGGTTCCGTCGGTCTTCCAAAGTTCCGTGCCGTTCGTTGGATCGGTGGCAACAAAAAAGACAATATTGTTGACATTAGTGAAATTGGATGGGGATGAGGCGCCGACCCCCGGTACCAAATCGATCAGCGTTGGCATGCCCGCCATTAACAGTCGCGGCTCGAGCGGTTCTAAACCGATGTGCGTTCGATCCGCGAGTTCGCGCGGCAATTTTTTGTTGTCTTTTGTTCGCTGGCGAGCCGAATGACGCGGATCGCAGTTTTTTGGTTTGTTATGCCACATATTCGTGATTCCGAGAGTCTCGACGCGGACTTGGGGCGCAAGCTAACTAGCATAACTACTCCATCGCCAAAGAGGGTGCCAACGCACAATTTCGGCTGGAATAAACAAAAGGAAATTGGCCAGATCCATATTGCCGGCTGTAATCGCCAGTCACTCAGCGCCCACATGCCGCTCTTTCGTTTAACCGGCGCAGCCGCTGTCCCACGCCGGTTGGCCGCAAGTTCACGATGATCGCCAACCGCTCTGCCGCAAACAGCCGCTGCGCGGGTTAAACATCGGACTGTCCCACCGTACCACTAACACCCACTGCCTTAGCTACGCAGGTAGTAAAACACCAAATCGTTATAAGCATATTTGGTGGATGCCGGATGGGCATCTGTCGGAGCAACCGAACAAAACTCCCGCACCACGATTTCAGGTGTGCGTCGCACAGTTCGCTTAAAAAATTGCGCATTCGGAGCAAACGCGGCGGCGGTTACTCGTTCAGCCGACCGGGTCGCCGTTAGGCGGCGGGCCGCTGACACCGGAACGAGATCCATGTTGAACCGCTGGGCTTCATCGTTACTTAACGCAGCCTGGTCAAATCGCAATGCGTTGTTACCGGAGGCCGTCGCTGAACTATTCAACGCGGACACTCCGGCGGATAACGCTGCGGCAATTGGATTGG
>JANMEB010000649.1:0-1217 GCA_031376585.1 Planctomycetota bacterium | reverse complement strand
CGCCAAACAAAAACCATAAGTGCAAAAAAAAACCGATGTGGCAGAACACCCAGAGGTTTTCCGCCACATCGGTTTACTTTTCAACGAGCCGCTTGGCTTTCCAAGCTGCCCTTTAACCAGTCATCCGACGATCTAATTCTCCGCCAGGCACATCCGAGTTCAATAACACGCCATTTGCCTGCTTGGGGGTATCCTACATTAACCCGGTCAGCAAAACAAGGGGGCTGCAAAAGATTGTCAGCTTTAATGAGTGAAATGAATGTAAGAACTTGGCGAAAACATTGGCATATGACACCAAAGCAGCCTTAGTTTACTTACCTTAGAATTTTTCGTACATTTTAGCATTGCCGACTTCGAGTGTGCGGCGATGCGTGCGGCTTTCACTCGAATCCATGTCCTTTTTATGACAACATTGTTAGCGTCCACATTGCAACGCCGGAGATTGTTAGTGAAGTCACAAGGTGAAATCGAAGCATCAATTTGCGAGGGAATTTCGCGTTTCGAGCAGGAATACATGGGCCGCGGACCCAAAGATATTAGGGCGCATCTGCTTGGGGATTTGTTGGTTATCCGCTTGCAAGGCGTTTTGACTGCCGCCGAACAGCACCTGGTGACAACTCTTGCACCAGAAAAAGGTCGTGATTTGCTGAAGCAAGTCCGCTCGCAACTAGTGGAGATAGCGAGGCCGGCCTTGGATAAACTGGTTCAGGAGATCACCGGCATCAAACCACGCAGCTTACATCACGACATTAGTACGCTCACCGGCGAAGAGGTCGTAATTTTCACGCTGGCCAAAGCACCCGAATATCGCGACGCGAAGAAGAAGTAGCCTGCGTTTTGGGTCAATGAGGCAGTGCAACTCCAAGGAAATTTACGATCTGATCGTCGTCTTGAGCGCGCACTTACCTTACTCGTAAAAAGGCAATTAGCTTCGGCAAAATGGTCGAACAGGAGCTCGGAATTGTTTCCAAGACCTTATTTGGACCCCGGAGCCTGATCGGAAAAATGTTCGGCTGGGAAAATGCTCCTCAATTGGTGGAATGGAGGAGCTTCGTCAACAACTCGCCTTCCGCAAATTGAAAACGGCCAAACCTAATTCTTAAAGTAGCCGTCGAAGCACCCCTTCGGTATCCCCGGCGGCTGTTCGCGCGTTGCGGTTCTCGAGAACGAATCGGCGCCCAACTTCGCTCGCGATACGGCGGGCTGATTCATCAGCC
>JANMEB010000308.1:0-5369 GCA_031376585.1 Planctomycetota bacterium | reverse complement strand
CTTCAAGGCGAGTTGGCAGTGAACTCGCGACATGTGGGGGTCGTTGATCTTCGTATGGCTTTGCGGTCCCCTGCCGATGATCAATGGCTGGCCTTCGGTAAGCGGAAAAACGCGCCCTGCCTCGGGCCCATCCAAAATCTGAACTTGAAGTTTCATGGTTTCTGTCAGCAACAAAAAACGTAAATGGAAATTGCCGTTCGCCAAGGCCCAAATGCCAGACTGCACGCAATCGTTTGACGATTCAATATCTTGTACCACGCCGAAGTTCGAAGCAACAAGCGTCGACGATATTTTGCGTTAGCCCGTCGGGCGACAGTAGGCCTGCCAACGACCTGTTGGTACTTTCCGGGATGCTTCAACATGGGACGACTGCGGATGGGGAAATGACTGGAGAACGGACGTTCCCTGTTGGGCGTCGGACCGAAGACGGCCAAACAACTTTAGGAGTAGCAGAAGGAAAACATCCAACTGAAGCGTCTGGTGGCGGATCAGACTTTGGACATGCTGATCCTCAAGGCGGCCCGTCCAAACTTGATGTGGTCTCCGGCTTTTGCGGTTCTGCGGTAATGACCTTCGTATGGATTCTCTTCCCATAATCACTTTGCCGCGTTAGCGCCCCTCACACGCATCCTGATTCCGTACAGCCCGGTGCTAGCCGTGATGAACAGCGTGTGCCGGTCCTTGCCGCCGAAGCTGACGTTTGCCGTCCATTGCTCGTCGGGAATCTGGATCTGATCGATCTGCCGGCCCGCACCGTCGAACACGACGACGCCATCGCCCGTCAGGTAAAGATTGCCCTCGTTGTCCAGCGTCATGCCGTCGGAGCCGTGCTCCGCTGCGATTGTCTTGCCGGCCAGATTGCCGTCCGGCGCGATGTCATACCGGTAGGTTTTCCCTGCGCCGATGTCTGCCACGTAGAGCGTCTTTCCGTCGGGCGTGCCGATGATGCCGTTCGGCTTCTGCAGGTCGTCGGCAGCGCGCACGAGCTGCCGACGGTCGGCGGAAAAGAAGTAGACGTGCTCGCCGTCCTGGGGCATCGTGTCGTGAGTCCACCAGGATCTCTTGTAGAACGGGTCGGTGAAATACATCGCGCCGTCTGACCGTACCCAAACATCGTTCGGCCCGTTCAAGAGCCTTCCCCCATACTCGGCGACAATCACAGTGACCTTGCCGTCCGGCGCGATGGACCACAGTGCGTTCTTCTCATCGGCACAGGCGAACAGGTAGCCCGCTGGGTCGAAATACATGCCGTTCGCGCGGCCCGCCGGTTTCAGGAAGGTGGATAACTCGCCTTCCGCGCTCCATTTCAAGATGCGATCGTTGGGCTGGTCGGTAAAGAAAAGATTGCCATCCGCGTCGCACGTCGGCCCTTCAGTGAAGTCGAAGCCACCAGCCAGTTTTACCAACCTGGCGCCTGGCGCAATCACACTGGGCTGGTTTCCATTCGCGCTGCCTTTCATCGTTACTCCGGTTACGTCATTTGAACCGTCATCGGTGGGAGCCGATTCGGAAACCCGGGAATTGCAACCAAATGGTGCCAATACAAGCCACAGATTTATCACGACGAGGACTCGCATTAACACTCACACCCACTGAACCGCGTCGAACGCCATTGCTTTCATTTTTCGCGCTGCCCGCGATGTCGGGGCAACGGAGAGTTAGGCGACCTGTGATTGGACACACTACTCAAGGATTTTCAACCAAACGCGTTGACGCTCCTGAAGCGAATTCGAGCTTGTAGTTAACCGAGTTCGAAGCGGGCTGGCGTCCAAAACCCTCACGCAAAACATGTCGGATTCCAACTCGTGCCGCAAGAATTCGGTGTGGTCTTGTGCGTTCGCCGCCAAATAGCCAAGTGCTTCTTTGTCTCCAAAGACTTTGGAGTACCCAGCGTCAAGCTCAGTTTCAAGCGAAGCCCGCCATGTGCGATAGCGCTCAATGTATACAGCCTCGCCGGTCGGCTTCGCTGCACAACTGGTCACGTTCACCGCAATCAAAACTGCTACGAGTATCTTCATACATTCAACTATTTCACGCGAAGCGTGCCGCACGGTCAAATCCCGCCTGGGGCCGGACGGCGGATTACGTGGCCAACGTAACAGATTAGGTCGCCGTTTCAATGTATTGTTTGTGCGCAAGTTCAACAACGTGTGCGATGCGATGGCTAATTGATGTGATCTCTGTCGAATTGCATCGCCGCCATTCAACCGAATCTTTTATCCAAACGGCAAGCAAAGCTGAATCAGCGTCCTTACCGCTAGTGGTCGAATAATCGGCACCCCAATATGGCCCGTTTGGATTGTCTGGATCGAACAAAATGATCCGCCATTCATCATTCACCATCCGAACGAAGATCCGAGCCAAAACACGGCTATGCGACAGAACTCCAAGGAATCGGCGGCGCTCGCGAACCTCCAAACAATTATCGATCTGGGCTTTCGTTCCATTGGGCGAACATTTGTCGGCTAGTGCAGACAGTTTTTCAGCAAATATCATTGTTCGCTGAGAATCTAAAGGATGCTCGCCAGACAATAATACGCCAATGTCCGCCGCCCGTCAGTGGACGCCACCGACTTCATTTTACGCGCTGCCCGCTGCGGAGGGACAAGGTGGAATTACTTGGGCTTGGTTTTGCTCGGCCTATTGTACTCTCGAATTTTTTTCAATAGCGAACCAACATTTCCTTCATCACGGAACTCGTAATAAGAACCTTTGATTGGACGCACAGCGTCAAACTCCTGTACTGACTGAGTCGCTATCGAGTCAGTGCCGGCCGCGAAATTCACGGCAATGTACCGCTGAACTTCAGCCGAGTCCTTTGGCCATTCGAACATTGCCCAATCCGTCGGCGGCAATTTCTTCAGATCAGTCCACGAACTGGGCCATTTACCATCGTGTTCGGTTACATAATCGTCCAGCAGTTTGATAGTCAGCCTCCCCGCATGGAGAACATTCTCCGCGTGCAACGCATCTGAGATCGCTCGGTAAACGCAATAACCACCAATGAGTGCCACAAGGCAGACGACCACAACAACTACTCGAAGGACCCAGCGCATCAGAACCACAGATTGTTAATGGAGTGGACCACCGCCAACTGAGTCGCGGTCAAGGATTGCCTATTCCACCCCCACCGCGTCGCTGCGAGGGTAGTTGCCATCTACGCAATGCTCTACTGAACCTCATCAATCACGATTGAAAGCTGGGTCGTAAATGTTGTCGGGCGAGTCGGGAGAATCAGTTTCGATTAAACGAAACATCACTTCGTCCCCAGTTTTCAGGCTAGGTAAATCCCAAGAAAAGTGTTTTCCAGACTCATCGCCCACAATACCGCCAACATTGAATAGCCATGTGTCGGGCTGGCGATTTGTCCACGATAGACCGCCGGATAAGACCTTGTTCGGTGCGGTTGCCGCAACGCAAATTCGCTTACCGTTTACCAAAACTTCAAGAGCTTGCATTGGAATCCCGAAATTTATCTTGAACTGCATTCACCCAGCGCTTCGCCGCGACGCATCGCCCTTACACTCTGATAATCCAAAGGCAAACAACAAGTAGGCACAAAATTACGCCCGCGATCAACCACCAGGGCAGCCGGCTTGGGGGAGCGTCCTCTCGGGAAATATACTGCTCGCAGTGAGGACAGCGTTGAGACTCTTCATGAATCTCCCGGCGGCAGTACGGGCATGGAACGGTCGGTTCATCGTCCATATTCTCAAACGGCAATGCGTCCTCCCACTCATCTTCTCCAGCCGTTTGCCGTGGCATGACCGAGCCTCCAAACTCTCGCGCCAACCGAGTCGCGGTCAAGGATGTTCAATTTTCCCCGCACCGCTTCGCCGCGGGGGTGGAGTTCTTGCGTGCGTGATGCTGCCGTTCGCTGCAGCGCATGATTAGGCACTTTTCCCTTTCATTTGATGTGAGTGCCAATCCCGGGATGGATGTACGCCACTCTTGGTAGGCCGACAAAGGCGATAAATCCATTCTCGGCCCTAAAATAAGTCACTTCGCGCAAAACATCTTCGGAAAAATCTCCCTCTTCCGAATTAACGTTCAATCCCGCGATTGAATCAGGATAGAAACCATTGATTTCTTTTTCGCTTTGAATCGCTCGCGATAAATCCGCAAGGGTCTGTCCCGCGATAGACGCCTGCTGTGCCGCTTTAACCGACAACCATGCGCCTTGAAATATGATACCGGCGACAAATGAAACGACCATCAGCAACAAAGTGACGCCAGTGTGCGTTTTCATAGTCTGTGCTCTTGATTGACCCCAAAAAAATGAAACGAGAAAAATGAAACGGGGACATTCGACTTTTCCAAGCTTAATGTCCCCCGGTGTCAACGACAAGACACCAGTTAAACTTTTCGGGAATGAAGTGTGCGAGGTAAGTCTACGTTTCTCGTTTCTCGAGACCGTTGATCAAGCCAGATAACATTCGAGAGATTTCTTCGAGTTGAGACTTGAGCATTGTGTGCTTTGACTCACCGATCAATTTTCGCCGCCGGGCAAGTTCGAGTAGCGGTACACACTCCTGGACAGAGCCCCGCGCGATGATGAAGAAATTTTTGCGATCGGCTTTAGTGAAGCGACCATTGCCTTCGGCAATGTTGGCAGAGATGGAAAGTGAAGCTCGATTTACCTGGTCGACTAAGAATCCATAACCCCGTGTGAACTGCTCGGTGATGGCACAGATCTGATCGGCGAAATCGACCGACTTCTGGTAAACCAGCAGCTTCTCAAACTGAAAGGTCATCTACCGCTCCAGAAGAAGAAAGTAGAGCAGTAGAAAGTAGACCGAGTCGAGAAGTGAAAGTCGATTGGAGTACATACTCCATTGACCTGGAAAATTTCGGGGTTCTGAAAATCTACTGCTCTACTTTCTCTTCTCGACTCTCTATTTTTTGGGCCCCTTGCCCAAAAAATCGGGGCGACAGGATTCGAACCTGCGACCTTTAGACCCCCAGTCTAACGCGCTAACCAGGCTGCGCTACGCCCCGCGATGTGTGATTGCAGTCGGCGCCAGCAATCAGCCGCATGATGATACCGGACGGGATTGCAAGGTTCAATGCTCATGAGTCCGTGCATCGCGGAAGCTGCCCAATTCGGCTTGACGCCTGCGATGCGGGCAGGGAAATTGGATTGCGAAAGTGAATTAACGACAAGGAGTCACAATGTCGGTCGTCGACAAGCTAACGGCATTCACGGGCTTCGGCGATTCGGTTTTGATTCCCGCAGTTCGCCGTCCGCTAGTGCAAGTCGGTTTGGTTGAGGATCGAGGTCATTGCCGACAACTGATTCGCAATGCAGCACCCGCGACTCCTGGCGTTTATGGCTGGGTTGATCGGAACCAACGATTGCTTTACGTGGG
>JANMEB010000564.1:0-7887 GCA_031376585.1 Planctomycetota bacterium | reverse complement strand
TGGCCTGACGCGGACGGCACACGGAGTGTGCCTGCTACTTTGAACGGAGTGTGCCTGCTACTTTGGTCGGCGTCAACCCAACGCCGTGATGCTCTTGAAATCCTTCTTGAGCGATCGATAAAGCTGCTGATAGATCGGATGTCCCCGATGATAAAAGTCACAAGCTCTTCGATCGACTTTCGTCTGCGAAACAATTTTGATCGTCGCATTACAGGCTTCCGCGACGTTGATGAATTCGCCGGCACCAACAGCGGCCAGTAGTGCGACTCCATAGGCCGGGCCTTGTTCGCAATTAATCACCGACGCGGGATGGCCAAACATATCGGCTTGCAGTTGCCGCCAGAACGGGCTCTTCGATCCGCCGCCAGAAACGCGAACTTGCCGGACCGGTACTTTTAAGTCTTGAATGATTTGCAAACTGTCACGCATTGCATATGTGACCCCTTCCATAATCGCCCGAGCCAAATGTCCGCGTGTGTGCTTTAGCGTCAATCCGATAAAACATCCTCGCGCATCCGGATCCGAATGCGGCGTCCGTTCCCCCGCCAAGTACGGCAAAAAGAACAATCCTTCCGAGCCATTCGGCACGGAGCGAGCTTCTTCATGCAATATCGCATACGGGTCTTTTCCACGCCGAGCCAATTCAACACACAGCCGGTCGATGAACCATTGCATCGCGCCGCCGCCCGTCAAGCTGACGCCCATCATGTGCCACTTGCCGTCGACCGCGTGACAAAAGGTGTGAAGGCGTCCCTCCGGATCGATCTTGGGTTCGTCGCTGTGGACAAACATGATTCCCGAAGTCCCAATCGACGTCGACAACACGCCGCTACTCACGACGCCCGTCCCAACCGCATTCGCCGCGCAGTCACCGGCACCGCCAACAACACGGCATTCCGTGGTCAAACCAAGTTCTTTTGCCGAGCTGGCCGTAAGTCGACCGGTGATTTGCTGCGACTCGTAACATTGCGCGAACAAATCAATATCCAACTCCAGTCGCCTGAGCAATTCTCGCGACCATTGGCGCTTCGCTACATCAAGCAGCAGCATTCCGCTGGCGTCGCTGACATCGGTCGCGTAATCACCCGTCATGCGTCGTCGGATTTCGTCTTTCGGCAAGAGAATCTTCTTGGTCCGCTCGAATTTCTTTGGCTCGTTATTTCGCAGCCACAAAATTTTCGGTGCCGTAAATCCAGTCATCGCCGGATTGGCGACCATTTTGATAAGTGCCGCTCGGCCACCGGCGAGTCGCTCGATTTCGTCGCATTCGGCCGCCGTCCGCTGATCGTTCCACAAAATCGCCGGGCGCAGGACTTTATCGCTTTTGTCCAAAAACACCGAGCCGTGCATTTGGCCCGACAAGCCGATCGCGGCAACCGACGCCGGCTTCACTTTCGCTTGGCGAACGACTGCGCGAACGGTTTTTACCGTGGCAACCCACCAATCGTCTGGGTCTTGCTCACTCCACAGCGGCTTGGGATGGAAAAGTGGATACTTGGCATTCGCTTCCGCCAAGACTTTGCCTGCCGGATTGATCAGTAGCGTTTTCGTACCGCTGGTCCCGATGTCGATTCCTAAAAAATAGCTCATAGATCCAAAGCCGATTTTTGTAGAAAATTTTGCTTCGCCAGATTGGCGCGGGGATCATCGTATCAAGCGTTTGCGCATTAGAATAGTGGCGACCTCAAGTCTCCAAATACCAATCGATTCTCATTCAAACAAAATGCACCATGAGTCAAAGTCCGCTTCGTAAATCTGTTTTGGCCTTGGGCATTGCCCTCATCGCTGTGTCCTTTGGTTGCCAGCCCGCTGAGGATGACGACACTCCCGCACTGACCCAAAATCAAGTCAACGAAAAAACGCAAACCGTTCGACTACTTTCGCTGGACGATCCCCAGCAACTCGCGGCTCGCGTAGCCCAAGTCTGGAAGGCGCAATCAACGGGAGACGTTGAAATCACGTACGCAGAATCGACGACGCTTTTTGCCGATGAGTCCGGTACGATTCCAGCATGCGACGTTGTGCTTTATCCCAATGTTCTTCTCGGCGAATTGCTTGCGCGTCAGGCCGTTCAACCGCTCGACGTGAACATTCTGAGCGAACTTGGTGCGGACCGACGGGCAATGCTCCGTCATGATCGAACGACCGTAGTTCAAAGCGGCAAGGCCATTTACGGCGCTTCGCTCGGTACACCGATGCTGATGCTCTTGTATCGCCGCGATGTACTAGAGCAACTCAAACTCGAAGTGCCCCAATCTTGGCGGCAATATCGCGAGGCGAAAGACGCTCTCAAGTCCGCCGGCGAACTCAAGAGCCCGGACGGCAAGCCGCTACCGACCGGAGTCTGCGAGCCGAATGCCGAAACGTGGCTGGCGGAATATTTCTTTGCCCGCGCCGCCGGATCGTTGGTCCGCCAAGGCCGGTTATCGTCTTATTTCGACGTTGAATCCATGAAGTCGCTTATTAACACGCCGCCGTTTGTCGACGCGCTCGAACAAATCGTGGCCGAACACTCGCTACAGAATCGCGATGAAATGACACCGTCCGATTGTTATGAGGCGATCGTAAAAGGCGAAGCCGCGTTTGCCATTACGTGGCCCTCATCACAGCCGACGATCGAATCTGTCGCTGAAGTATTTCCAATAGGTGTCGCCGCGCTTCCAGGTGCCGCGCGTGTGTACGATTATCGTGAACAAATTTGGAAATTGTCCCCGACAGGGGAGGTTCATTCGACCCCGCTGGTACCGATCGCCGGCCGGATCGCTTCGATCACATCCAATACGCGCCGACTGAAAACCGCGCAGCGCTTTGTGGCTTGGCTAATGACCGCCGAAGCCAACCGGGAATTCTCCACCGAATTTCCCGACACGCTTTTCGCACAATCGGCTCAGTTGTCCAGTCCGTTTGCTTGGGTCAACGAGCAACTCCCGCGCGAAGCAGCTCAGCAAATGGCCGACGTAATACGCTCAAATCACGAACAGTCATTCACGATGTACAACTTGCGAATTCCCGGCCGTGCCGAGTACTTGCGAATCCTTTCGGAAGCCATCCGTTCCGCGCTTAACGGCAGGGCCACTCCACAGTCCGCACTCGATTCCGCAGCGGAACAATGGGATGCCCTCACCGACAAACTCGACCGCGATCGTCAGCGGCAATTTTTCCAAGACAGCATCCGGCTCAGCATCATGCGACCTCGTACATCGTTATTTCTTGTCGATGGCCGGAGCGACCGCAAACGATGGAATGCAAAGCCAAATGCTGCGATCAGCAAAGGAATTCCGGAGTTTAGAGTCCAAACTTTGTCAGCCATCACGGGACCAGGGAGAGGCCACATCAACTAGCCAATTGTGTTAACACTACCAATTAGCGTCGGTAGCTTGCTGTCTTCCCTCAAGCCTGTCGCCTCAAGCCTCATGCCTTTAGCAAAGCAGACTACTGACTTGGCGTGTCGAGGTATGGGTCTTGGCCCATTTCACGCTGAAGAATTTGGCGCTGACGCTCGCGATAGAGTAGCACCTTACGAGATTGAAAGTGCTGTCGCTCGACGCGCTGTTGTGCGAAATAGAAATGGCGACCGAAGCGAGCTAATTGACGGGTCGATTCATTTGCAAATCGTTTCAAACGATTTGCTTTCGCGGCACCATACGCATTTTGCAGAATGTCGTCATCCAAACACATGAACTGGCGAAAGCTGCCGGGGTCGCCTTGGCGACCACAGCGGCCAATGAGCTGCCGGTCGATTCGCGCGGCGTCATGTAATTCCGTGCAGATCACGTGCAGACCGCCCAAGCGAACAGACTTTTCGTCGAGTTGAATGTCGGTCCCACGTCCGGCCATGTTGGTCGCAACGGTGACTTGATTTTGTTTACCGGCTTGAGCCACAATCTCGGCTTCATTTGCTAGATGCCGCGCGTTCAGTACGATGTGCGCGATGCCAGCCGCTGTCAGTTGCGACGCGAGTCGTTCGGACTTGTCGATCGACCGCGTCCCGATCAGAATCGGCCGCCCGGTGGCGTTTATCGTCTTGATTTCATCGACGATCGCGTTCCATTTGTGGGCCTCCGTCCCCAAGACCATATCGGGCCATTGTTCTCGGCGCGGCGCGCGATTGGTCGGTACATTCACTGAACGAAGCTTATAAATCTTTCGCAGTTCGCGGGCGCTAGTGGCAACCGTGCCCGTCATCCCGCAAATTCGTTGATATTGCAGACAGAGGTCTTGAATCGTCACGCGAGCGGCTTCGCCAGTGGTCACGCTAACGTCAAGTCCTTCGCGGGCCTCGATGGCTTGGTGCAAGCCGGATCGCCATTGGCGGCCTTCAGCTAAACGGCCAGTGAACTCATCGACGATCACGATCTTATGATCGCGGATCACATAATGCCGATCGCGAAAGTAAGTCCGGTTGACGTGAATCGACTGTTGAACGTGATCGTACAAATCGGGCAAAGGCGTTGCGCCAATCATCTCGGGCAGCTCAATCTCGCGCACCATGCGACGGCCTTGCTCGTTTAGGTTCGGTAAGCGAGTAGCCTCGTCGATCCGATAGTGACTTTTTTCGTCGAACTTGTCGGAGTGCCGTGTTGCCCAGCGATACAATTCGGATTCGATTCGGGCCACGCGGTTGGGAACGGCACTCACGATCAGCGGCGTGCGGGCTTCGTCGATAAGGATATTGTCAGCTTCATCAAGCAACAGAAAATGTTTCGTCCGCTGCACAGTTTGGATTTCGCTGGACAAATCCGTTTGGCCAAGCATCGCGGCAAGCACCGATGGATCGTCGCTGGCTTGGCGACGCTGCCAAAGCCGATCGCGCAGAAAATCGAATCCAATTTCCTTCGCCGTCGTATAAGTGATATCGCAGCCGTACGCACGATGTCGTTCCGTCCGCGATGAATCCGCCAAGACTGTTCCAACCGTCAAGCCCAACGCTTCGTAGACCGGACCCATCAGCCGTGCATCGCGCTCTGCCAAGTAATCATTTGCGGTCGCGAGATGTGCCCCGCGTCCTTGCAAAGCCGCTAGGTATGTGGGAAGCGTGGCGGTTAGCGTTTTACCTTCGCCGGTAGACATCACGGCGATCGAGCCAAAGTGCATTGCGATTCCGCCAAGCAATTGCACGGGATAGTGTCGCATGTTGATGCGCCGAGTCGCGGCTTCGCGAACCAGTGCAAAGGCTTCAACCAAAAGCGAGTCCAGCGGTTCGCCACCACTCGCCCGATAGCGCAACGCCAAACTAGCTTTGCGCAATGCGGCATCGTTGAGAGTTTGCAGCTTTGGCCCGGCGGCTTCGATGAAGTCCTTGAATCGAATCCAGCGCGGCGGGATTCCGCGAGTCTGCACTTTGGCTGCCGATTTCAACATGTCGCACCCGTCGTTGAAAAGAACGCAAATCGTTCCCTAGCCCCGGCGCTACTCGTTCCCAGGCTCCCGCCTGAGAACGCACTGCAACCGAGGCTCTGCCTCGAATCCGGCTGGCAGAGCCAGCAACTCAACTGGTTCTCAGGTAGGAGCCTGGGAACCAGAACCATAATCGTTCCCTCGTCCGCAGTCGGCGGGTAGGTCTCCATTGGCGACTCGCCGAGGCGAGGGGGGTCTTGGATTCAGATATGCTTTTAGCGGTTCAAATTGGTGCCGGCCGTGTAACGATCGCGCCATCCGGCTTGATAATTCGGATCGCGCGCAAGCAGTTCGGGAGAAGTGGATGCTTGAGCCAATACAACTGGTTGCGACTGAGTTGCATACGGATAATTTGGAAAGCCCAGGGGCGGCAACTGCATTGAGTTCATTTGCCCAGTCGCCGCGAAGCTTTGACTTGCAATTTGCGGCGTGGTCCGATATTCAAATTGGCGAGGAACATTGATCGGACCGTTGGCCATCTGATTTAGTGCCGGCCAATTCCCTGTCGGGTTAAAACTAGTCGGAGCACGAACCTTCGTTGCGTCGGTGGCTGGCATTCGCGTCGGATCGAACCGCTCGTCGACAACCGTGGAGCGATAGTCAGGTGCCGTCGTTTGGAAACTGGTTGAATTAAAGTTGCCGCTCGACGGTTGTGTGGTCGGACTATAGAAACCTGAGCCGGTCGAGGCATCTGCCGGCCGCCAACCTTGTGGTGAGTTCACGGGTTGCCCGAATGGTGGCTGAGCGAAACCGGGTTGTATCGTGGTTGCGGGCGGACCCGCTAGGATGTTTGGATTAAACGCTGAACCCGTCGGAACGCTGGCAGTCGCGGACGGAGTGTAATAAGGTTGTTGCGTTGTTGGGACTTGATAAGTTCCTGTCCCAGGCGGTGCGACGCGTGCATTTCCCAAGCCATCCCAATTCGGAAGAGTACCAGCCGCAGTCGGACCAGTTCCGCAATTGCTACAAAGTCGGCCACAGCAACCGGTGACTCCAAAAAGCAATAACAAAATTCCGCATGCGATGATATTGATTCGATTCATTGATTCGGCCTTTGTAGAAAGCACGCTCGTTCGACTTGAAGGCTCGATGATGCCGACGAGCCGATTTTTGGACCGCAGAAAATAGCGGGTCGTGACCTGCGCTCAAGATCAGTTTGTGCCAACTGCTGGCGTAAAAATAAAGGCACGCAAAGTAGCAGGCACTTTCCATGTGCCTGGGGCCGGACGCGGATTTCAAAGTAGCAGGCACACTCCGTGTGCCGTGGGGCCGAACGCCTGCGGCACATAGTTAGTGCCTGCTACTTTGATTACTTAAACGAATGAGCTTCGTCAGGAAACGAGCCGTCGCGGACGTCTCTCTGCCAGTTTTCGAGCGCCGTCGAAATTTGCTCGCGAAGGTTCGCGTATTGCTTGACGAAACTCGGCACGTAGCCGGTTGTCAAGCCAATCAAATCATTCGTCACCAAGACTTGGCCGTCGCAAAACGGTCCAGCACCGATACCGATCGTCGGGATAGCTAGCTGCTGCGTAATTTGTTTGGCAATTCCGGTTGGAATGCATTCCAGCACAATCGAAAACGCGCCTGCTTTTTCGGCGGCAAGTGCGTCGTGCAGCAATTGCTCTTGGTCGCGTTGAACTCGATAGCCACCCATAACGTGGACGTTCTGCGGGCGCAATCCGACGTGTGCCATCACAGGAATTCCAGCGGTCACTAGCGCGGCGATGATCGGGGCTTGGTTAGCGCCTCCTTCAAGCTTGACGGCTTGGACGCGGGTTTGCTTTAGAATGCGACCGGCCGCATCAATCGTTTCTCGCTCGGCCAAGTGATTGATTGGAAACGGCAAATCCACAACCACGAGCGCGCGATGGGCGGCGCGGCCAACCATTTCGGCGTGGTAAATGATCTCGTCCAACGTCACGGGGAGTGTCGTTTCGTGGCCTTGGACAACCATCGCCAAACTATCGCCGACCAAAATCGCTTCGACGCCGGCTTCGTCCAGCATTTTTGACATAGCGAAATCGTAAGCAGTCAGCATCGAAATCTTGTGTTGTGCTGACTTGAAGCCGATGAATTGCGGAACCGTAATCCGTTGCTTGTGTTTCATAAGTTGCGCTCAATGCGAGGCTGTGGTTCGATTTGTATTTTATAACATAAATCGCAAGTTGGTTCGAAAACGGATACAGATCGTTGGGTTGCCAGTTCGACCCCGGTGCTCTCCGGCCCAAATCAAGAACAATTGCTTGGCAAATTTTTTTATTCGATCAATTCATGCCAAATTTATTGACCGGCCATAACTTGTCCGTTTTCATGGTCGTTCGGACTGCATGAATACAAACGTAAGGGCAGGTACGGGGAAAAAAATTTGCATCTTCCAAAGTTTACCAATGGCGTGATCCCGACTTGTATCAGGTGTCACAAGAAAAATACACGCCAGCGATAAGCGATAGCTTTTAATGCGTCGGGCTTCAGAGCCAAGACGTGCTTTTT
>JANMEB010000561.1:0-6886 GCA_031376585.1 Planctomycetota bacterium | reverse complement strand
GCCAGTTGCAACAAGTATCCGATTATCCGATCGACGCCCAGGAGCCGGTGATCCAGACGTCCGATCCCAACGACAACGCGATCGCTTGGTTCATCCTCGGACCCCGACCTGTCGACGACGAAATCATCCAAGCGTTCGGACAAAAACATCCCGAGCACCAAGCGGCCATCGATCAAATTCTCCGCTCGCACAGTGAAGGCCTCAAAGTCCATCGGATTCTGAAATTCGTCGAAGCGGTTCCTGCGGCTGCCGAACTAAAACCCAAAGAACTTGATATCACAAAATTCCGCAGGTACGCCGAAGACCAACTTGGTTCACAGCTTGAACGTGTGCCGGGCGTCGCAAATGCAGGCGTGTTCGGCGGCCAGGAACCGGAAGTACAGGTCGAGGTCGACACAACGAAGCTTGCCGCACGTGGCTTAACAATCGCCGATGTGCGACGAGCATTGACGGAGGACAACCAAGACAGCTCGGCCGGAGATTTCTTTGAAGGCAAACGGCGAATCGTCGTCCGAACGCTTGGCGAGTATCGCTCGCTCGAACAAGTTCAACAACAAATCATTGCCAACCCGAGCGGTCAGCCGATTTATGTCAGCGATGTTGCCGAAGTCCGCATGGGCTTCAAGAAACGCGATGGCTTTGTGCGGCGACTCGGTGTCGAAGGCGTCGCGCTGAACTGCCAGCGCGAGCCTGGGGCAAACGTCATCGAAGTCATGCGCTCGATTCAAGCCAAAGTTCGCGAGCTCAATGACGGGCCACTCAAACGCCAAGGGCTGCTGCTCGAACAAGTCTATGACGAAACGGAGTACATTCATTCAGCGATCGAATTGGTCAACTCCGACATTTTTTTGGGCAGCGCGCTCACGGTGAGCATCTTGCTGCTGTTTTTGCACTTGAATGTGCGGTGTCTCGTTTTCATCCCACTGCTCGCCGTTAGCTCGATCGCCGCGTTGACCATTTCTCCTTGGTTTTTTGCAATCACGCTGGCTCTCATTCTGATTGCTGGCTTTTGGTTTGCTCGTGGCGCGCTGGTCGTGTCGCTGTCGATTCCCACGTGTATTATCGGCACGTTCCTGATTCTCAATATGCTGGGCCGTTCTCTCAATGTCATTACCTTGGCTGGTCTATCGTTCGCAGTCGGGATGTTGGTCGACGACTCGATCGTCGTTTTGGAAAACATTTTCACTTACGCCAAAAAAGGCTATAAGCCGTTTGACGCGGCTCGATTGGGAGCGATCGAAGTCTGGGGCGCGGTGCTTGCCTCGACGCTCACAACGCTTGCAGTGTTCTTGCCCGTCGTGTTCTTGGAAGGCGAAGTCGGCCAGCTCTTTATCGATATCGCTTTGGCGATCAGCGCCGCCGTCGGACTGTCGCTGATTGTCAGCGTGGTCGTGATTCCAACCGCTTCCGCTCGCTTGCTGCAAGAACACGAACATGCAAGCCACGGCACAATTCAACACGTGGTTTCTGGATTCGGATCAAGATTTGTCGAGGACGTCGTCGCCGTGAATCGGTGGATTCAGCTTAGCAAACTCCGACAGTTCGCCACGGTTTTCATTTTAGTCGGCGCAGCGAGCGGACTCTCATGGCTGTTGCGACCCAACGTCGAATACTTACCAGCCGGCAATCGGAATTTGGTGATTAGCTTGGTGTCGCCGCCGCCTGGTTACAACTTGAATGAACTTTCGAGCATGGGAAAAGTTGTCGAAGCGGAGCTGGAGCCGTATTGGAATTACGACCAAGGGCTTGAGGATCATGAGTTGGATTATCCGGCAATCGATGACTTGTTTTGCGTGGCTTTCGGTCGTACCGTGTTTTTTGGAATTGGGGCACAGGATCCGCTTAAATGCGGTAAGTTGATCGAGCTGATCTTCTCGAGATTCAATGGAAAATTTCCAGGATCCTACGTCGTCGCGTTTCAAACAAGTCTTTTTTCTGGTGGCTTGGGAGGCGGGCGAACGATCGAGTTGGAGATTACCGGCCCAGAGATGGAGCGGCTCGTCGGAATCGGCGGTCAGATCATGGGGCAAACGAAAGAATTCTTGCCCGATGGGACTCAATCTCGTCCGATTCCAGGATTGGACTTGTCCAGTCCGGAACTACACGTTCTCAAAAAATCGCGTGAAGCCAATGATTTAGGGATCAATAGTGTCGAGTTGGGTTACGCCATCAACGCCTTGATTGATGGTGCTTACGTCACTGATTATTTCGTGGGCGGCGAGAAAATCGATATGGTCATTTTGACCAACCAGAAAACAGATGCCAACTCGCAAGACCTCCAAGCGCAGTACTTGGCCACGCGAAACATGGCTGAGCCAGTTCGGCTTGACTCGATCGCTAACGTCTCTCTCAGTTCCGGGCCCGAAAGCATCATGCGGCGTGAACGACAACGCGCAATCACCATCGAAATCACGCCGCCGCCAACGATTTCGCTTGAGGAAACGATTGCGATCCTCAAGACCAAGATCATCGAACCGCTCGAGCAAAACGGCTCGCTGGGCTCGGATTATCACTTGCACCTCAGCGGCACGGCAGACAAGCTTCAGCAGACTTGGCAGGCGCTAAGAGGGAACATACTACTGGCGATCTTGATCACGTATCTGCTGCTGGCCGCGCTATTTGAATCGTGGTCGTACCCGCTGGTCATTATCCTGATTGTTCCGTTAGGCGCCGTGGGTGGAATCATGGGGCTCAAGCTTTTGAGCTTGTACTTAGTTGCCAACGGCGGCGCACCGCAATCCTTGGATGTGTTGACGATGCTTGGTTTCGTAATCCTCGTTGGAACCGTGGTGAAGAATCCGATTTTGATTGTCCATCACGGTTTGCATTTGATGCGGAACGAAGGACTTGGGATAAACGACGCAGTGGCCGATGGCGTGCGCGCACGTATCCGTCCGATTTTCATGACGACACTGACGACCATTTTTGGACTATTGCCTTTGGTGCTTTTTCCAGGCGCCGGAAGTGAACTTTATCGAGGACTCGGCGCGGTCGTGTTGGGCGGCTTGTTCGTTTCGACCATCTTTACGTTGATCTTGGTCCCGACCGTGTTCAGTTTGATGTATCAGCTTCTGGAATTGATCAAGCGAACGACTGGCTCGTACCGCGATATCAAGCAGACCATCGAGCCACGCAGCCCAGAGCGAATCGATTCGAGTGAAGGAAATTTAGCGCGCTCGCCAATATCTCGCGCCGCGAATTAGAGTAAATCAAAAGTTCTCACCTGGTTGTCAACTGACGCCTTACCAGTGGTGCAAGAGTTTCTTGTGCTCCCCGTCGGCCCTGTGCCGATGGAAGCCGGTTTGGGGTTTGGGAACTAGCGCTATTTCTAGTTTTCAAACCCGTCGTCCACTGGCGCGAGGCCAGTGGGGCGAAAGTCTCGTTTACTCCCCGCTACTTCTTCGCGTGCGCTCCAGGCTTCTATTTCGAGAACCCTAAATTTAAGCTTTGACAATGCATAAGCCAATTGCAACACCCGCATCTTGTTCTGCATCAAGTCAATTAATTTTGGCTTTTCAGTTCGCGTTGCAAGCTGGTGCATCTGCCTAATACCCTTTGGCATAATTCCGACTCCCAACTGAATAACGCAGCAGAGGATATGCTTTTCCCAGCGTATTGACAACACTTTTCAAGTTCTCCAGAATTCAATCGTCTTGTAAAGCCGCCAACGAAAAAGTCGCTGTCGGTATACATCTTGTTATCTGGCCGACGATGCGAGAATTTGACCCTGATGCTGGTTACCGCGTTTTCGTGCGGACCGTTTGCGGCTTGGCGGCCGGGGTTTGCATGTTGTTGCTTGCCTTCAATTTGATTCAAACTGGAATTGCCAACTTCTACCATCCGGTAGCGACCGACGGTCAGGATTTCCGTCTGATTGGCGGTTTACTTGCCGGCCTTTTCTGGAGCGTTGCGTCGTTAGTCAGCGGCCGATTTGTCTGGTTCGTAAATTCGCGGCGTCCCGCCATAGACCTTGGTATCTTCGCTGCTTTGGTTGTTTTCGCCCTTGCGTTCTACTTTGTTCGACAGGGTTCATTCCGTACGCTGTAGTTCGTCATACAATTCCCAGATACTCAGATAAAAAAAAGACGAGAAAAGAAAAGAAAGAAAAGGACAGGCATAATTGGTTGACAGGTGTTGGCGATTTTGGTAAGGTGGGTGGGCACAAGGGGTTTTCTAGTAAGAATTTAGCGAGGTATTGCGATGACGGTCGCTCGGGGACAACTGGTTGACTTGGAAGTTACTCGCTTTTACCACTGCATTTCGCGGTGCGTGAGACGGGCGATGCTCTGTGGGGATGGATTCGAACATCGCAAACAGTGGATCGAGGATCGCTTAGAGACGCTGGCCAAGAATTTCGCTTTGTCGGTTTGTGGATTTAGCCTGATGGATAACCACATGCACGTTCTAGTCCGCTTGGATCCAAAGGTGGCGGCGGAATGGTCCGACGAAGAAGTCGTCCGCCGCTGGATTGCCGTTTATCCGCCGCGCAACTTGGATTTCGCAAACGAAAAAGTGCTGCGGACGTGGATCGACCATCAGGTGAAAGACTTAAAGAAAGTCCAAAAACTGCGGGTCCGATTGCAAGACTTGGGCTGGTTCATGAAGGCGTTGAAAGAGCCGCTGGCGCGGATGGCCAACAACGAAGACGACTGCAAGGGGACTTTTTGGGAGAGCCGCTACAAGTCGATCGCGGTTTTGGACGAAGAAGCTTTGCTGGCGACTTGTGCGTACATCGATCTCAACCCGGTGGCGGCAGGAATCGCGGCGACTCCAGAGACGAGCAAGCATACTTCGGTTCGGCAGCGTGTGCACCATGCGAAAGCCGAAGGAAAACTTGATGCGTTGAAAGCGGCTGCGACCGGTTCGGTGGCCGGTAGCAAGGCTGCGGGTCGGCTGGAAGAATCGCATTGGCTGTGCCCGGTGGAGGACTTGCGTCGCAAAGGTATCGAGCGAGAAGGAATGATCGAGAGTTTTTCGCTGGGGAGTTATCTGTTGTTGGTGGACTACACCAGCCGGTTGTGTCGTGCGGGCAAAGCTCGCGTGTCGAGTGAATTGGCGGGTATCTTTGAACGGCTTGGGACCAGCGCCGAATTTTGGGAACATCGACTTAAGAAACTGTTTTCCAAGTCCCGTTTACTTGGAAGCTATTTCGCGACTTCGAGCGAACGGTTGAAGGAAATCGCCGATCGACGCGGCGTGCATCACGTCGACAACGCAATCAGCCTCGCGGCAACTGGCTGATCGCTGCAAACTCGCAGCCTTTCCAACCCGATACTCGCTGGCCTTGCCTTGCGTCGAAACTGCTGCGCCGAACTCGCACGAATTCGCGAATCGGCGCCCCATTCTAATGGCCTCGTTACCCAATTCCGCGCCAAGTCCCCCATCACCCATCCCTCGCGCACCGAATTTCAAAAAGTTCCGGACCGGCGTTCCAAAAGCGACCGTTGACATTATGCATGTCCTTTTTCTTTTGTCCTTTTTCTTTACCAGCGTACCAGCGTATTGACAACACTTTTCAAGTTCTCCACACTGCAATCGTCTTGTAACACCGCCAGCGAATAATTCGCTGTTGGTATACATCTTATTCGCTGAGAGGGAGAGGAATTTCAGAATGGCTAGATGCGCAATTGCCTTTCTCGCGATGTTGGTTTTGAATTTGCATTCCGCGGTCGCATTGGACGACCTGTTATCAGAACTCGAGGACGTTTACTTAGTCGTACTTACGGATTCCATATCGGTTACTCGGAAATCGAATCGAGTTTATGTCGTCGCACTGCACGACTCCGAAGGTCAGTACATCCCAATGCCCGATTCTCTTTGGAAGACACTTGCCAAGCGACTAGAAGCCAAAGGAACTGACGTATCGGTGTTCGCCAAGCCAGAAGACGTCGATTGGGCTGGCGACCAGCTCGATTCTCTTTTGCATAAACCAACCGGAAAACGTGCATGGGTCTACTCAATTCGTGATGTAACCTGGGAGGGCACCTCGCGGCTTTACGTACGGCAGATGTTGCATCACGGTGTTTTGATTGCCGAGGGAAGCACACTCGTACTGGAGAAACAGAATGGCAAATGGACCATTGTTGATAGAATTAACAAATGGGATTCGTGACCCGCTTATATTCGTGCCGATTTGCCACCTCATGTCGCTTCGAACGTAGGCCGTCGAATACTGTCAGCAAACAAATAAGGATTTGACTTCGCAAGTCTTCGAACCAAAGGTTCAGCCGCGGCGGATTCAAGAAACCCGGCGAAGTTGTGTTGGGGGAAGGCTCATGGGGTTTGCTGTTGCCCGCTTGAGTTTGGAAGTGGAGCTTCGCGTGGCAAGTGCTCGTGGGAGAGAACCGCGCGGCTGTGCTTGACGCAAGCGACATATTTTTGGCTTCAAACGTGATCCGGCTGCCACACGACTCGCTCGAAATCCCCGCGTGTAAGCAAAACTACTTGCTTCTGGCCCGCTCGCCCCGTTAAACTGGCAGCTTCCAGGCGCATAGCCTCAGGCAATCCGCATAAGGCGTGATCTGGCGAAGCGTCTCAGGTCAACGCACAAACTATCCGTCTGAATACAACCGGATAGTTTGCTTGTTGTTTAGGCGACTCATTCACATGAGACGAAATCGCGACTATCCAGGAAATGTTAAACTCGAATTCACCGACGAAGATGGACCGACAGTTGGCGAGATAATACGCGAGGCCGAAGTTCAACGATTTCGCCGATTGCGAAGGATCAAGCTACTTGGACTTTGTGCAATCGTTACCAGCGTTTTCACGATTGTTCTTTCCCAATGTCTTTTTGCCGGTCACAATTTCGATTGGATCGTTGCGACGTTAGACGCAATGTCACTGCTGCTTTTTACACTCGGTTTTACCCTACTGATCGTTGGCC
>JANMEB010000296.1:0-1195 GCA_031376585.1 Planctomycetota bacterium | reverse complement strand
GGGATGGCAATCGCACGGCCGCTGTCTTGGATCGATTTGGCTTCGCCGAATGGAATGTCTCGGTTGACTTCGGAACGGAAGTAAAGCGCATCGAGCGTCAAATCCAAACGGCTTCCCAAAGCGCCGATCACGGCGGGAGTCGTCTCAGCGCGAGACATGATCTGTTCGTGAAATTTCCGCAGAACCAAACTCACAGCGACCGGCAAAAACAACGTCAGCACAATGCATGCGACTAACACCATCGAGCTGTACTTGTGATAAGTAACGTATCGCCAGGCCAATCGAAAGGCGCGCATCATTTCGAACCCTCCGCCCGAAACTGGGCGAAATCGATCTGGCGATCAAAGCCAGTCAATATGCCCAAATCGTGCGTCACCACGAGCAACGTCGCCTTTTGCCTCGCGCAAAATTCAAACAGCAATCGGATCGTCAAGTCCTTGTTGCGCGGGTCCAAATTGCCGGTCGGTTCATCGGCCAACAGCAATTGCGGATGAGCTACGAGCGCTCGGCAGATCGCCACGCGCTGTTGCTCACCTTGGGAGAGGCGGCGAATTTTGCGGGCGAGTTTGTCTTGCAAGCCCATCGAGGCGGCCAATTCATTTGCCCGCGCAACGACTTCCACGTCCATGCGCAGCGAGCGATTGATCATGAACGGGAGCAAAATATTCTCCAGCACCGAAAGATACTCAATCAGTTCGAATTGCTGAAAGATGAAACCGATCGAGCCAGCGCGAAAATCGCGCCGTTGTGCGTCTGAGAGCGCCGAGACTTGGCGGCTGGCGACTTCGACGGTTCCGGATTGCGGGATCGAGATTCCCGAGATTAAGTTCAGCAGCGTTGTCTTGCCGCTGCCGCTGGGTCCAACCACAGCGACTCGTTCACCCGCGGCGACTTCGAGTCGATCGACCGACAGCCTAAAGTCCGTTTTGGGATACGCAAAGGTGAGTTGTCGTATGTCGATCAAGAGCCCGACCTCGGTTAATCGTTCCAGCGAAAAATCAACAGTGCGATGACGAACGTCAACACCGTCCAAGTCGACATCACCGACAACTCCGGGCAAATGAATTGGCCGCCTCGATGGGCTTGCAAGACAAACTCGCCCGCAAAATTCGCCGCCTCTCCCAAGGTGAGCAACAGCGCGTGGCGATCTGCCGCGCGCTCGTAGCTCATCCGCAATTGCTGTTGGCCGATGAAC
>JANMEB010000506.1:0-11606 GCA_031376585.1 Planctomycetota bacterium | reverse complement strand
CATCGGCAAGCCGAACATCGCGATCACGTTAATTACGGGCAACAAATTCATGATGCTTCAATTTTGATCTGATATAGGATACAGAAAAATAGCTTGGCGCTTGGCGACCATGGGGAATTTTTATGATTTTTACGACGATGGACAAGGCCGATCGAATTAATTGTCTGGAACGTTTTGATAATCGTGGCGCCAACGTCAGCGTCTCGAAGGGGGGTAGCACCCGATCTACTCTGAATCCGCTGCGGCTGACGCAAATTGACGTCAGGTCCCTGCGGTTTCCGTTTTGGGTCTACGCCTCCAGCCCGCCTCCTCTTTCCTTTTCGGTGCCCAACGTGTTGCAGAGCAATTCAAATTGCTCGCGATAAGATTGGTTCGATGCGTGAATGTGTTCGGCTTCAGTAATGAAATGCATAGCTGGTTCGCAAGCGATGCCGTGCTGTTCCAAGACCTTTTCGAACGACTCAAGCGGATTGCCGTACATGATCAGCAGTTTGTGTTCGTCGAATTGAACTTCTTGTGGAGTCTGGGGGTTCAATACGGCGATGCCGGCGCAGCCGTCGTTGAGCAGCATTTCCTCGTACTCCAGCAAAATACTGGTGAGAATCGGCATGTCAATTTGTTCGCGAAACAAGTCGCAGTGCCCGGTCACTTCGTGTTCGTGGCTGGTTTCCAACACCACGTCGACGACAGGCCCTAGTTCCTGAATGAGCTGCATGAAGACGGAATAAAGAACTCCGCGCGATGCAGACGCCATGATAACGGGAATCTCGGTCTTCGTTTCTTCGTCGATATATTTGTCGTAGCGAAAACCTTGCGAAGGACGGATCTTTGCCTTGGGCGACGGCCGCACGGCATCGGTGAATTCAAAGTCACCATACGTCTTGCGATCGAGTTGTCGCTGGCGTTCGACCTGGGACTTGGCAAGGGGCCCAGACGCCAAGGCAGCCGATGGCATCGCGGGCGTCAAGTCAAAAAGTTGGTTCAAATAATCCATAGTCGCGTTCTGAATCAGGGCGAGGAGTCGTTTCGAAAACTTAGGTCACCAGTCGTGGTCGCATCATGCGCTAGTGTTTTTTTGTGTTTTCTTATTGGTGGGCGGACCGTCAAAATCCGAACGAGTGGCATCAGCCATAAAACCCTGCTGAATTTTCCCAAGATCACTCGGCTGGCCGCGAATACCAAAAAGCGTTGGCGGCCGGACCATGAGCCGCTTTGCGAGATTTGCGGTCTTTTGGCGGCCACCGCTCGCTTGCGGAAACAATTTCAAGAATGGCAATTGCGACGAGTTCAAATTCGTTAAAATAGACGGTGCGTCGCCGACAGTGACACGAAAGCGTCTTGGGTGAACACCGCAGTTGATCGCGCCGGGTCGTCGCCGGCAGTTCGGCGGCAATGCAACAAGGGGTTAATGCATGACAGAAACGAGTTCTCGCCAGGGCACCAAAGTAATTTTTCTGGATCAAACCGGATCGAAGTCCGTCGAAGCGGTCGTCTCCGATGCGATCACCGTACGGCGCATTCTGCCCAACATCATCACCAAGATGAATTTGCCCGTGGTCGGACCCGACGGGCATCCGATGAGTTATAGCTTGGACCATAAAGAGGGTGGCAAGCGACTACTCGAAGATCAAACACTGATCGAGGCCAATGTTTCCGAAGGCGATCATCTCATTATTTACCCGGAGATTGTGGCCGGCTAAATACCGTGCCCGCAACTGCTATGCGCCCATCTCCGCGCGATCGACGGCTCGCTGCCGATTCTCAAGCCTTGATGCGTTTGCAGAACGAAAGTTCAATTGTTTCGTTTCGTCAAGTTGGTTCGTCGCATGAAGTCTACGACGTGTACTTCCGTGGCATCGGGCTTTGGCAATTGGACGACGGACAAGTTATCCCACGCGACGAGCATCACGTGCGCATTGAACTGGGATCAGCTTATCCTCGATTGATCCCCGCACTCAGTTGGCGCAGCCCCATCTTTCATCCGAACATTTCGACCAATGGCGTGGTCTGCTTGGGAGGATATTCAACATTTTGGGTTCCCAGCCTCAAGCTTGACGAATTGTGCATCATGTTGTGGGATATGATCCGCTACAAGAATTTTGATATTCTTAGCCCCTACAATCGCGAAGCCGCCATCTGGGCTCGCGACCAATCGACACTTTCATTTCCATTGGATCAACGTGGGCTGCGAGATCGAATTTCGGGCGAAGCATCGCCATTCGTCGACGCAACCGAAATCCGAAACGTCGTTCCGCCGCCGATTCTTGTTGGCGGCAACCCCCGTCCCCGTTTTTCCGATAGACTCAAAAGCTCGAGTCGAATCACGGACGCGGAAATTATCTTCATCGATTGACGGCAGCTCGCCAAACGACGAGCGCCTGGCGAGCGAGGGGTGTTAGCCCCCTGATTCTTGGTTCAGTTTTCAGTTTTCAATCATGGAACAGCTACCTTTTGAGATCAGCGACGATGATCGCTACAGCCGATTGCAGCTTATTCCATGGTGGGACCAGCGGAAATTACAACAAAGTCGTGTGTTGGTTGTCGGCGCCGGTGCTTTGGGAAATGAAGTTCTCAAAAACTTGGCATTGGTCGGCGTGGGCCACATTGAGATCGTGGACTTTGATCGGATCGAAAATTCAAACTTGTCGCGCGCGGTCTTATTCCGTGAACGCGATGCGGGCCGATTCAAGGCTGACGTCGCGGCCGAATCTTTGCGGCAGCTTAATCCGCACATTCGAGTCGATGCGATCGTCGGGAATGTCATGACCGAGGTGGGGCTGGGACGCGTTCGCGCCGCCGACGTCGTGATCGGTTGCTTGGACAATCGCGAAGCACGGTTGTGGGTCAATCGGATGTGCTGGAAAGTTACCCGGCCCTGGATCGACGGCGGAATCCAAGAGATCAACGGCGTCGCCAAAGTATTTCGACCGCCCGAGGGACCGTGCTACGAATGCGGGATGACCGATGCAGACTACCGATTGATCCAACTTCGTTACAGTTGCCCGCTGCTTCAACAGTCGGACATTCAGCAGGGCCGCGTTCCGACGTCGCCGACGATCGCATCGATCATCGGTGGACTCCAAGTTCAAGAAGCGCTCAAGCTCTTGCACTGCTTGCCGCCCAGCGACGCGACAGCCTTTGTATTCAACGGAGTCGCGAATCAGTTTTATCGTACGCGATATCCGTTGAAGCCGGATTGTCTCAGTCACGAAACCTATGAAGTCATCGATCCGATTGGCTTGACGGCAGAGGCGCGTGCGGCGGAGTTGCTGGAATCGTCAGATGCGCAATTGGTCTTGGATCGCGATTGGGTTTGCTCTCTGGAATGTCAACAATGCAAGCTCTCGACGCCAGTGGAACGACCCTTGCAAAGCGTTCACCACAGCGACGCAACTTGTATCGAGTGCGGCCAAACCATGCAGCCGAAGACGATCCACCGAGTCGATGCGGCTAGTCCGTGGGCCAATCGGACCTTACATCAGCTTGGAATCCCTGATTTTGACATTGTAAAAATCGAAACGGCGGGCGGAACACGTTATTATCAATTAGAGCCTCGCCATACCTCGCCCGGCCATTTTGTTTAACCCGGAGCCAACTGCGACGGAATCTTTGCCGTGTCAACGCCGTCGCAGTTGGCTCCGGGTTAAACGAGGCATCACGGGTAGATTTATCTCGACAGCAATCCGACAAATTAAATGGACTCCGAAATTAGTTTTGGCGACTATCAGCAATCGCAGCCCAAACTGGGCGTCGCGCCGGATCGCAATCCGCATTTCGCTGTAGCTTGGGTTGGCGAACCGACAGATGTCTGGCCGATCTTTGTCGATTTGGATGTGATGCGCGAACTGGAATCACACGCCGTCGATAACGTCAATGTGGAACTGGGCGGAGTGTTGCTTGGCGACCAATTTATCGACGCCGAAGGCCGACCTTTTGTTGTGGTGCGCGACTCGTTGCGAGCCGAACATTACGAAGCAACGCGTGGCAGCTTCAAATTCACGCACGAGACTTGGGAAGCCATTACGCGGCAGCGCGAGCAGTTTCCCGACAAGTTTGCCATTGTCGGTTGGTATCATACGCATCCGGGTTGGGGCGTTTTTCTTTCCGATATGGACATGTTTATTTGCGAACATTTTTTCAATCAATCATTGGATGTCGCGCTCGTCATCGATCCAGTACGCGACGACCGTGGTTGGTTTTGTTGGTCGCAGGAAACGCAGCCTGCTTCCAAAGTCCGAACCGCAAGTTTTGGTTTGTTTGGCCATCGCCAACGTGAACACGAGGTTCTGGCGGTTGCCGCACACTACAATGAAAGGGCGACTATGTCAGCCGATCCACGAATGCGAATTTCCAAGCAAGCGGCCGCACCGACCACGATTGCTTTGGCCGAGCGATCACTGCCGTCGAGTATTTTCCTTGGCTTGGCTGTACTGATCTTGGGCCAATTGATGCTCATGACGGCGGTGCTGTGGCGCGGCACTCCACCCGCGAGTGCCGATCGACCGGCGACGGCTGAGCCAATGCCATTGGAACTGCTCGTTCGCGAGCGGCAAGCCCAAACGAAAGCCGACACTTATCGCGAGATATTGACGGCGCTTGCGGAAAAGACTCCCGAGGCGACGGGCTTGGTGGATCGACTGGCTACGGCCAGCGAGCAAAACGCGTCTTTAAGAATGAACTTGGAAGGGCAGGCCGCGCTAACGCAGCAGCTCAAAGACCAGAGCAAAGTATCCGCAGAGCATCTTGCGCGGTTGACTTTGGAAAACAAAGACGTTGCTGCAAATTTAGGTCAGCGCAATGGCTTGATTAAGGAACTGCAGGCCAAGATTGACGCGATGAACCCAGCATTGGCGAGCGAATTCAATACAACGTCGACGAAGTCGATTATTTTTTTCGCAACGATTGCCGCGCTGATTTCGGCGATTGCCAGCGGCACCGTGGGCTATTTTTGGGGCAGGCGTCAAGAATCGCAGGAATCGGCCGAAATGATTTCAGATGAAGCGTCGCGCGGCCCACCGCGAGACGATTCAAAAATCAAGTTGGCGTAATGTTTTATTCGACAATGCTGCGACGAGGAACATCCATTGCGAACACTGGTTGTCTTTGCGAGCCTGGCCGCTGTTGTTTGCTTCATCGTTTACTTAAATCGACGAGCGTCGCTGTACTATGCTTTTGAAGATTTGGCCAAACGATATTTGGGCCTCCTATCGACGACGTTGACAGGAAATCCGCGAGTCACGTTTCGGTTTCGCGAATCGGTTGCGCAATTCTCTTCGCATTTCAGAACCCCGCGTGGGGGAGGCCGACAGACTCGCTTTGCTATCGATTGGCCCGACCGGCGATTTCAGCTTATTGTGCTGCGGAATGGTCCGCGATCTTTTGGGGTGGCCCGGGGCGGGTTGAGTCGATTCTCCTTCGATCAGCCAGGGCTGAATGAAAAATTCGAAGTCTGGAACAACGACGCACAGATATGTCGCCAGATTTTGTCGCCGGCTTGTGTCTGGCATTTGGACCAGTTGGCGAACATGTCAAGAAACGGATTTTTGTTTTGGCGAATTCGCCGCGGCAAGTTTCAACTCAGCGTCGGCGGTCATTTTCGCAACAAGCAACGACTACACGAAGTCGCAGCCAAGATGCTGGACCTGTTTTCCCAAGCCCAATTGTCGCAGCAAGAGGGCCTAGAATTTGTCGATGACCAAGCGCCGAGAGTGATCGAAGAGATGGTCTGCCCGATTTGTAGCGGAGCGATTGGCCCAGACGTTGTCATTTGCGTTCGCTGTCGCGCTCCGCATTGCAAAGAGTGTTGGCAATACAACGGCAAATGCGCCACCTTCGGGTGCGGCGCTGATAAATATGTGATGACTGTTCGCTAACCGTCCGTGGAAAAAGAACCGGTATCGACTCGAGGCGCAAGCTAGTATAAATATTCGGTGAAATTTTGACGCCGTTTTAGCCGCTAAGGACAAGCGTTGACCGAGGGCACGATAGTACTATTGGCCGTTTTGATTTTCGCTGCGGCGTTGTTGTATTCGTCCGTCGGCCACGCCGGTGCATCGGGATATCTCGCGGCGATGGCCTTGCTGGGCGTCGCGCCCGATGTAATGAAGCCCACGGCGCTTTGCCTCAATATTCTCGTCGCGACAATTACCGCCGTACAGTTTACGCGGGCAGGTTTTTTTTCCTGGAGACTCTTTTGGCCATTCGCAATCGCTTCGGTGCCTGCGGCGTATTTGGGAGGCACGCTTGAATTGCCAGGCGTTTATTACAGGCCAGTGGTTGGCGCGGTGCTATTATTTGCCGCGATCCGGTTATTGATGAGCAAGAAAATGGGCGTGGAACAGGAAGCGAGACCGCCGTTCGTACCGATTTGCTTAATCGTCGGCGGGGGGATCGGGCTATTGGCTGGATTGACGGGAACGGGAGGCGGAATTTTTCTTACGCCGCTATTGTTGTTGATGGGGTGGGCGAAACCAAAGCAAGCCGCCGCTGTTTCAGCCGCATTTATTTTGGTGAATTCAGTAGCCGGACTCGCCGGCGCGCTGTCGGGACCGAACCAAATCCCAGCAGGACTTGCATGGTGGGCAGCGGCGGCGACATTGGGTGCGTTGATTGGATCCTACGTAGGAAGTCGGCGGTTACAAAGCTTGTCGTTGCGTCGATTGCTTGGCCTCGTCTTATTGATCGCAGCATTCAAGATGTTGGTTGACTACGCGCCCGGTCGCCGGCAAATGCTTGAGCCGAAATTCAAATCAGTGTCGGTTCGCACTATTCCAAGGGACGATGTCAACGAATCAAGGTAGCTCAAAACGTTGGGTTCGTATTTTTCGAAGACTACTTCACTCGATCTGGGTGGTGCGCTTGGTTGAAGAGTAACGGATCGCAAGGATCCGTGACGAAGCGATCGACGCTAGAGTCTGGCGTTCCTTTCGTTTGCTCCGGAGCGTTCGGGACAGGCTGGGCTTCGACGAAGCCGACTTGGGCAACAACGTTTTCCGAGGTCTCCGCTATTGCCGGCACTGTGGAGGCCGAAGCTGACGAAGTGGAAAGGTCGGCGGTTACTCCGATGACTTCGCTCATGTACTTTTCAGGATACTGGCTGATTGCGTAAGTCCAGTATTGCAAAAGCTGAAACGACATTTCGCTTGGCTCAAATGTTGGCTTGGTTTGTCCGCCGTGCGCGGTTTGAGCCATTTCGGCAAGTTTGCTGGTGGCCGGGTTTTCGCGGTCGACCCATTGAAGGACTTGGTGCAAGTTTCGTCTTGTGTAGCCGCGCGGGACGGCGACGCCTTTGCCGTCATGCCACAACGTCATCGATTCGCTTTCGCGTGAATGGCATTTTGCCGCCGCGCATCCGGAGATCAATCGGGCGTGCAGTTTTTGGTTGAAGAAAGCTTCGGTACCATCGGGCAGGAGCTTAATCGCAGCATCGATTTCTTTCTGGGACGCAATTCGAACCGTGGTTTTTGGGGCGCTTGCAACGGTTGCCGGTAGACTCACTACCGGGTTTTCTTCGGCCAAGGCAATATCGATCCGCCGCTGCATCCGCTGGATTACGGTTGATTCTACTTTTTGCGTTTGCGCCAGGGACAATAGTTCGCTGGAGCGATCCAGTTGTCCATTGCGCAGGCTCCATTCGAAGAGTCTTTGTAGGTCGGCAGGTTTGGTTAAATCAAGAGTATTCGAAAGCTGCAAATACGCGGCGTCGACCGACTCAGCCAAAAAAGCGACTTGTTGGAGTCGAAACACGGTTGCGGAACCCAAATGATTGCGAACGCTGATGCCATCATCTGTTTGTGTTACTTCGCCGACGATCACGGCATCGTTCTTTAGTACGACGACCATCGAATCCGAGGATGCCTGCCCGTGGCACCAGCAGACGGATAGACCGATGGTTACCGCAACGCTGCTTGCAAAAAGTCTGTTGGATTTCATGCGGCGAAGAATAGAACAAGCTCGGGCTACGGTCAATGTCTTCGATGCGGCACGAAAGCCGCCCAGAATGTTTTGACGAAATGCTAGCCGCCGACCTTTTTTTTGTGTCTGCCGAGCCGCAAGCGATATTTCTTCGGGTCGCGTTTAGATTTTACATCGGACAAGCGTTTTACGGTTTCCGACAAGGGAATCGTATCGACGCTACTATCGAGTTCTTCCTCGATAACGCTCGAGTCGATAATTTCGATGAACTGCGGTTCCAAATCGGACAGCATCTCCATCATTCGCCCGACAGTTTCATAAGGCGTAATTTCGGCGTTCTTTATCGCCATGACTTCGATCTCCCCGACCAAACGCCGCTCGACGCTGAGCGGGATCGCAAAATACCACTCGTCACTTTGATCGATCAATTCAGCGCCGGATTTGTCGTACCTGGCGTGATAGATTTCGTGCAGCCAGGGCAAATGCAAATGTAGCTTGACGGTTTTGAAATCATATTTTTCCGCGAACTCGCGCACGTTGTGCCAGATTAACTGCCAGTCACGTCGTCCCTGCAGTTGGACGGCCGAGTGGTGATTTTTCATCAATGAATTGTTGCGTAATGACTTGAGCGATTTGTACATGGAAACGAACTTGCTCAGGACGAGCTTGAATTCGGCAAAGCCAAAGATTCGATTGGCGACAAGGAAAACTGTTACGATTCCGATCGCCGCGACTGCAAATTCGCTTTGGTGCGTGATGACGGACAATGTACCGCCGGCTGCAGTTAACGAACACAATAGCGCGACCAACAACAAGCTGCCGCGCGGCCCATAGCCATGCGCCGCGAGCGTATGGTGCAAATGCGCTCGGTCCCCGGCATAGATGCTTCGTCCGGTCAATCGCCGACGAATGATGGCCGCACCAGTATCCAGCATCGGAATAGTAAGAAGTGCCAACGGGCCAAAAAAGGCGTATGCCGACGCTTGTTTGAGCGTACAACGAATGGCTAAAGCTCCAATGACGAGACCAATCAACATGCTGCCCGCATCGCCGAGATAAATTTTGGCGGGCGGAAAATTGAATCGCATGAACCCGACGATTGCGCCCGTAAATGCGGCGAAGATCGCGGCATCCAGCGGACTACCCGTTGCGAGGGCCATGATGCAAAACGCTACTCCCATGATTCCACCGACTGTCCCGGCAAATCCGTCGGCACCGTCCAGCAAGTTGATCGAATTGATCGCGCCCAACAACCACAGATACGAAGCGATTGCGGCAAAGCTGCCGAAATCGATATTCATATTTCCGATGCCGCTTTTGATTTCAAAACTTTCGAATTGGAAGCCGCTGAAAACCAGTATCGTGCAAGCGACAAATTGACCGAGCAATTTTTGACGACCGCGAAGTCCAAATCGATCGTCCAGCACGCCCACGATCAGCAGCACCGAACATCCGAGCAGCAGCCCGCCCAGCTCGCGCAAGTCGTTCGATTTGAAGGCGAAATTGGATTCCCATCCGGACCATTGCGCAAACAGGCCAAACCGAACCGCAAACAATACGCCAAGCGCCAACAAAGTTGCGCAGAATATGGCAATGCCGCCAACCAACGGAATCGCGTGCCTGTGAAGCTTTCGATGTTCATCGGGAACGTCGACAAGCGAGAACTTGCGCGCCACCCAACTCAATAGCGGAACTGTTGCCAGTGTAATGACGAGCGCCGCAAAGAACGCTACGAAGACTTCATTCAATAAATAGGTTTCGACCATGCAATTCTCTGCACTCGAGCGTGCGAACCAATTAGGTTGATGATAGTTGAAAAAGCCCAATGCAAGTACCGAGGCTACTTATTCCCCGGGTTTTTTTGCCAATCTTTGCCGTAATTGCTCGTATATTCCGGAATATCGTTTCGCGTTGACGAGGTCATTTTTACGCAGCCATTTGATTTCTTCGTATGCGTCTGAAACCATGTTCAGATCAAACATGAGCTTGGCCATCTCGAATCGAACATCTTCCAGTCGTACGTCGGGAGGCGATAGCTGTATCAGCCATTTCATTTTTTCCAGGGCCTCTTCCTTCTGATTCAAACCCAACTTGACTTTAATCCACAGGTCAACGGCTTTGGAGTCCGAATGCTGAGTTTGCAAACCAAGCAACTCATCGACTTGTCGCAGGCACTCTTGATTCAAGTCGCTGTACTTTTCACCAACCAAATGCTTGTTACAAAAGGCGAATAGCAGGAAAGGGTCTTTCGGCAATATATCTTTCAATACTACGGCCGGATCGATGCGCCAGCGGTCTGAGGAAAGCCAGTGGATGCGGTCCATGATCTTGGCAAAGTACGGATTAGGTTTAAGCGACATACACCGCCGCCAGTTAGTCGTCGCTTCATCGATCCGTTCCGAATTAAGCTGCATCAAACCGATGATGTACGCGAAATCCGCGTTGGTCGGAGCCGTTCGATACACTCGATCAAAACAGATTTGGCTCTTACCTTCGTCGCCAAAAACGGCTTGAATTTGCCCAAGCATCAATTGAACGTCCGATTGAAACGGTAATAAATTACGGCTAGCGATCAACGCCTGCCATGCTGGAACAATAAATTGATCGGCCTCGGGGCTGGCGGAGTATGCTTCGATCAACCGACGATCACCTATGCGTTGTAGGCGACTCATTTGTTCGTGCGTATTCACCAGATTCGTCGAATCCCATAGTTTCGCCGGACTTTCCGCAGTTTGATTTTCGATCGTCTCGAATCGCGCAAGCCGATAGCGGTGTAAGTACAGCTCCGCCAGCCGACGGTAGCCCCAAGGTGTCGGAGTCGCCGCAAGCAGCGGTTCTAGCTGTCCAATTTGTTCCTCAGTTTTTTCCCGGGGCAAAGTCAATTGGCTTTCGCGTAGCAGTTTGTTTGCTCCCAACCTTTCTAGTTTGGCCAACCCAGTCAAATGCCATGTCGACAACAGCAGGCCGATCAAAACGCCCCCCGCGACGACCAGCGTGGTCCATTGCGGTAATTCGTGGCGCAGGAAAAATCTTTTCTTGAGCCGCGCAGCGAATGAGTGCGTGTGATAGGCCGTCATCCCCACAAATATCGCCATCAGCACAGTGTTCTGGGGAATCTGCAATCCAAAATCAAGCAACGAGGCTACGCCAATCGACGTAATCAAGAACATTGCAGCCACGCCAATGGCCAACGTCCGCGTGGAAGTTCCCTTTTTCGAAATAAACAGCGCCGACCAAACGACGATCACGATGGCCGCGATCAATAACACAAACCCTAGCCAGCCGGCTTCCACAAGCGCTTGAAAATACTGGTTGTCAGCGTTTTCAAACATCCGTTCTTCCAAGTCCTGTCGATAAAGGCGATGGACTGCGTGATAAGATCCGAGGCCGCTTCCCAACGTTCCGAAATCGAAAACTGCTGGAAACGTGTCGGACCAATTGCGAATTCGATTCAAGGTGGTGACTGAGTTTTGACTGTTCAACTCATCGAATCGCGCCGCCAGTCGTGCGCCAAAGCCTAACCACAGCGACAAGCCGATGACACCCAAAAGTGTGATCGCCGCCCAGCCAATGCGATTTTCCGAATCGCGCACAATGCCATAGGTCATTGCCGTCAATAACCCGCCCACCAACAGCGCCAACACGCCGCCGCGGGACAAGCTCGCGACGACTCCCAAAATGATAAGTGCACA
>JANMEB010000468.1:0-5754 GCA_031376585.1 Planctomycetota bacterium | reverse complement strand
GCGTCTTTGACCAACCAGCTCGAGTCGGGACTAACCGATGGTTGCAGCAGGGACCCCGCCGCATTGGCCCCCGCGCCCAAAATCGCGCCGACGATCAGCCCGATCACGATCCTCCAATGCAGCGGCTTTTTCTTTTTCTTACGGGACATCATTTTCTGGCTTCCATCACTCATTACTCAACTCTCGACACTGAATCAGGGGGCTGATCCGCCGCTGCGGACTCGCCTGGACTTGTTGCAAATACTCGTTTCCAAGTTTGAAACTTGAATGGAATCCTGGTAGTTGACGAATGCTGAATCTCCGAGGAGTCGCTTAGCGACCATTGGCTCGTATCGCTCAAGCCCCAGCGATCGAGGTCCAAGAAAGTATCACCTGCGACATCGATCAGCACGCGCGTGAGGTAGATGCGATCGACAAGCGGTCTCGCCGCCTCAAAAACCCGCGCCCCGCCGATGACAAACGGTTCGTCGTCACTCGCCGCCATCTCCAACGCGGCCGAAAAACTGCGAACTACTTTTGCGCCGGTTGAGGCGATGTCGTCGTTTCCCGTGATAACCACGTTGGTTCTGCCGGGCAAACACTTGCCCAACGATTCAAACGTTGCGCGGCCCATAATGATAGTGTGCCCCATCGTCAGCCGCTTGAAGTTCCGCAAATCCTCTGGCAAATGCCAGGGCAACCCTCCACCGCGACCAATCACCCCGTTCTGACTTATGGCAACGATCAGCGACAGACGTAGACGTTCACGGGTCGGGGTCTGACGCATTTTTCGGCCTGTTTTGATTGCCGTGGAAAAAACTTGAATCCGTAAAATGGGTCTGACCCCCTCGAAACCAACCGTATCTTACTCAACTCGTGAACGGTTACCAGAAAGGCTCATACGGACACCGCAGCTTTGATATGCGGATGGGGATCGTAATCGAGTAAACGGAAATCGTCATACTGAAATTCAAAAATCGACTTCACGGTCGGATTGAGTTCCATGCGAGGCAGCTTGCGCGGCGTGCGTTCGAGTTGCAAATGAGCTTGTTCGACATGATTCAAATACAAATGCGCATCGCCAAACGTATGCACAAATTCCCCGGGTTGCAAATCCGTCGCTTGGGCCATCATCATGGTCAGCAGAGCATACGAAGCAATATTAAACGGAACGCCCAAAAACACGTCCGCGCTCCGCTGATAAAGTTGGCAAGACAATCGCCCATCCGCCACGTAAAACTGAAACAAGACGTGACACGGCGGCAGCTTCATCCGGTCGATATCGGCGACGTTCCAAGCGCTGACGATCAGACGCCGCGAGTCGGGATTATTGCGAATCTGCTGAACGAGTTGGCTCATTTGGTCGATCGATTGACCGTCCGGTGTTCGCCACGAGCGCCATTGCCTCCCGTAAACCGGCCCTAGTTCGCCTTGTTCGTCGGCCCAATCGTCCCAAATCGTCACGCCGACTTCGTTCAATGAGCGGACGTTCGTTTCCCCGCGCAAGAACCAGAGCAGCTCGTGAACGATCGACTTGGCGTGCAACTTTTTGGTCGTCACCAGGGGAAAGCCCTCGCTCAAGTCAAATCGCATTTGGTGGCCAAAGACGCTGAGCGTCCCGGTCCCCGTTCGATCGGACTTGCGGTGCCCCCGTTCCAGAATCGTTCGCAATAAATCCAAGTACTGTCGCATGATGTTCGTTGTAAGTCGTTTGCCTCATTCAATCAAGTCGCCCGGCAGAAACCGTCGCTGCCCTTCGTTTAACCGCCCGCTTCGGGCGCTGGCCCCGCAAGATTGCATCGCGCTACCAGTGATCGCGCCAAACGGCGTAACCGGTTAAACAAATCTCCAATGCATCTATTCACGAATCGCCGATTCGGCCAGATCTCCATTGGCGAGAAAAGCAAGTTCGGCAGGTCGAGCCGTGACTTCGTATTGCCAGTCGCGCGGAATGGTCGCGAGCAAATTCTCGGTGCAGCGAAAGCGTTCCAAGTGCAGCGTGTCTGGAATCCAAACCATTCGTGCGTCGTGCGGCTCGCGCAAGCCAATCGTTCCCAAAGCCGCTTCCAACATCGCCCGATCGTTTTCAAAATCAAACGGCAGCATCCCGCCCGTCGGATGATCGGACGTCAAGCAATTAATCCGCGTGCTTTGCCGGTTGATCGCTTGTACGACGCGCGAGTGGCAGAACTCGGCGATGCCGATCCCAATCGCGTTTCCTTTTGTTTGCGGAGTGAGTGACCGAACGGCAATTCGTTTGATTCGCGGCCGTTCGTCCCCCAGCGCCACGTGATCGTTTCGTTTGCGCCCGACGACGTTGGTATCCATTCCGGTTCCGCTTAAATTTTTGCCGATTCGATCGATCAGCAACAAATCGATTTCCGGAAACGGCAACCTTGCCATCCATGCGCGGGCTTGATCGAGCAACTGCGGCTCGCGCTCCAAGATTTGCTCGGGGAGAACCGCTTCGACGAGTGCCGTTTCGTCATAAGCATTTTCTATGATCGCCAATCCGACTAGCGTTTTCGTTTTCACGAGAGCTTGGGGAGCGATCGCGCGAACAAGTTCTTCGAAAGAATATTCGTTCATCGCGCGGTGAAAGATCGCCGCGCCCGGCGTCTTGCCCAATCCGATCAGCAGCATCTTCAGCAAGCCACTTTCAAACGGGCCGGCAATTCCGGTATGCGGCTTGACGCGATTCACTAAGATCAGATGATCGGCCGAGAGCGCATTCCGATCACAGTAAAGCGGAAAGCCTTGCGGCGATTGGCCGATGATCTCGGTTTCCATACTGCTGCGCACCGGACAACCGCAATTTTTTTCGTTGACGCCGAAGTCGTCGAGTAATGCGGCTTGGCCTTCCGCCGTCGCACCGGCATGACTCCCCATGGACGGAACAATGAATGGCAGGCCGCCATGATCTTGCACCCAGCGAACGACCGCGCGGATAATCTCTGACAGATTCGCGATTCCCCGGCTGCCAGCCGTAATCGCGACTTTGCTACCGCGCTGCATTCGCTGGCTAGTCCCCGCCGCAGTTAATTGGCGGGCAACAGCGATCTCGATATCGTCGAGCCGCGTGCGCGGAAACGTCTGCCGAATCGTCGCTAAAAGTGGTAGCTGCATATTTATCGAACCTCGTTTAACCCGGAGCCAGCGGCGACGGTGCTTCATGTCCGCATAATCGCCACAGACGATGCCTCTAAAAGGCACCGTCGCCGCTGGCTCCGGGTAATACGATCAAATCGCGTCATTCGCTCCGGGCCAAACTGATGGCTTGCGGCAACATGCTACCAATTTATCCGATCGGATGCAGGGGCGAGAAATTGGGTCAACTTTTACGACGATTCGGTCGAAAAAATGAAAGCAGAACTAGCCTCACTGCCAGCGAATTTCTTCGTCGCATCGCTGCCCATAGACATCCTTCCGATTTTCAATGGACCAATGCGGCCATGTCTCGAATTTCGATTGTCGTTCCGCTGCGAGCCGCCGACACGACGGCGTTTGAAGATACGCTTGCGTCGATTTTGCGAAACTTGCCGGACCGATGCCAAATCGTCGTCGCGCACGACGGTTCCTATTCCGATCCACACGACTTGAAATCGATCGGAGTCAAAGTCGTCCACGTTTGTGACGCGCGGTCCTATGGCGAACTTTATTTCGCCGCAATCTCGCACTGCACGGCTCCCATTGTGCATTGGCTTCGGCCGGGCGTGACGGTCGACGAAAGCTGGTGTGAATCGGCGATCGATCAATTTGAAAACTCGCAAGTCGCTGCGGTGACGCCACTGATTGTGAGCGACGATCATCTCGACCGAATTCTGACCGCCGGAATCACATGCGGCAGCGGCTATCGAATCAAGTTGGTCGGATCCGGCAATCGAGTGGGAATCGGTATTCGGCTCGATCCGCTGGGCCCAAGTGCTTGGGCGGCGTTTTACCGACGAAGCTATCTGCGAGCAGTCTCATTGCAAATCAACCAACACGTTGCCGGAAATTTCGATTTGGAACTTGCGCTCAGTTTTCGCGCGCTAGGATGGCTGAACGTGGTCGACGTCAACTCTGTCGCTTCGATGGAGCATCCTGCCGAACTATTGCGAAGCTATCAAACGGTAAGCGGTCGCGACACGCAGCGGATTCTCTGGCGACACCATCCGGGAACATTGCTCGGTTCACTAAAGACCACGATGACGGCGGGCATTTCCGAACTCTTTTCGAGCCTTGTATCTCCGCGCCGCGGGCTTCATGGCTTGCAACGCTTGGCGGCTGCAACGCAATTTGCTCGGCGGCGCGAGCTTCAGAAGTCACTAGCCGCTTTACGCCACGCCGTAGCCCAAGCTAGGACCGTACCAGCCGCTTCGTCGCCTGCTACGCGAACAGCCGCCTAAGCTGCGATTTCTTCCGCTAATAGTCTTCGCGTGCATCCCAACAAGCATGCGCGATAGGCTATAATGCCCCTACTTGTTCTGCGAACTTTGCCCAACATTGGCACAAATTAGAGACGTAGCCCATGTACTTTCGAATGGCCAAACGGATGCTGCTGGAGACCGATAAGCGGTTGCTCTGGAAGCTGTTTTGGAACATGGGCGTGCGCGGATTGCGCTCGATCCAACTGCATAAGCGGCGGCTGAAACGTGGCGATTTTTTCCCGCCCTATCTTTACATCTCGATTATCAATAGCTGCAACCTCCGCTGCCAAGGCTGTTGGGTCGACGTCGCTGCCAAACAACACAAAATCGAAATCGAGCCGCTCAATCGGATGATCGACGAAGCCAAACGAATGGGGAATTCGTTTTTCGGCTTGCTCGGCGGTGAGCCATTGATGCACAAGGGCTTGTTCGAGGTGCTTGAGCGACACCCCGATGCTTATTTCCAAGTCTTCACTAACGGGCACTTCATTACAGACGAAGTCGCCCGCCGCTTTCGCAAGTGCGGCAACGTGACCCCGCTGATCAGCGTCGAGGGAAGCCAGATCGTCAGCGACGAGCGTCGCGGAAAGGCCGGCGTGCTGTCCGCGACGATGCGTGGCTTGCAGCATTGCCTCGACAACAAAGTCATGACGGGCGTCTGTACCAGCCTCTGTCAGTCGAACTACGCGGACTTGCTGAACGAACAGTGGATCGATCGGCTGATCGACATGGGCGTGATGTACACGTGGTTTCACATCTATCGCCCGGTCGGCCCGGAAGCTCATCCCGAATTGGCTTTGTCGCCGCAACAACAGCGCGCCGTCCGGGAATTCGTCGTTGAAATGCGCTGCCGCAAGCCGATCATCCTGATCGACGCCTATTACGACGCCGATGGCCAAGCACTCTGCCCCGCCGCGACTGGCTTTACGCACCACATTAACCCGTGGGGCGATATCGAGCCCTGCCCCATCATTCAATTCGCGACCGATTCAATTCATGATCCGCGTCCGCTTTCCGAAGTCTTCAACCGTTCGGAATTTTTGCGCGACTTTCGGGAGACTGCCGCGAGTCATACGCGCGGCTGCATTGCGCTCGAACGACCAGACTTAATCGATCGGCTTGTTCAAGCTCATCACGCCAAAGACGCGACCGCGCGGCAGACAGCACTGGCTGAACTTCGCGCTTCGAAAAGCCATCCCTCGCAGTACTCGCCGGACTTGCCTCCTGTTCCTGAACGAAGCTGGGCGTATCGACTGGCCAAGCGAATCGCGTTTCACGATTACGGGGTTTACGGCAAACATTTTCAACCCGACCAATGGCTTGATCCTCGCATCCAAGCGAACGCGAATTCGACCGCTGGGAACTC
>JANMEB010000457.1:0-6790 GCA_031376585.1 Planctomycetota bacterium | reverse complement strand
TGTCGAGCGTCGTCGATCTGGCGACCGATGCAGCGTTGATTGGTTGACCCTCGGATCGCTTGATTAACATCGAAACGACTTGATCGGGTGGTTGTCCGAATGGAGCCACGGTCAAAGCGTATTCGGCAATGTCAAGATTGTATCGGGTGACGGCGCGAGCAAAGTCTTGTTGACTGTCGCGGTGCATGCGAATGGCTTCTAAAGCGCTGCCGAGTGCCAATTGGTTTTGGTTGCAAGCCTGGATCGCTTGCCGCGAGGCCGCTCCACATTTGGCTGACGCGTCGGCGCGAGCTTGAATAATTTGAAAGTATTTCGGCAGAGTCTCATTGATCTGATTCAGCCGCGAGTTGAACGGTGCCCGCGCGGCAAGCGTTGCATAATTCGTTTCGTACTCGTCGACCAGCGGTAAATCACTTGCCAGCGGCAAGATGTCGGGTCCGATCGTCGCCGCGAATTGACGAAGACTTTGTTGAGCCGAACCCAAGTCGATTTCCGATTCGAGAATTCGAGACTTGGCTAGAGAAAGTGCCGTGCTGAGCAAATCGCGTTCGATTGCAGAGCTTGGCTGTTGCAGATCGGCCAATTGATTAGCTTCTGTTTGAGCGCCGACGTTCGCAGTCCATTTTTCGAACGCTTGCCAATAAGCGCGGATCATTTCGGGGCGGCTTTCGATGGCAGTCGTTCGCATGACGTCGGTCAACGAGACCGGTTGTCCGGGGAGTGCCACTTTCGATTGGCTGACGTCAAAAGTTTGGAGGATTTGGCGTGCTATCGACTCGGAATCCGGAGAAGGATCGCTTCCGAAATGTGCCGCAGGGCGAGTCTGTGAATCCATGTAAATGTTGGAAACTGCAGGGTCTGCGGTCCTGTTGGAGTCAGCGGTCATCGGAGAGCCTAAACGCTCCCTCACGCTGCCCACTCCCCCGAAGCCGGTTGAGAGGGAACGATCTTGGCTGTCAGATTGACGCTCATCCGCGAAGCCTGTGGAGAGTGAGCGGATTTGATTTTCGGCTTGGCTCGCATCCACGATACCAGTGGCGAGAGAACGATTTTGATTTCCGGATTGACTTTCAGTCTGGCGATTCCATTCCGCAATGACGCTTTGCTCGCCGGTTGGCAAATCGGAAAGCCGTAATGAAGCATCTTCGCTGGGAAAGTTGTTTGCGCTTTTGTCGTTTTTTCCGAACGAAATTGGCGGTGGCGCGCTTGACGAACTAGCGTCAGGAGTTTGCTGAGTCGCAGCCGTTGCCAGCGGGCCAAAAACGAAAGCCGAAATTATCGCTGCTAGAACATGCTTGTTCGTGAGCATCCGTGTACCTCATTGACCAACATTGAGCTGGGAATTCCATTTCCGAAATGCACTTTTTGCGACTTTTGTCCAAACGGTCAATGCGAATGTCATGAGGGGCAGCCGCTTGGTCCATGACACTCGCGAAACGCACTCAAAAAGCCGTGTTTTCATGTGAGGGCGGGTTAACCGAGTTCGCTGTTGCGAAAGCTTGTCTGGTAGCATCTTCGGCGATAGCATGTACAAGGTTGATTGCCACGGGCCAATTTTTATTCCCTTGCTGCGGACGGCAAGCCGCGCGATCTGGAGTCTTGCAATGTTCAATCGGCGTTGGATCGAAGAGCTTGAAACAATTCCTCAAGACGAGCGGGTTAGACCCTGGCGATTTTGTTTTCCGCTCTTGGTTTGGGTGTCGGCAGTAACTTGCGTGTTTGATACTCATGTCGCGACATTCGCACAAGATGCTTCGAGCGAGGCGTCAGTCGTTTTGGCGAAAAAGCTACTGAACGAAGGTTGGGATCGCGCACCGAAAGTTCGAAACGAAGCTCAAAGTTGGTTCGAATCGGCTCCCGTTGAAATCCGTTCCCAAATAGTGGTTCGCTGGGCGTATGCGCTGAATCGCTTGCACCATCGCAAGTATCGCGAAATTAAACCGCTGGTCGACGAGTTGGCTCAACAAGATTCGTCAAATTCGGATTTCGCGTACGCGCAAATTTGGATGGCGACTTTCGTGGACGAGTTTGAACAGAGCTTGGCACTCATGCAAAAGCTCAAGCAAACCATGGATGCCACCAAAGATTTGCCACAGCAGCAAAAGGTCGAAAACTATTTCCGTCTAGGTCGAATATTCGGCTATCTCCAAGGCCCTTTTGGCAAGCAGGTCAATCGCCAGTCGTTGGAAAACACACTCGGCAAATTGCAGGCCGGCGCCGACGAAGAGGCGATGCGGAACTTTACCGAGCAGCGCGAGGGCGTGATCGCACAATACAACCAGCTCATGGTCACTCGCGAGAAAAAACAAGAGACCGAACTAGAAACTCTCGTTCGTAAACAACAAGTCGAATTGGAACAGCAGACGACATCATTGCAGCAATTGGAAAAACAAACCGAGGAAGCTCGCAGCAGTCGTGAACGCGTAGTCAGTGACGGCGAGGCCGCAATCAGTAAACAAAAAGAACGTTTAGACGCCGCTACTGCAGAATGGAATCGCCAACAATCTTTGATTTCGTCCGTTGGGTATGAAGTCAACAGCTTGTGGTTCTCGATTTCGCAGATCGACCACGCGCTGGAAACTGAACGTGATCCGGTGGTTCGCCAGCGACTGATCCTGGATCACAATTATTATCTTGCGCTCGTTCGCGACAAAGAATTCAACCTTGGCGCACTTCAGGCTAATGCCATCGGTCTCGACAACGAGTTGGGTGCGTCGTCGGCTAACTACAATCAAGCTGTTTCTGCGGTTCAAGCGCGCGTCAACGAAATCGACCAAACGATATCCTCGGCTGAATATGCTCGCAACCGAGCCAACCGCCGTATTCGCATTTTGCAGGCCGAGCCTAAAGTTTCCAATACGCTCGTTGCCACGATTGATGCGGAAGCCGAAGCGCTATCCAGTTACGATCCGTTTCCCGCAGATTTTCTCAAGCAGCGGCTGCTTGATTCGCTGAAGTAGCCGCAAATTAACTTCAAGCATTACGTTGGCCCATGGGCCCTATACGTCTCATTTGCCAGGTTGGATAGGTGCTTTCGGTGACGTTACTGTTCATCCGAAACCTCAGTTTTACCGCTAGTGCTTTTCCCGATTTCCTCAATTCGTTTGCGGGCTTCATTCGCGATATGGCTGTACTGCGAATCGTTGGCCAAATTTCGCAATAATTGATTGTAGATTCGCAACGCTTCGGTTTTATTGCCTTGTTGCTCGGCGCGATACGCGCTGTAGAAAAAATTTGAACTTGGCTCGATCGATTGCTTTCCAGCTTGAGCGTTGAGCAATAGGATCTTGCCGCGGGCAGTCTCGATCATGTAATCGGCTTCGTTTGTCCAACGATCGTTCCAACGGCGATCGACAATCTGTTGAAAACAATCCTTTCCGGCAGAGACGTCGTCGATTGAAGTTGATTCGATCAGCTTTTGACCGCGGCGGAATAACAATTGGTTGCTCGCGGGCCAAACTAAGCACGCAATCACCGCGATAACCATTGCCAAGCTCAGGATTTGGACCCAAGTTCTCTGGTACATCGGCGGCCGATTATCGACGATGTCCAATTGGCCGAGCAATCGTCGCGCTTCGGTCTTGTCGGCGCCGATGGTCAATGGATTAAATCCCGCCGTCATTTGATTGACGACAGCGGTTTTGTTTTTGTCAATTTTGCGAATTTCCAAAAGGGCGTAAAAAACCGCACGAGCGGAATGCGGTCGGAGCGCAGCATCGGGATCCAAGAGAGCGGTAATCAATCGATCCAACCAAATCGGACAATCGAGTACGATGCTGGACACCGAAGGAGGATGAAGCGTTGTCTTTTGGTTGTAGACGCTGGCCAACGATTCAGGTTCGAGGGGAATTCGTCCCGTCAGCATTTCGAACATAATTGCGCCAAGCGCGTACAAGTCCGATTTGGCGGTGGCCCCATCGTTGAACTGTTCCGGTGCCATGTATGCGGCCGCATCCAACTCGCGCCGATGGGTTGCGTCCCAAGCACGTCGCTTGGCCCGATTCAGCCGGACGTCCGTCAGGTGAGGTTTGCCGTTGTCGTCTATCAGTATTTTGTCTGGCGTTAATTTGGAGTGCACAATTTCCTGTTCGTGCAAATAAGCCAGGGCATCGGCGATCTGCATCGCCAGCTCGACGGCAAGGTCGGTTGCTAACTTTCCACGACGAGACAGCATGGTTGTGAGCGACTCGCCTCGAATCAGCTCATGAGCAAAGAATACATCTTCACCCGCAGTGCCCGCGCCGTAGACTCGCACCAAGTTCGGGTGTTTCAAAGTTTTGAGAATTTCAGCTTCGCGTTGTATTTTCGAAAACGCAGTTTGGCGATCGACGTCGGGCGGAAGATGAATAAATTTCAATGCCACGTCGCGGTCTTGTTCGGTTTGCCGCGCATGGAAAACTCGGTGGCGGCGATTGGTGCCAAGACGCTCGAGGATTTGAAACGGGCCTACGTGTGCTTTGTCGATCATCGTCGTCCCACAACAAATATTGATGCCATCCTGGCCGCGCCTGGACATTTGACTCGTCGGGGTTCCGGTCGCAGCTTATTCTAGACGGGCGATGGCGTCGGGCAAAATTGCGATTTGCAACTATTCAAGCTTTAATTGCGGATTTCGTCGAATTGAACCAAGCTGAGCGGCCCAGTTCGGCGCTTAAAAATTTCCTTATCCGTCGGGAAATTGTCGACAGTACTCGTATAACGCCATCGTTGCTGCGGTTGCGACGTTGTAACTAAAAGGCAGTCCAAAGACGGGAATTTCGACAACGTCGTCAATGATTTCGAGAATCTCTGGAGTGATCCCAATTCGTTAGTGGCCCAAAAATAAAGAGGATTTTTTTTGAAACCGATACTCAAACAAACTTTGACTGCCAGTCGTTTGTTATAAGCCCACCAAGCGATACCCATCGGACTTGAGATTTCGCAAAGGTGCTTCGAGCGTCCTACGAATTTCCAAGGCGATTTGGTCAGCACCATCGCGAGCGATATTTCGATTTAAGCTCGCGTTGCCGCACGCGATCACGCGCTGGATTCCAACACAACTAGCGACGCGGACGATCCGCGAAAGATTGACGTGGCTTTGCAATTGCGGACAAGCGACCACGAGCGGACGCGGTTCGCTCAGTGCTCGGGGCTGTTGATGCCGCTGATGAACGAATCGTGCCATGCCAATGACTGTCGTGGTTGCCAGCGACGCCGCCGTTGCTAAAACAGGAATCGGGAAATGTCGAGCGAAATGGCTAGGACCATCAAGCCGACGATAAAGAACAATCCCAAAAAGGACAAAATGATTTGCACACGTTCGTTGACCGGTCGGCGGAAAATTCCTTCGTAAGCCAAAAACATCATGTGCCCACCGTCCAAAATCGGGATCGGCAAGAAATTGAGAATCGCGAGATTTGCACCCAGCATCGTCAGAAATAGCAACAGCCGCGCACTTCCTTGCGATGCTTCGCCGGTAGCCACCGCGGCGATTGTCCCCGGCCCGCCAAGATGTTTGACTGCCACTTCTCCGCTAATCAGTTTCGTCAGCGTCTTGAATACAGTTCCCAGGTCGCGACGTGTTTGGACGAAGCCTAGTTTTATGGCCTCCCACCAAGATCCTGCAACGTAAGTCCGTTCCAACAAGTTTGGGCGCATGCCGCGATGCGCGCTAAACCGAACAGCGGAAATTTCGGGAGTGACCGTGAGAATCAATTCCTTTCCATCGCGACTAACTTTTACTCTAACCGGTTGAGGCGGACGAACGGATTGCGCCATTTCGTAAGTGTCGATCCACCCAATCCCATCGTTTTCAAAAACCGTCACTTCTTTGTTTGCCGCCATAAAAACTGGATTCTTCTTCATTTCGTCGTTGAGCAAAAATTCGGCAGAGACCAGCAAATCGCCGGACTGAAAGCCGGCTTTTTCCGCTGGGCTACTGGGTTGAACGATGGCGATCTTATTCGTGACGCCAAACGCAATTCCCAAACTGTCGATGGCAACCGACATCTTTCCGGATGAGTGACCAAAGCGCGGCATCCGCGGTGTAATGATCACGTCGACGACGATCGGGTCGTTCTGCGGACCGAATCGTTTCACGCTCAATTTGACCGGCCGTTGATTTCGCGCTGGATCGAGCAATTGATCCTGTAGCGTCGTCGGGTCGCCTATAGGTTGGCCATCGATCGATTGAAGTACGTCGCCGACCCGCAATTCAGAATTTACCGCCGGAGATGCTTCTTGAATGTAGCGAATTGGGCCGATCTCGACTGCGATTCCAAATTCGACCATCGGATTGGGTGGAACGATCGTTTCAAAACGAACGGCGGGAGCGTCTTTTTTATCGCCAGGTCGCTCGACGACAAATTTCAATTCGCGCTCTGGATTGGACGCCAGAATTCGCTTCATTTCGAAAAGCGAGTTCACGGGAGTACCATCGATGGCGACAATTTTGTCTTTGTTTCGCATGGGTGGATTGGCGCGTGCAATCGCTTGCTCTGGCAGAATCGCGTTTTCTCCCAAAGTCGTCGTCATTGCGGGACTGATTCCGATAGCAGCTAGATCATTTCCAATGGAATGAAATCCCAACGCCGGAATGATTTCTTTGACGATCGTCTTGCCTGGACTCGAATTGTCATCGAGTGACCGCAATTCCAATTTCATTGGCCTGGTTGGGCCGTTGAGTACCACGTCCATCGCAAAATGCTGGTCAAATGTGTAATACCGATCGGTCGTCGAGACATCGTTTACCTTCAAGATTTCGACGTTATGTAAATCGGCTACATAGGCTGGCCCCCCCGCTGTAGATTGA
>JANMEB010000456.1:0-4612 GCA_031376585.1 Planctomycetota bacterium | reverse complement strand
GCGCGCGATCCAGATATTGACGGGATTCTGGTTCCCCGCGAAAACGCACAGGAAGCCGCCGTCGTGGCCAACATCGAAGTGATCCCCATCGATAGCTTGACGCAAGCCGTCGGGTTTTTGTCGGGTCAACTCTCAATTGATCCGGTTCCGTCGCGGCTCGCTGAACTGTTCGCCGAGTTCGCGCATTACGATGACGATTTCTCCGATGTTCGAGGCCAAGAAATGGCCAAGCGGGCCGTGACGATCGCCGCAGCGGGTTCGCACAATATCTTGATGCTCGGCCCACCGGGCAGCGGCAAGACCATGTTGGCCAAACGCATTCCATCGATCCTGCCGACGCTTTCGCCCAGCGAGTCGATCGAGACGACCCGCATATACAGTGCTGTCGGCCGCCTCGCGGATGGACAACCGCTCATGGCGCAGCGCCCGTTCCGCTCGCCCCATCACACGATCAGCGAAGCCGGTTTGGTAGGTGGCGGCAGCACTCCGACCCCCGGTGAAATCAGCATGGCGCATCATGGCGTGTTGTTCTTAGACGAGTTGCCTGAGTTCAACCGCCGCACGCTTGAAGTATTACGCCAGCCATTGGAAGAGGGCTTGGTCACGATTTCCCGTGCGCTGCATTCGACGACTTTTCCGGCGAATTTCATGTTGGTCGCAGCGCTCAATCCGTGTCCTTGTGGTTATCGAACCGATCCCCGCCGCGCTTGCAATTGCACTCCGCCGCAGATCGAACGCTACATGAGCAAGATCAGCGGCCCGCTGTTGGATCGAATCGACATTCACATCGAAGTCCCTTCCGCCGAGTACAAGGACTTAGCCAGCCCCACGCTAGGGACTTCGAGCCAAGTCATGCGCGAACAAGTTGCCGCCGCCCGCGAAATTCAACGGCTGCGATATTCAGGTGAACCGAATTTGTACAATGCCAAGCTTAAGAGCAAACTTCTGCGCGAATATTGTAAGCTAGAAAGCGATGGCATCGAGTTGATGCGTTCCAGTGTCAACGAGCTTGGCCTCTCCGCGCGGGCCCACGACAAAGTCCTGCGCGTCGCACGCACGATCGCCGATCTAGAACAATCGGACAACATTCAGCTTCAGCACCTGCAAGAAGCCATCAACTACCGCATGCTCGACCGCGACATCTGGACGTAAGACGTGCGGCGTCAAATCTTTATTTGTTCTGCGTGTTTTGAGGTTTCGAAAGACGTGGCGGGAGTGTCACAACTTTTCGACCAGACAAGCGTTGACGCCGCCGAGTTTCCTCCGCAATCCGATGGACATCGTTTCCGAACTGAGCCGAAAGCCGCCGCTTAATTTCGAGTATATCGTCATTCGGATCAGGAATCATTTTCTGTCACCTTTAGTTGTTCCGGTGTGCAAATTACCGGTGGAATGTAGCCGGCTTCACGGCAGGTTTCTGCAATTCTGGCTTGGAGATGCGGATTGAGAATATGCTTGAAATTCCAAGTAGCAATGAATTGTACGCCATGAACGGCGGCAATGGCGATATGCAGCGCATCACGTGGCTGAGATATTGGCACCGCGAGCCGCTCGATCAGCAGGCCAGCCAAACGCTCCGCAGCTTCAGACTCATCGAGTAGAGGAAAGTGGCGAATAACCTCAAGACGCTCGGATGCAGCGTCAGGATCGCCATCGCCGCATTCATCGAGAGTCAATTGAGAAACGACGAGATTGTACCGAGATGAAGCGGTCACCCACCAGCATCTGGTCAATTGCTGGCGAGTAGAAATGGCCGGATCGGGATGCAATCGCCCCGCGATGTTGCCAACAACAGTTGTTTCGATGTAAACAATGTCCATCGGCAGATTGTATCACGACGAACGACCAAGCCCACGCGACAGTCTCGTGGGACGTTGATTTCACAGTTGACGCTGCCGCCCGCGAATGTGCACGACCGCGACATGTGGACGTAAAACTCGCCTAATGCATTCTCCGTTGCATTTCGTTATCCGAGCCCGGAGCGGGGGCGTTGATGTAAACGAGCGAAGTGCGCCGTACCGCATTTGTACGTCCCCTTGTTACGGCCGTTTTGGTGCGCGAAGTCCGACGACGTATGAATCGATGTCAGTGATCACCGAGTCGTATTCGGCGCGATGTATCTTCCTTGCGGTCACATCGATCTTGACACTTTGTAGGAACTTCTGGAAGTCATCATTTTGCTCGCAGAGCTTATTGATCGTCTCCCAGTCAAGAGTGCTTTTTATGCGTGCCGGATAAACAACACGCGATTCGCTCGTGTCGTCGATATCGATTTGAATTATGCCAATTCCAAAGGACGATGCGAGGCGTTCTAATTCGGCAAGCAAGTCATCATCTTCATCAATATTTGCTGCCACAAGGTAGCCCTGATGCGCCCAGGATGAATTTGATACAGCCTGAAAATACGATTCGCGATACGTACTTTTTGAGATGTAACGCTTGATCTCGAATGAAAACAACGTCAACGCATTTCTGTCAGAAAGATCGTTGAACGCAATTACGTCGGGCTGCCAATCCTGTAGAGGAATCGAGAAGCCGACCATGTCGGGATGCGTCCAATCGCTGTATCCCGTTTTCTTCGACTTTTCGTGGTAGATCGTTTTCGTAATTATCTCGCGACCACGATTAAACGCGGGGTTTGCATAAGCAAAGTATGTCAGAACGGGGTGAACGTCGCGCTCTTTGAATTTCAGTTCGGATTTCGTCGACGTTTCGGTACCGTTGGGCTGGTCAATCATTGCGGCGATCGCAGTCGTGATTTCAGCCGATCGTTCGTTTAGGAAGAACCGAGCGGGTCGTTTTCCAACCTTGATGAACCGCGACGCTTCGTTATCTCGGACATCAACGTACATCTGAGCACCAAGACTATGCCAAGGAGTTTTCCCAGCAGTCTTGATCTTGGAAACGAATCCAAGTTGAATTCCCGATTGCCAAATTTCTTGATACGTCATCGGTTGAGGTGCCTGCTTGAGCACATCAACAGCCAGATCTAGGAAAGAGTAGTTCAACCGTGAAGTTCCATGTTTTCTAAGTGTGCCTTACGAATCCATTTAGGCCCGAGGTTTGGGGTGGAGTCGGCTTTGAAAACTGACCAAGCCGAGATCACGCAGTGGGCGCGTCAAAAGGTCCAACTCCAATCACACGGAGATATTCTTGCATGGGCATTCTCGCCATAGTTCTGGGTAAATTCAACTCGAAGTGCAGCTTTTTTGATTCCGCTACGCGATCCGCCGAGTTTTTACAGTCCCCTAGCCCTCCTTAGAATTCGTGTTGCCGAACGTTTATCGCCCCTCTGGCCCCGAGCCAGTGGACGACGGGTTTGAAAACTAGAAGCCGTCCTAGTTCCCAAACCGGCTTCCATCGGCACAGGGCCGAACGGGAGCACAAGGGAAACTCGCCCCACTGGCCCCGTGTCAGTGGACGAACGGTTTAACGACTAGAGCGAACCAAGGACCAAACTCAATAAACTCGTCGCCATAATTTCCAAACGAATCGACTCGCTACCGCTGTAAACCCCGCTTCAGAACTTCACCCGTCCGAAGCAATCCCAATAAACCATCCCCCACTCCACTTCAACGGGCTTCTTGAATCCGCCGCGGCGGAACCTTCGGCTCGAAGACTCGCGATGTCAAATCCTTACTTGTTCGTCGGCGAATTCAGTCGTGGTGTTGATTCTCAACACACACCAATCGATAAAGTCGCCAACGGTTTTCCTGTTGTCGATAAATTCCTCCATCTGGGACCAAGAGATGTCCAACCCGAATCGCCTCGTAAATGCGAACGAAAAAGCGAGCGCGGTCATGTCATCGTACGCGCCCCAAAACAAAAGATCCAATGGATCGTCACGAATGATTGTCGGCGGGTTTATATGTTTCTCTGAACCGATGGCGATTGAAATCAAATGGGCGATTTCCGAATGTGATTCGGATGGCCATTGGTAGTTGTTGTGACGAGCGGCAAGTTGCGCAACGATGAGTTTCTCAATCGGCTCAAGCACATTCCACAAGAAGCGGTTTCGGCGACGACCTGCGAGATACCAAGATGGAAGGAGTCCAAACACGGGAAGGCGGCACCACCAAAGTTCTGCGTCAGTTGGAGGCGGCTCAATTGGTGGTGGCCATTGTTTTGGCGGTTTCAATGGAACCATGCTGAGCCTCCTAAAGAATCCATGGACGCCCGTGGTTTGCGGGGTCGGTTGTCGCGGACTGTTGAAAATGCGCGTGATCACGCGGTTAGCGCGTCACAAATTCCAACCCCAAATGCACGGAGAATTCTGATGAACATTCTCGCAATTGATCTGGGTAAATTCAACTCGATGGGAAAACAAAGGGGGACATTCAACTTTATGCAATAAGTACAATGTCTGGCTCTGTAGAAAAGTATAACGGGCCAAAGAATCATGAGGTTGTGGGTAATGGTCATGAGGCGTAGTTCGCGGCATCGACTGTGATAAGTTCGGCCACGTAGAAACGAACCGAGACGCCGCTTGATCATCGACATCACGGTTTCGATTTGGCTTCGTTTGCGATAGGTCTTCCGGTCGAATCGTTTCTGCATCAGTCGGCGATACCGACCGTTGGCCGGCTTGTGCGTGGGACGACCGTGCTTGGCG
>JANMEB010000438.1:0-4389 GCA_031376585.1 Planctomycetota bacterium | reverse complement strand
GCAGGGGGTTCATTGCTTCCGTCACGCCATCGGAATAAAGATAAACTCGATCGCCCGGATCGAGGCGGACAGACTGTTGTTCGTACTGCTCGCCAAAACCGATTGGCAGGCCCGTGCCATGTAGGATGCAGGGCTTCTTGCTATGGGCGATCTGGATAGCGCCGGGATGGCCGGCCGAGACATAGGTGAGCATCTGGTTTCGCGTGTTGTAAATGGCGTAGAACAGCGTCATGAACTGTCCGGTTTCCGAATTCGTTTCAAATCGCTTGTTGAGCGTATCGGCGACTTGTGCCGGCGGAACTGGGACCATCGGGTCCGGGACGACTAACACGGGAACAACGGGGACAGCCACAGGGACGGGGCAAGGAGGGAATGTAAGCTTACCGACCGGCCCTTTGGATTTGTCGAATCAGTTGACGATTGGTCCAGAATTTACGCGAGAGACCATGTTTGAAACCGTTCGCCTGCAACCGTTCGTCGGACCGTCGACCGCGAACATAATTCATCCGCGCAGCCAAATTGATCCAGCGGGATCGACTTTGGGTTCGTCGGGCGGCAGCGGCGGAAGTGGCTTTACGTTTTCCACTGGTGGGCAGAATCGAGCCCAACAAGGATCTGGAAACACCGGGTTCGGCGGAATTGGTTCAAGTACTCAAGGCTTCAGCGTTAGCCGTCGGGGCGTTCGAAGCGCGGTTCGCTACACGCCGATTGCATTGCCCGCAGGGAACCTCGTGTCGACGAATTTTACTAGGAGGTTGAATCGCCTGCCGGCGTTTCAAAATGTCGGTGCAATCGAAATGAAAGTCGATAATCGTGTCGCAACTTTGAGCGGTGTTGTGGCAGACGCTGAACAGAAATCACTGATAGCGGGCCAAGCGGAGCTTGAGCCGGGCGTCTCGCGAGTTGTCAATAATCTCGAAATCGCGAAATAACGTTTCGCGCGTCAAAAGCCCTGCGACTTTCCACCGAGATTTGATTTTTTCAACATCCCTTCGAACGGATTCATTGAGCTGTCGGGATAGGTACCCCAAATGATGGCACCTTTGGCTTCACCTGGAATCGGGTCGGGCCAAGTCGTATCCGAATAACATTCCAGTCGCAGTTGTTCGACCTGTTCTTCTGGCGGATGCGATTGGTTCCATTCTTCAACGGCGTGAGTGGCGAGTCGCTGCCGAACAATTTGCGCTGTGCCGTCAGTCAAATTCCTATGAACCTGCCGCCAATGATGATTTGGAATTGAACTCCGGCCGGAGAGGGGTTGATTGTCGAGAAACGGCCGTCCGCCCAAAAAAATATCGCAGACCGTGCCGTTCCGCAAAGTCGCCCGGTACACGAACCACGTATCCTCGGAAGGTGGAAAACCGAACATCTGAAAATGTTGACCGACACCAAGAGCATGGCCGCTGATTTCGAAAGCGTGAAACAGTGGATTTTTCGTTTCCAGAAACCCACGCACAATTGCCGGTCGGAGCGGGTCGTAGACTGGCGTAGCGACGCAACGTTGATCGATGTTGATCACATTCCAAGTCAGCATGAACGGAATCATAATGCCGCAAAACACTTGGCTGGGAGCGGACCACATCGACCGCCAAGGTGTGTTGTTTAAACTTTCTGATGATGAGAGTTTCATTTTGATGCGAAGCCGTTCCCACATCCCGCTGGGGACCAAAGCCAACCAGCTAATGCTGCAAATGAACGAAAATAAACCGAGCGTCATGATGCAAACGATGGCCATGTGCATCGTGACAAAGGCCAGTATGTTGAGTGACCGCCACCAGCTATTTCGAAAAGAAACGAACAAGAGCCAGGGCAATAAAACTTCAGACGCCACCGTTCCAATGGACAACATGCGAGTCAGCATCGGGTAGTGCAACAGGCCTTGAGCCCAATCGGTGTTGTAGATCGTGAGCTTGATGGCAAGGATCATTGCGTCGCCACTCCACCAAGCCACATTCCATTTGGCCACTCCCGAAAAAAAATACAGGATGAACATTTGCAAGACGAGTCCGGCCGTCGCCGCGGAAACAATCGTATTCGAGCTAGGCCTCCTTGATGTTGCCTTTCCGCGAATCGAATCGACTGACCAGTGCTTTCCCAATGGCAAGAACATTGCCCAAAACATTACAAGCCGCAAATGCGTGTCGCCCGAAGTCAGCACAAGCGGAATTCGATTGTGCACGGAAACGATCAAGATGAAGCTCGCGATCGTAGCAAGCCGGGTGTAGGCGCCCGCCATCAGCATCAGTGCAAAGGTTCCGGCCGCCACGAATAAGGCAACTTGCCAAGCCGCGCTGCCTCCTAGCGCGTGCAATGACCAAGTGCCAACTCCCCATTGCTGCAATCCGACTGCGTCGTAATCCATCCACAGTTCGCGCATTAGTGGGCGGGGCAAGATGCCGTCGTCGGTGTACATTGCCGAAAGTGTTTGTGCTCGAAAGACCACGTCGATCAACAGCATCAATCCAATGCCAATCCGGAAAGCGGCCAATGAGCGATAATCCAACCCAAAAACGGTGGCCCCCCATCGGCGTAATTTTTGCCTAGCTCGCATGGACAAAGCCTTGATTATTTCAGACGGCAGACAGTTTTAAGTGGCGAACTGCTTGATGAAACTCAAAAATAGCACGCGAATAACCTTAGAAATCAGCGTCTTGGATGATTTCTCGTCCGCCGCGAGTACAAAGACTGGCCATGAGAATTAGGGAAACATCCTCTCGGTAAAACGCGACATTCCCGCCAGCGAACAATAGATTGCCGCCGATAGGATGAAAGCTGTACGGTTCGTTGTCGTTTCTCTTGTTCATTGCAAATGAACAACCGCCGGCCGGTCCAGTCCCTTCGGCTGACCCGTCGAAATTGGAGCCATCCAGGCTGAATGGACCTTCGCTGTCAGCCCAACCAATTCCTTGATCGTTAGATAAATCCCCTCGTGATTCATTGTTGCGAAATACGTTGGGGCGTCCGCCGCACTCAACAATCATCGCCGTAGTCGAAAGCCCGTCGCGAATGTCTGCATGACGGACGCGAGAATCTCGATGCATCACCGAAAAGCGGTTTTCATTGTTGTAGATCGGCGACGGCAAGAACGGGTTGATCGACGCAGGCTTGACCCCCATGATCGCTTCATAATCCGAGCGGCCCAGGGCCTTGACGATCGATAAGCTAGGTCGCGGCGGCTTGGCAACTATGGAAGTATCCGTAAACACGCTACCAACGCTTGGGCATAAAAGCATCGGAACCTCTACCGTTGCGGTATCGAGATTTTTTCCCTCCCACCAATTCAGTGAAAAATCATATTCTGCCTCGACGTTGGACAGCTCCATAAACGGAACGGCCAAAGGCCTCCAGCCGACATACTTTCCAGCCGAATTTCCGGGGCCCGCCTTCGTCCAGCCTGACGCCGGATACACGCCAAACGCTGACTCAAAACTAGCGACCGCAATTCCAAGCTGCCGCAAATTATTTTTGCATTGCGTCCGCCGCGCGGCTTCGCGAACGCTTTGCACGGCTGGCATCAAAAGCCCCATCAAAATCCCAATGATGGCGATTACAACCAGCAACTCGATTAGAGTGAATCCCGAAAACAGATTTCGATGCCGTCGTGAATTCATTTTGAATATGACATTCGAATCGAGAAGACTTGCCTGCGACTCACTCGCCGGTTGGGGCATCGTTTCAGTATACGCGAACGAGCACCGTAGCCCAAAGCCTCAATTTTCACGCCCAGTCCCACGACATTCTGTGCCCTGACGATGGCTTAACCATTGCCAAACGAATGCTCTTTCGGGCTTATTTTTTCGGCCGAAACGAAACGACGTGTGCGGGATCAGTCGTGAGAAACGGGCCGCCAATCAAGTCAACGCAAAACGGAATCGCTGGGAACACCGAGTCCAAGCATTCAGCAATTGCTTTCGGCTGGCCTGGCAAATTGACGATCAACGAACTACCGCGAATACCCGCAGTCTGCCGCGACAAGATCGCCGTCGGGACGTGTTTCAATGAAACCTGCCGCATTAATTCGCCGAAGCCCGGGAGCATCTTTTGGCAAACGGCCTCGGTAGCTTCCGGAGTCACGTCCCGCACGGCCGGTCCCGTTCCCCCTGTCGTCACGATCAAGCAACAATCAATTTCATCCGCCAAGTGAATCAACATTTTTTCAACGACGTGCTGCTCATCGGGCACAATGTTGGAGAACGGCCGCCAAGCACAATTCAACACTCGCTGCAAATAATCGTGAATCGCTGGACCGCCCCGATCCACATACTCGCCCGCGCTCGCACGATCGGAGACGGTGACGATCCCGATATTGATCGCGGTTTCGGCATGATGACTTTCAGACATTGGCGGACTCCAGTGTATTTGATCCGCGATTCGTCGTTTAACCCGGAG
>JANMEB010000409.1:0-21717 GCA_031376585.1 Planctomycetota bacterium | reverse complement strand
GCCTACATCGCCGACCCGGCGAAACGATCCTCGCGCCGTCTCGAGACGATCGCAGCGGAGTGTCACGCGATCGACGGCAGATCATCAAAACGAGTTGCCGAAGCGCTCCGAGACATCGCTGCCAGAAAGAAATGACACAAGCCCGAATTTCTGAAACGCAAAGCGTAATCGGTGATCGTCCGGCCGAGACTCACAAAGTCTTGATCGTCTCGGCATCGGTTTTTCCCAAACGAAGCGGCTCGGCGATCGTCATTGAAAATTTGGTGCGCTATTTCAGTGATCGCGAAGTTGCAGTCCTGGGAGAACTTGGACCATTTCAACGAGGACCGATCCGCTCTGCAAATTCACCACAGTTTAGTTATTTCCGATCGCGCCTTTCGTTTTTTGGACGCGGCTCAAGATTTTTTTCGAAAGTTCGCTGGCAGTTACACTCTCGTTTGGTGGATCGAATTTGCTCGATCGTGAAAAGCCAGTCGTGCAACTATATTTTGGGAGTCTATCCGGACGAGTACTTTTGTTACGCGGCGTATCTCGCATCGGTAAAGTTGGATTTGCCGTTTAGTTGTTACTTCCACAACACCTATCTCGACAACGCCGCGATCAATGCCCAACGCGCGGAGAAAATTCAGAAAAAACTTTTCGCTCGCGCGGAATACGTTTTCGTAATGAGCGAGGGAATGCAGCGACATTATGCAGAACAATTTGAACCAGGAAAGTTTATTCCTTTGGTTCACACGTTTCACGAGTTTCCGACACCCGAGCCGACAGTTTTCGAATATCCGACGAATCGTCCGGCAAAAATCGTATTGTTTGGAAATTTTAACGAATCTAACTTGGATGCGACGAAGCGATTAATAGAGTCAGCGATCGACGACGAAAACGAAATTCACCTTTACTCGGACGTGCCGAAGTGGCTTTTGGGGAGTCGTGGATTGCCGATGGATTCGATCCAATTCCACGGATCGCTGTCGCATTTAGGGTTCGCGGATTTGATTGGCGAATTGCGAAAGTACGATTTGATTGCGTTAACGCACGGATTCACTGGCGAATACGGTGATGTCGAATATCGAACGATTTTCCCGACCCGCACGATCCCCATGTTACTTGCCGGTCGTCCGATTCTCGTTCACTCTCCCCCAGATAGCTTTTTGACGCAATTTTTCCGATCCAGCGACGCCGGCGCGGTGGTCGACACGCCAGAGAATTCCGAAATCAAGATCGCGTTACAGCGTATTCGGAACGACTCGATTTTTCGAAAAAATTTGGTCGAAAATGCCAGCAAGGCCTCTTTGCGGTTCTTGGGAATTAACGTCGCAAATGACTTCCGCAAATTCGTGGGAATTGGTCCAATAAGGCGAGTGGACGATGAAGATTTACCAGGTGATGAGCCGTAGGGCGCTAGCCCACGGTTTATGGGGAAACCGGACCCGCCGCGGCGGGCCGTGTTGCGGCTGGAAATTGTTAGGACAATTATCGACTGCTCGCACAAGAGAAGTCTTGAATTTGGAACGGAAATGATTCAACCAGGGACTCGACAACCTATCCGCGGCAATCCGCTGAGGTACTCAGCGCCAACTCAGTATCATGAGCGTTTTGGGCCAACGGATTACCTGTTTTGGTGCATGATGCTGACCATCAATGCCCCGAACGTTTTGACCCTCTGGGGCGTGGATACGATTTTCAAACCGTATCGGGTTCTCAGTTTGTTGCTTTTAGTGTTGGCGATTCCAAGAATTATTAGGCAGTCGGGTAAGACGGCACAGTTCTCGCTACCTATATTTCTGGCGTTCGGATATGCGACGCTGGTGACATCGCTTTTTGCGGGAGCCGATGCTTTTGACCAGTTTCCGCTGCTGATTACAGGCTTGGCGTTGTTTTTTTCTCCGTTCGTTCTGAACTCGAGAAAGTCGCTGATCATTAGTCTGTATGCCTTTGTGATTTCCTATCTTTTCTCGTGTTATTTCGGCATGGTCGCGCTTAATTCTGGCAAGTATCGATTCAGCGGATTATTTGAGAACCCGAATTCGTTCGGTTTAGGTGCGTGTTTCGCAATCATTGTTTTGCTGAACGGCTATCTTCGAATTCCCGCGCTCGCGAGGCTTTCGATGGTCGTTGGAACGATTCCGGTACTTTTTTTGACTGGTTCGCGCGGGACGCTTTTGTCGGCGGCCGGGGGAATCTTCTCACAACTTTGGCGTAACCCGCAGCTTTTTCGCGGCCTGATGTTGGGCGCGGTTTTATTGGCGACCGTAGCCTATTTCTTTGACGAAAAACTCCAGGGATTTTTGGAAAGCAGCGCGGTGTATCGCGTCACCAACATGGATGTTGTTGAGCGCGGAACCGTGGGGAGATTGGCTCAGATGAAAGCCGGCATGCAGGTTGCTGCAGAACACGGCTTTGTCGGAATCGGGCTCGGGCAATATCGACTCAAGCACCATACGCGATTCTTTTACCGACGAGGTCTGGACGGCGAGGTCTCCAAGCTGAATCTGCACAGTATGTATATGACATTATTGGTGGAGTGGGGGCTCGTAGGATTTATTTGCTTCGGCGTGATCTATGTGCGGCTGGTGAGAGCGGTCAGGCCATTGCGTTACGAAAGGGACTTCGTTTACGGGTTCATGGGAATTTCGCTCTTGAACGGGTTAGGTAATAACTTGGTGGGCGAAATTCACTTTTGGATCATATTGGGGATTTGTGTGCAGTTCGTGCGTTTTGCCGACGTTTCACGCCCCACTGCGGCCTTTCGTCCAGCGATGAGCCCTGCCCCGGCCCGAAGAACATAGTGTGACATGAGCGTGCTTCGAAAATGTTCTCGACGACGGATGCAATCGTTTAAACCATGAGCGGCTCCAAGCCATTATTTCTTGTCGGGATGCCTCGCTCAGGTACCAAGCTACTTCGCACGATTTTGAACAATCATCCATCGGTCGGAATCGCAACCTCCGAGACGGAGTTCCTTCCCAACTGGATCAAGGAATGGGCAAGCTACGGCGATCTTTCCGGGCGCGGGAACTTTCGCAAGTTTTATAAGCGATCGATGCAATTTCCGTACTTTCAAAATCAGTTGCGGAAGGGAGCCGTCATTGACGAAGAGGCTTGGTTCCGTTCCTGCGCGACGTTCGACTTGCCTACGGTTTTCTCCCAAGTCATACAGCACAACATTGGTTTCAAGCAAAATTTGCTGTATTGGGGAGACAAATCACCGGGGTACACATTTTGGATCAAGGAAATAAACGAAGCCTTTCCAGATTCCAAATTCGTTCATATTGTCAGAGACCCGCGCGATTACGCGTTGTCAGTTCGAAAAGCTTGGGGTCGAAATCTTTCTCGTGCGGTTCAGCAATGGAAGGAAGGCACCGCATACGTTGAACGTGTACGACATTCGCCGGACGTTCATTTGTATACGCTCAAATTCGAAGATCTGCTGCAAGAACCAGACGAGACGATAACGAAGCTCTGCGAGTTCCTGGGCGTTCCTTTTTTCCCCGAATTGTTGTCCGTTGGACAAGTTGAAAGCGTTGGCGATGCTGCGGAAAAATCGGGGATCGTTAAATCCAACATGAACAAATTCACCGAAAAATTATCGCCGACCGAGATACGGAAAATGGAAGCCATTTGCGGCAAAGCAATGCAGGGCTTCGATTACCGACCGATTTACGAGGCGGGCGATCGTAGTTTGCCGACTTGGAAAATGTTGAGCATCCGGGTTTTGGATTCGTTTAATGTAGTCCGGAGCAATGCAAAACGTCGTGGCTGGGCGTATGGACTAAAGCACGCCATTTTGTTTCGCTTGATGCGCATGGGAGCCCGAAAGAATCGCAAAGACCTTTTGAATTAGATTGCCCGCTACAATATTGAATAAGCAAAACAACAACATTTCTCGCGATGATCGTGTCATTTCTGAACCCGAACTGGCGATTGTTGGTGCAGTACCTCCGCCGTTTGGCGGCGTCACCATTCATATTCTGCGGTTGGCGAATCGATTGACGAATTTGGGCATTCGGTTTCGAATCGTCAATCTGAATAGCTCGATTGAGGATCAACCGACCATTGTTTCGTGGCGGCGGCGAACGCTGCGGCGCATTTCGGCTTGGGTTTTTCGCTCGCCCGAAAAAGCGGTTGTCGTGATGAACAAGCGCATTTCAGTTTGGCTTTTTTTTGCGATGATCGGTTGCTTAAGACGGCAACGCATTCTGATTCGATTGCAGGGTTCGGATCTTGTCGATTGGAAGCAACAGCGCCGTTGGAAATTGCGATTGGCAGCAGCTTGTTTGCGGCGAGTTTCGGGAGTCGTTTGCGTAAACTCAGAACTTGCGGACGCGGTGATCGGACTCGGAGTTGACCCTAGCCGAGTACTGCTGATGCCGGGATTCCTGCCGCCCGCGCCGGAAGAGTTGGATTCGACCAAGATAGAAAAGCCGACCGCCAGCTTTCTGGCCGCTCATTCGCCGATTATTGCGGCCAATGGTAAAGTCGCACAACATGCCGGCGAGGATCTCTACGGATTGGATTTATTGGTCGAACTTCTTCGTCGCCTGAATCCAAATTTTCCAAATGCGGGTCTCATCGTTTGCCTGGCAACTCCATCGAATCAGGAACAACAGTATTTGAATGGATTGATTGCCCGCGCGACAGCGTTGGGCTTGAAAGGGAAAATCTTGTTTCAAACCACGGCAGGCTTTTTTCTTCCGGTTTTGGCTCGAGCATCGGTGTTCGTTAGGCCAACGAATACCGAGGGTGATTCCAATTCGGTGCGTGAAGCGTTGAGTTTGGGAATTCCCACGGTAGCCAGCGATGTCGCCGAACGCCCACCAGGAACCGTGCTTTTCCGAAACCGAGATCTCGACGACCTGGTTTTAAAAACGGAACTTGCACTTGCCAACGTGACTTCACGAGAATCCAACCAACGGTCGAATCATTCGAAAGGCCAAAGCACAGAAGACGAGAGAATCAAAACTTACGTTGAATTTCTCTTAGGCAGATCGATACCCCTGGAAGTGATTCAAAGGTAACTGTGCGAATCGTTTTTTTCTCTCACTATTTTCCGCCGGAGGGTAACGCGCCGGCGTCGCGGACGTTCGAGCACTGCGTTAGGTGGGTCCGAGCAGGACACCAAGTCACCGTGATTACATGCGCGCCAAATGTGCCCAGCGGAATCGTTTACGAAGGTTATCGAAATCGGCTTTGGCCGCAACGTGAAAACTTGGACGGCATCGATGTGGTGCGAGTTTGGACTTATGTGGCTGCGAACGCGGGCGGGGTCAAGCGGATTCTGAATTTTTTGTCCTACTTCGTCTCCTCGCTTTTCGCGTTCGTGTTTTTCTGTCGACGGCCACAAGTGGTTTTGGCGACGTCGCCTCAGTTCTTTTGCGGTTGGGCGGGTGTGGTTGCTTCGTGGTTGAAATGGCGACCGTTTATCTTGGAAATTCGCGATATCTGGCCCGAATCGATCACGACCGTCGGCGCGATGAAAAAAGGAGTTGTGATACGTTTGCTCGAAATACTTGAGCGCAGAATGTACTTGAGTGCCAACCATATCGTCGCTGTTGGCGAGGGCTACAAGAATAAAATCTTGGAAAAAGCCGACGTTTCCAGTCGAATCTCCGTGATCACGAACGGTGTCGATCTAGCTCAGTTTCCGCCACAGCAACGATCTGATGAATTTTTGCGCCGTTGGGAGTTAAGCGACCGTTTTGTATGTTCTTACGTGGGGACGATCGGAATGGCGCACGGCTTAGAAGTGGTGCTGCGAGCCGCTACGATTCTGCGGGATATGGGACGTCAAGACATTTGCTTTTGTTTGGTCGGCGATGGTGCCGAGCGAGAACGATTGACTCGCGAAGCAGCCTCACGAGGCTTGGGAGACTGGGTTCGCATGACAGGTCGACTCGACAAATGCGAAATGGCGACCGTGTTGGCAAGTTCGGATTGTTTGTTGGTGCATCTGAAAAAATGCGATTTGTTCGAGTCGGTTATCCCGTCGAAAATCTTCGAAGCGATGGCGATGAGTCGACCGATCATCATGGGAGTATGCGGCGAATCGGCAGAGATTGTGCGACGAGCCGGATGTGGAATTGACATGGAGCCAGACAACGAGCGTGATTTGGTTGCGGCGGTCTGTCAGCTTGGCGATGACAAACGTTTCTATCAATCGCTTTGCCAGAATGGACGACAGTTCGTCGGCCAAAAATACACGCGTGATGCGTTCGCGGCTGAATATTTGGAGCTGATCAAACAAGTGGCGATTGGATAAGCACGTGAATTCAATCGTAATTGATTTGGAACAGCGGGCGACGGCTATGGCGGCCCCGGCGCATCGAATTCCGCTTCGAATTGATCGAGCGATTCAAGTCGCAAAAAATTATCGTTGGTCGCAAATGGCGCGGCGCGGTTGGAAATTGTTGCGTCGGCGAGTTCAGGGAAACCGTCCGATTGCGATTAAGTTTGGCCAAGACCATCCGGCCTTGCGCAGCGATAGAGCGGCGCTTGAGTCACTAGCGAAAATCTTTATTGCAGGGCGAGGAAAGACGCCGAGTTCGGAGTGGTGTGACTTGGCGACTGGTTCCATTGCTTTGCTCAACGAACGTTTCGAATTAGGATCGCCCATCGATTGGAAATTTACGCGACGCGAGCAACCAAGCCATTTGTGGCGATTTCAATTGCAGTATCAGGAGTTTTTGCTGCCGCTGGCGAGCGATGAATCGTCGTCGGAGTACGGGCAAATTTGGCGGACGCTTGATGAATGGATCGCGGCGCATGAAGTTGGCGAAGTCAAATCGCTCGATGATTCGTGGCATCCTTATTGCATTTCGCGTCGATTGCCTGCGTGGATGTGGCTCTTACTATTTGAAAAGCCTTTCCTACCGAATCAGCGGGTGCTCCATAGTTTGTACGCGCAGGCCGATTATCTGGCTGCAAACTTTGAGTTGGATCCGGGTGGGAATCACTTGTTGGAAAATTATACAGCCCTTGGATTGGCGGGTTCATTTTTCGATGGCGCGAAAAGTGATTCTTGGTTGGACGCTGTGGAACTTGGTTTGCGGTCTGAACTTCCGCGACAAATTTTGAAGCATGGCGAGCATTTTGAACGGTCGCCGATGTATCACTGTCAGGTCTTGGCGAACTTGTTGACCCTGGCACACGCGACGAAGGCGGTTCGGCCATCGCTTGCGGAGTATTGTGCCGCGCAAGCACGAACGATGATTGCTTTTGTGAAGGAAATTTTGCATCCAGATGGCGAGATTCCGTTGTTCGGCGACAGCGGTTTTGGCGAAAGTCCTAGCATAGCATTGCTGCGAGAATTGGCGGAAGTTGCGGATGTGGAATGGATGTCCGTAGCGCAAGACGTAAATCCGGGGCCCTACTGGATACTGAAGCGCGGCGGCTCGGCGTTGATTTTCGACGCGGGTCCAGTCGGTCCGCGCGAACTTCCCGCGCATTCGCATTGTGACTTGCTGGGCTTGGAAGCGTCGATCGACGGCCGTCGCTGGTTCGTCGATAGCGGGAACTTCAACTATGAGTCGGATTCGATGCGGCGGTACTGTCGCTCGTCCGTCGCGCACAATGTGGTGGTGGTTGACGACCGCGAGCAATGCGATGTTTGGTCCAAGTTTCGGATGGGTTTTCGCGGACAGCCGATACGATTTGAAACGGGGCAGCGAGCGGGAGCCGATTGGGCGATCGCGCGGCATAACGCATATCGGCGCCATCGTGTGCGGTGGCTTGACCGACTGCTCGTCGGATGGGGCGACGTCTGGATGTGCGGTGATTTCGCCGAGTCGGATCGGCGTCCAAAGCTTACCGGGTATTTGCATTTGGCGCCTGAAGTTTCGGTGCTGCGCGTCGGCGAGCGTCGATTTGAGTTAAGCGACCAATTCCATCGGCGGCGGCTAGATTTTTTTGGCATTGATGATGTAGAAATGGGTGAAGGTTGGTATTGTCCGGGCTTTGGCCGCCGGGTTCGCAATCAGTGTTTCGTTTATCGACAGAGCGAAGGTCCGCTCACGTCGCTAGGCTGGCTGCTGGACTCCGTCGACGCAGCGTCGTCGGTTGAATTGGATGGCCGTCGATTATTCTTGCGGCTTGCGACGGCGAGTTTTGAATGGAGCTTTGACTAATGCATTTGGTTTGTGTCGTCGGCGCGCGCCCCAATTTCATGAAGATTGCGCCGATCATGCGTGCATTGAAAGCTTTTCCGCAAATCAAGACGACGTTGGTCCACACCGGACAACACTACGACCAAAACCTTTCGGATGTTTTCTTTCAAGAACTGGGAATCAGCGAACCCGATATTTCATTGGGTGTTGGATCGGGCTCGCATGGGCGGCAGACGGCGGATATTTTGGCGGCGATGGAACAAGTCTTGATTGAATGTGCGGAACGCAAAGACCCAGTGGACCGTTTGGTCGTTGTCGGCGACGTGAACTCAACAATGGCCGCGAGTCTAGCAGCGGCGAAGCTTTGCATTCCGGTAGCCCATGTCGAAGCTGGCTTGCGCAGTTTTGACCGAACGATGCCTGAAGAGATCAACCGAATTGTGACCGATTCACTTTCGGACATGTTGTTGGTATCCGAGCCAGCGGGCATGGAGAACTTGCGTCGCGAAGGTCACGCGGAATCGGAATTACATTTGGTCGGAAACGTTATGATTGATACGCTGCGTCAGCATGTAGAATCGGCGCGGCAACGAAATACGCTGTCCAAGTTGGGAGTTAGTTCTGGCGAGTATGTGGTCGTCACCCTGCACCGCCCGTCCAATGTCGACCAGCGCGAAAGCTTGACTGCGTTGGTGGATGTGCTGGTGGCGACTTCGCCGACGCTTCCGGTAATTTTTCCGGTTCATCCGCGAACCTTGAGCCGCTTGGAACAGTTTGGATTGACGGAGCGATTGAAGTCCGCCGCGCGATTGCAGATTTTGCCCCCGCAAGCTTACGGAGATTTTCTGTGCCTTACGTCGCAAGCCAAAGCGATTGTGACTGACTCCGGCGGGCTGCAAGAGGAATCGACTGCTTTGGGAGTTCCATGTTTGACGATGCGGGCGAATACGGAACGGCCGATAACTGTTGACGTCGGGACGAGTACTTTGTTGGGTGGCGATTGCCAAAAGTTAGAACAATGCTTGCAGTCGGTAATCAAGGGTCGCTACAAAACCGGTCGCTGTCCCGAATTGTGGGACGGCAAGGCATCCGAGCGAATTGCCGCAATATTGGGGAAAGAGGCGAGATAATCGGTTTGATTGGCGCGACCCGATGCTTTGGCGTCCTGGAGCAGCGTTCAAGTGTTTACCCCCACGCCAAAATTGGGCGTTTTCGAATAAAATGTCTCTTTAGCCGAATGTCGGTTGGTTTTTCTTGAAAGGATTTTTCGTGCCGCAACAAGTAATGAACGATGTCTCGATCCAGCTCATGGAACTGATTACCAATAAAACAGCCACCATTGGCGTCATGGGACTTGGTTATGTCGGCCTGCCGTTGATTGATGCGTTTCATCGAGCAGGTTTCACGTCCCTGGGCTTCGACATCGATTCAAAAAAGGCCGATGCCTTAAATCGAGGCCAGAGCTACATCGCCCACATCCCGAGCGAGTCCATCAAGAAATGGCGGGACAGCAAAAAGTTTGAGGCGACGACGGATTTCCAGAGGTTGGATGAAGCCGACGTGATCATCATTTGCGTGCCGACGCCTCTGAACGAAAGTCGCGACCCCGACTTGCAATTTATCGAGTCGACCGCTCAAGCCATCGCGCGGCGTTTGCGGCCAGGCCAATTGGTCGTTTTGGAAAGTACAACGTATCCAGGGACTACCCGCGATGTCGTGCTGCCGATTCTAAAAACATCTGGGTTGGAAATAGGTCGTGATTTCTTTTTGGCGTTTAGTCCAGAGCGCGAAGACCCAGGCAACCAACATTTTTCGGCCCGGACAATTCCAAAGGTTGTCGGCGGGATCGATGCCAAGAGTTTAGACTTGGCGGACAAACTCTATTCGTCGGCGGTCGCTTCGACCGTTCGGGTCTCAACGTGCGAAATCGCCGAGGCTTGCAAGATTTTGGAGAATACTTATCGCAGCGTGAATATCGCGATGGTCAATGAGTTAAAGGTCCTGTTCCAGCGACTGGGGATCGACATTTGGGAAGTGATCGACGCGGCGAAAACGAAACCGTTTGGCTTTCAAGCATTTTATCCAGGGCCTGGCCTGGGTGGGCACTGCATTCCGATCGATCCGTTTTACCTTAGTTGGCTTGCGCGCAAGCATGAATCTTCAACCAAGTTCATCGAGCTGGCTGGAGAAATAAATTCCAGCATGCCGGAGTATGTCGTCAATCGTGTGAGCGAAGCGCTCAATCACGCAGGTAAGCCCGTGCGCAATAGCCGGATTGGTGTTTTGGGCGTCGCCTATAAAAAGGACATTGACGATCCTCGAGAGAGCCCATCGTTTAAGTTGATTGAACTTTTGACCCATCGCGGTGCAAAAATCAGCTACAGCGATCCGCACGTTCCGACGCTTCCCGCGATGCGGAGTTTCAATGTGCCGAAATTGGACAGCGAAGAACTGACGCCGGCATACTTATCGTCGCTGGATTGTACGTTGATCGCGACCGATCATTCTGTATTCAATTGGTCAGACATCGTGCGCCATTCACAAATCGTCGTCGATACGCGAAACGCTTGCAAAGACATCGTGCAGGGTCGCGATAAAATCTGGAAAGCATAAGATTTGGTCTCGGCGAAAGAAGTATTCAAAACACTCAGCGAGCATTCGGCATGACAGCAGCATCGGACATTCGACAAACGAGTAACGCGACCGGTTTCTTGGGCGCTTGGCTGAAATCGCCCTGGACGAGCGTGGTGATTCCTTATGCCGTATGCATTTTGGCCCAAACTCCGTATCTCGTGCTGTACTTTACGCAGTTGTTCAAGTTGCGACCGCACTATCAGTTCTTTCCATTCGCGTTGATTGCCACCGGCTTCGCGATCTATCTCCGTTGGCCACGAAATCAAGAGCATCCATTTCGAAGCAGTTTTCTTAGTAGTTTAATTTTTCTCGTTGCATGCGTTTATGGCTTGGCGGCGGCTCTCTTTAGCGACCCGTGGTTTTCAGCAGTGAGTGCGTTTGCGTTCGTCACAAGTTTTTGCGCTCGCACCAAAGACGGCGAAACGGGCTGGACATTGCTTTCGGCGTCGTTTCCGCTTTGGATAGCATTGTCGTTGCCGTTGAATTTGGACTTTTCGCTAATCACTTGGCTGCAAGTATTTAGCGCACAAGCAGCCAGCCATGTCTTGGACTTGTTGGGCTACCATCATCATTTGGCAGGCACCGTCTTGACGTTTCCGGAACGAAGTTACGGCGTTGAGGAAGCGTGTAGCGGCGTTCAATCGTTTTTCACGCTACTTTTCTTTACAACAGTTTTTGTCGTCTTTATGCATCGGCCTTGGTTCCGTTCACTGCTCTTATTGTTTTCCGCATTGTTCTGGGCCGTGCTGATGAATTCGATTCGTATTTTATTGATTCCGATCGCCTTTTCCAGTTTTGGTATCGATTTGGCGCATGGGTTTTCTCACGCCGCGCTGGGTTATTTTGTCCTGAGCATCGGAGGATTGCTCGTATTGAGCACAGACCAATTCTTGACGTTTTTGTTTGGACCCGTCGAAGCAGCAACCCTCGATTCTTCGAATGAAGCGGTTGGCAATTTAACTGGTTTTTGGAATCGTGTTGTCGCCGGCGAATCGTCCGAAGCCCCGGCCAAGGTGCGGAGCAAACTACCGTCTCGATCCGCTCGCTTGATGATTGCCGGGGGCGCTGCGTGCATGTTGGTGCTCGGAGTGCTTTCAATTGGAACCGCCACACGGATGCTCAGCAGCGGCTACATCGTTAAATTCTTTCGAGACGTCCAACCGGTGGCCATGCAGAAGAATGATCTCAAAGAAACGATTGGTAATTGGCGCTGGATTCCGGAAACCGAAACGAACAAGCCATATCAAGTTTTGACTCGCGAAAAAGCCAGCGATATGGGTTTGCGGTCAGATACATGGACGTATCGAGCTGGTCGTGTGCAAGCCATTATTTCGCTGGACCAGCCCTTTCCAGGTTGGCACGAACTTACTCGTTGTTACCAAAACAATGGCTGGAACCTCATGGCACAGGGGCGTCAATATAAAGAAGCCAAACGTGTCGATGGCAAGGACTGGCCCTATATTCAAGTCGAATTTACAAGACCAACGGGCGAGAATGGTTTCTTGCTGTTTAGTTTTTTTGATACTCATGGAGAACCGTTCGACGCGCCGACGGAATGGGGAGCGATCAAGAAGTTCCTGGTACGCGTGAAAAATCGGCTGTCGCCTGAAATTCGCGAGCGGCTATTCAACTCGGAATCCTACCAGGTGCAAATCTTCATTGGCAGCGCGCATAAGTTAACTGACGAAGAGCGAGAAACGATAACTAACAACTATTTGCTGTTGCGCGAAGAACTGCGCACAGCGTTCCTCAAGCGGCATGGCGAAATCGCAACCGAAGTAACGACGCCCGTCGCAAGCATGGACGCGAAATGAGCGAGGGCATGGACGACGATATTCTTCTAACTGGATGCGCGGGCTTCATCGGCTTTCGCGTTGCGCACCAACTGTTGACTGACGGCAAACGGGTCGTCGGCATCGACAATCTCAACGACTACTACGACGTTCGCCTCAAGCGACATCGTTTAGAGCTATTGACGTCCAATCCGCAATTCACTTTCGTTGAAGGCGATATCGAAGATTCACGCGGTGTCGAATCGTTATTCGAACGGCATCACATCTCGTCTGTTGTCAACCTCGCGGCACGCGCCGGCGTTCGCTACAGCATGGAAAACCCGCATGTTTATATGACTACGAACTTGATGGGCGGTTTGAATCTGTTGGAAAGCATGCGGCGGCACGGCGTGAAGAAGTACGTCTTGGCTTCGACATCGTCTCTCTACGCCGGTCAGCCGATGCCGTTTGTCGAAACGCTCCCCGTGAATACGCCGATCTCGCCCTACGCGGCCTCGAAAAAAGCCGCCGAAGTCCTGGCCTACTCGTATCATTTTCTTTATGGCCTCGACGTGAGTGTCGTGCGGTATTTTACGGTTTACGGTCCCGCAGGCCGGCCCGACATGAGCGTCTTCCGCTTCATCCAATGGATCGACCAAGGCCATCCGATTGAATTGTTCGGCGACGGAACGCAGTCTCGCGACTTTACTTTTGTCGACGACATTGCTCGCGGAACCATTTTGGCGATGCGCCCGCTGGGTTACGAAGTTATTAATTTAGGTGGGGGAAACAAACCAACTGCCCTGCTAGAAGTCATCGAGCAGATCGAGGAGCATTTGGGCAAGAAAGCCAACTTTGACAAACGACCGTTTCACCAAGCCGATATGAAATCGACTTGGGCAGATATCTCCAAAGCCAAGCGACTATTGGGATGGCAGCCGACGATTTCGCTTCCTGATGGCATCGCACGAACCGTCAATTGGTATCGCGAAAATCTTCCTTTCTCCGGCACGATCAAGCTTTGACCATGCAAGTTCGATGGGCAGTGATTCCCGTTGCCGGTCGCGGGACCCGGATGCTTCCGCTGTCGCGGGCCGTCCCTAAAGAACTGCTGCCGCTTGGTCGCAAGCCCGTCCTTCACCACGTCATTGACGAATTGGTGACGGCGGGTATTCGCGATTTAGTATTCGTCGTCGCGCGAGACAAGCCAACCATTCGCGAATACCTCAGTGACCGCACGTTTTGGAGGCAACAACTTGAAAATCTAACGTCCGACGAAGTGCGCATGCATTTTGTCGAACAAGAGCGACAACTCGGTTTGGGCGATGCTGTTCGACAAGCGTCGTCGATCGTCGGAAACCACGCGTTCGTCGTGGCACTTGGCGATTGCGTATTTGAACCCGGCATTGGTTCGGCGCTCATCACGCGAATGGTCGAGGCCGCCGACCCAATCGACGGGGCCGTGATTGCCTTGGAAACAGTTCCGCGCGAGGACGTTTCAAAATACGGAATTGCCAAGACAGAAACGGTTGGAAATGAGCTGAGAATTCTCGATTTGATCGAAAAGCCATCGTTGGACGCCGCCCCAAGCCGCTTAGCGGTCGCTGGCCGATACGTTTTGAGTCCTGCGATTTTTGATTTTCTACATCAAACTGAGCCGGGTCGTGGCGGCGAAATCCAGTTGACGGATGCGATTGGCGCGATGATTCGCAACCGAAAAAAAGTCATCGGCGTTCCATTGCAAGCCGCCGAAACACGCTACGACGTGGGCGAATTTGATTTGTACTTCCGAGCCTTTGAGGACTATGCAGCCGCCGAGAAACGATGCGGCGAACTCCCCAAGTCTCGCCAGCAAAGCGTGGTCGGACGCGCTTTCGCTCGCGCCGGTTTGCTCGGGAATCCGTCGGACGGATACGGCGGCAAAACGATTTCGTGCATTTTAAGAAATTGGTCCGCAGAAGTACGACTGACACCCGCGCGAAAGCTCAGCTTTGTGCCCGGTGCGGGCGAGCCATACGAATTCAATTCTGTCGCCGAATTTATGCAGCATTCGCGTCGACATGGATATTACGGCGGTTTACGCCTGATTCAAGCCACCACAAAACGTTTCTTCGAATTTTGCAAACAACGGCTGACCGAGCAACAACAGAGTCAGAATTTTCGCGCCGAATATCGCAGCAACATTCCGCGGCAATTGGGCCTAGGAGGCTCCAGTGCGATAATCATCGCAATGTTGCGGGCGTTGGCGGCTTTCTACGCAATCGAAATACCTAGGGAGTGGCTTCCTTCGTTGGCGCTCTCGGTCGAAACGGACGAACTCGGAATTCCAGCCGGTTTACAGGATCGTGTGATTCAATCCTTTGATGGCTTGATGTATATGGACTTCACCGCGGAGAAATCAATTCGCGGGCACGGAATGACTCGCGGGATTTACGAACGATTGGATCACCGCCTATTGCCGAATTTGTACGTGGCATTTCGCGAATCATCTGCCGAGCCGACCGAAGTGCTTCACAGCGACTTGCGCAAGCGTTTTGAACTTGGCGAACCGAATGTGAAGGCCGCGATGCAGCAATTCGCCGAGCTTGCACGCCTTGGCCGACAAGCACTTCTAGATCAAGACAGCGACCGCTTCAGCGAGTTGATGAACGCAAATTTTGACTTGCGCCGCTCGATCTGCCGAATCGTGCCGGAGCATTTACAAATGATCGATCTCGCCCGTTCAACCGGCGCGTCCGCAAAATTCTGCGGTTCGGGCGGCGCGATCATCGGCATCTACAAGGATGCACGAGCTCTCGACCGCCTCTCCGCTGCCTTTGCCGAAATCGGCGCTGAAGTCGTTCGCCCGCAAATCGACCTAGTCTCGTAAGGACCAGTTCTGCCGCGTCATTTCGAGAATGACTTCGCGCGCTCGTCCAGTTCGCTCAACTGAAATCTAACCGACACAATATAGGGCGGTTCGTTCGGCGTCCAATGGCCGTAGGTTGTCGTGACGATGGTTCCATCCTGAAGAATTTCGACGCCGGGATAGGCGCAGTCGGCGGCAGAGTGGTTTTCCATCAAGCGAATGCGGTACTGGCCTTCTTTGCAGTTGACGATGTCGTCAAACGTTCCGACCCAGCCGACCCAATCGCCTCGGGTAGGGCTTTCATGAGTCGTGTCGCGAAAGCTGATAAATAGGCGACCATCAGGTGCGTAAACGCCAACATGTCGGTCGCCAGTTAATGCACCAGGAAGTTCGCGCGGCTCAGACCAGGTCTCGCCTTCGTCGCTTGACGTGATCAAGTACGAATTTCGTTGACGGCTGTTTTCGCGGAGCAGTACTGCGATGGACTTGCCGTCAGGCGAACGAATGGCACCCGGTTCGCACAAATGAACGTCGCTGCGGTGGGCGATGATTGCCGGGTCAGACCAATGAAGGCCGCCGTCGCGCGAGAGTGACTTGTAGATGCAAAAGCCGGTTTCTCGCTTTTCTTTGGCAATGTATCGGCCATCGTCGTGAAACAACGACATGGTATCGCCGTTGTTCAGTCGAAGGACGCTGCTCATCGCGACGATTCCGCCGAATGAACCGATCGGTTCAAGTGGCGTCCAATTTTCTCCGTCGTCCTCGGAAACCGACATGCGAATCGGATACAAACCAGAAAACAGAATCAGCCGCTTTCTCCCGTCATGTGCAACAACACGGTGAATGGTCGGAGTCTCCAGCGAGCTGGCCCAGTTTTCTGGCGTCGGCAATCGATCCGACCAAGTCGCGCCACCATCAGTGCTTTTCTTGAAGAGAATGGGTCCGCGTCCGTGACCTTGTGGGTAGACGCAAAGAATCGTTCGGCCGTCTTCCAATAACACGGTCGTCGGATGCCCAAGATATTTTCCGGGTTCGCGATCGACGATCGTTTGCCGTTGGATGTCGCTTGCCAAATCAATAAGCGGAATGGAATATCCGCGCGGCATCCCTTGATTCAAATCTTGGGCGGGCACGTGGAAACAACACACGAATACTATCTGGAGCATGACGCCAGCGGCATACACCTTAGAGTCAAACCAAACAGTCCATCGCAACATTCACCGAACCTCTGCTGGGAATCAGTCCAAAAGGAGCTTTCGGTCGTTAAGAAAATTCGCCAAACGCTCAACGCATTGCGCGGTCGTCAATTTGTCGGTTTCGAGCCGTAAGTCGGGTTGGGTCGGCGGTTCGTAAAAATCTGACCCGTCGTCGGTGCCGCTTGCTTGCCGATGTCGCTCGGCGAGAACGTCGGGCGATGCATCCAAGTGAATCACGTAAAACCGCTCTAGTCCAATGACTTCGGCGGCTTTCGCGCGAACTGCTTCATCGGGCGCGACCATCGACAAGATGCAAATCAGGCCAGCGTTGTTGAGTAACCTAGCGACCTCTGCGGTGCGGCGAAGATTTTCAGATCGTTCGTCCGCGGAGAAACCCAAATCGCGCGACAAACCGAGCCGCAAATTTTGGCCGTCCAAGACAATCGCAGCGCGGCCTTGATCAAAAAGGTATCGCTCCAAGGCATACGCGGTGGTCGACTTGCCCGAACCCGGTCGGCCCGTGAGCAGCAATGTCGCGGGCTTTTGACCGAATCGGGCCTCACGTTGTTCCAAGGTGACTTGGCTGAACTCTTGCGCGAGCGATTGGCTTTGTGGAGTTGAATCCCAATGCGCTTGCCGACCATCGTTAGTTTGACGTTCCAGAATCATTCCAGCACCAACTGTAAGATTGTTGATGCGGTCGATCAGAATAAACGAGCCGGTCGCACGATTGCGGCGAAAGTCATCAAACATGATCGGTTGATTGAGCACGATTGCACATCGACCGATTTCATTCAGCTTGAGCGTCGCAGTATCTTTGCGGTGAAGTGTGTTGACGTCGACTTGATAGCGTAGCGTCGAAATGGTTCCGGGGGTGAGATTAGACGTCTGCTTGAAAAGGTAGGACTTTCCAGCAACGAGAGGTTCGTCAGCCATCCACACGATCATGGCTTCAAATTTTTGATCGACGTGGGGCATGTTGCCTGGACGGACGATCATGTCGCCGCGGCTGATGTCGATTTCATCATCCAACGTCAGGGTGACGGACTGAGGCGCGAATGCTTCGTCGAGTTCTCCATCATACGTGACGATAGATTTGATGCGGCTGGTTTTGCGGGACGGGAGCGAAGTGATTTCGTCGCCTTTGCGGACGATCCCCGACGCAATCGTTCCCGCGAAGCCTCGAAAATCCAAATTGGGCCGCACCACAAGTTGTACTGGGAATCGGAAATCGTTTAGGTTTCGATCGGATCCGATATACAGCGTCTCCAGGAGTGTAATCAGCGGAAGGCCTTGAAACCAAAGCATATTGGCCGAGGTCGCGACGATGTTGTCGCCTCGTAACGCCGAAATCGGCATGAAATGCACATCGGGCAAGGACAATCGTGCCGCGAAATCACTGTACTCTCGTTTGATCCGTTCGAAGACCGCTTCGTCGTAGGCGACTAAATCCATTTTGTTAATGGCGACGATAATATGTTTAATTCCCAGCAGCGACACGATAAACGTGTGGCGTTTTGTCTGGGTGAGCACGCCATAGCGGGCGTCAATCAAGATGATCGCCAAGTCGGCTGTCGAGGCTCCCGTCGCCATGTTACGCGTATATTGTTCGTGGCCGGGCGTATCCGCGATGATGAATTTTCGCTTGTCGGTGGAAAAAAAACGATACGCGACGTCGATCGTAATCCCCTGTTGCCGTTCGTCCTGCAAGCCGTCGGTGAACAAGGCAAGATCTATTTCGCCACCCGTCGTTCCGTAACGGGTCGAGTCCTTTTGAATGGCTGAGAGTTGATCTTCGTAAATCATCTTGGCTTCGTAGAACAAGCGACCGATCAGCGTGCTTTTTCCATCGTCGACGCTGCCGCAGGTGATGAACCGCAAAATTTCCTTTTGCTCGTGCCGCGCAAGGTATTCGTTAATGTCGGTCGCGATGAGGGTAGATTGGTGACTCATTAGATTTCAGATTTAGGATTTCAGATTTTAGATTTAAGAAAACACACAAATTATTGGGCTGTGCGTTTCGTTGTTTTGACGGTTGCTGCAAAGATCGCGATCAGTTCATTGCATTCTTTTAGCAGCATGGTCAATCTGTTTGGTTTGATCAATTCGGACTCCTGGATCGACTCCAGCCAATAGTTGGTTTCGTCTGCTTCGCGAAGACAAATTTGAACTGTGTAAACGAATTGTTTGCGGGACGATGCTCGCAATGCCTCGCGATAATTCGCGCCAATCGAAGTGCCCGAGCGAACCAATTGACTTCCGAGGACTCTCCCAACTTTGTTGTCGGGCAATGCAGCGGTAAGACGTATGGTTCGAATCGCAAAATCTTTGAGTCGTTTGTTGAGTGCTTTGGAATCCATTTCGGTTAAGCAAATTCAAACTTGTTCTAAAAATCGTGGTCGCACAGTAAACATTGGCCCAAACTACGCTTCAAATCTGAAATCAGAAATCATAAATCTGAAATCAAAAATACCCTTCTTTCTTCTTTTTCTCCATGCTGCCGGCTTCGTCGGAATCGATAAGCCGTCCTTGGCGTTCGGAGAAAGTGGTCAGCAGCATCTCTTGGATAATTTCCGGAAGCGTCGTGGCGGTTGAGTCGACCGCACCCGACAGCGGATAGCAACCCAGCGTACGAAATCGGACCGTCCGCATTTCTGGTTTCTCGCCGGGTTTGAGCGGCAAGCGTTCGTCGTCAACCATGATCATTACGCCATCGCGCCACACAATCGGTCGTAGCTTGGCAAAATACAATGGTACGATCGGAATTTGTTCCAAATGGATGTATTGCCAAACGTCGAGTTCGGTCCAATTCGAAAGCGGAAACACTCGAATGCTCTCTCCTTTGCGAATTTTCGTGTTGTACAGACTCCATAATTCAGGTCGTTGATTTTTGGGATCCCAGCGGTGGAATTCATCGCGAAAAGAAAACACACGCTCTTTGGCTCGCGATTTTTCTTCATCGCGGCGTGCCCCGCCGAATGCGGCATCGAACTGGTATTTGGAAAGTGCTTGTTTGAGCCCTTCCGTTTTCATCACGTCGGTGTGGACCTTGCTGCCGTGTGTGACGGGATTGATGCCGGCTGCTACACCCTCTTCATTGACGTGAACGATTAGCTTAAGGCCAAGTTCTTTGGCGACGTAATTGTCGCGCAACTCGTACATGTCGCGGAACTTCCACAGCGTATCGATATGCATCAGGGGAAACGGAGGCTTGGCGGGATAAAAAGCTTTTTGTGCCAAGCGAACCATGCACGCAGAGTCTTTGCCAATCGAGTAAAGCATCACTGGGTTTTCGAATTCGGCAGCGACTTCACGAATGATGTGAATGCTCTCGGCCTCAAGTTGCTTGAGGTGCGTCAGGCGATACGCTGCCAAATTCCGATCGTCGATCTGGGGTTCGGTTTGGGAATGATTCATGCCGAGCGGCGAAAAACGCTGGAAACTTCGAAAAACCCAATATACTTGTCGTTCGCGAACTCCTCAATGGACGGTCTGGAGCCAGACGACCAACATGCGAAGGTTATGAGTCGGAAATTCACTGGCGAAGCAAATCCAATGCGTCGATTACTTTTTGCTGATGCTGGCTACCGAAGACAAGGACCATGAGCTGAGTCATGATTTCGCGATCGTCGCGCGAAAGAAACGCTTCACCGCCCCCCGCCAAAGCAATTTCGACGAATTCCGGTAATCGTTCGTCGCTATGACAAGTCACCGTGCTGACGGTCCCTTTCTTTTGGTGACGAAAGTTTGAAACTAACTCAAGGCATGCTTTCCTTTTGTCGGGATGCGGTGGTGCGTCGCCAAACAAGAGAACGACTTTTCGAGCGGCGGGCCGAAATTGATTTTGCTCGATCGCCCAACCGAGACCTTGATCGACAGCTTCGGCTGTGTCCCCGCCCCCTTCGGCGGCGATCGTGCCCAAATATTCGGATACTTTGGACAAGTTGTCGGTCAGCTTCAGCCCTTGGGTAACGTAGGCATCTCCCTCGTCGCGGTAAGTGCAAAAGCTGATCCGCGTCTTGGGAACTAATTTAAAAAGTGCCCCACCGATTCGCTCGATCTTGGATTTCACTTGCCGGATTTCGGCGTCCATACTCCCTGTGCTGTCGAAAGTAATCACAATGTCCAAGCCGTCACGCTTAAGTCTCTCGACGAGCTGACCAAAATCTCGCAGGCCATCGTCCGACGGGTCGAATGATGAAAGACTACCGAAACCCGTGGCGTCTTCTGTTCCGCTGGCGGCAGAAGCGAACGGTCTAGCGAAGCGAGCGGATATTCGATCGCGATCATCGGTTGGTGGTTGCAATCGGTCGTGGGACATGTCAAACGCGGCGATGCGAGCTTGCTGGATCGCCGACAAATCCCAGTGCCGCCGGCTATCCACGAGCGGCTCCTCGCGCAGCGAACCTATTTCGACGGACGTTCCTTCCGTCCGATCTGGCGGCGTCGGGGTACTCCAAGGCACGACCATGAACATCGCCAACATGCACAAGTGGAACAAGAACGACGCGGCGCCAGAAAGCGATTTTTCGGCCCAAGTGAATGGCGACTTGCGATTACCACTAGCAACATGCGCACGTTCGGATTTGGGCAACACAATGGTCGCAAAGCAATGCGGGCACTTCCCGCGCGTCCCAAGTTGCTCGGCAGTGATCGAAAACCCTCGACCACAATGTACGCAAGTAATGTTCACGAGAGAAAAAGGGGTCAGGACTCTTTGTTGTCGTTCGGTGATCCTCCCGCCTCGTCGGCACGCGGTGGGCGTGCAAGGAATATAGCCGGTCCCGCCAAGCCCATATAGAGGCCAAGCCTCGTTTTGCCGTTCATTTTGGCCGAACATCACGCTCGCATTTTCATCAATGACTCCTGACCCCTTTGGCTTGTTCAGTCGCGAAGCCACATCGTAGTCCAAGCTCAAAGTCTGCGCGAGCGTCCCATCGGTCGGCAATTTAGCATCCGCTTGCAACAGCGGCACGTCGGTATTGCGGAGGCGTCCGCTAAAGCGAATCGTCCACGCATCACTTGACTTGGAAACAATCACATCCTCGATCCCCGCCAACTCTTCCAAAGCCGCTTCGACCGCCGCCGTCGCGCCAATCGAGAGAGAAAAAGGGGTCAGGACTCTTTGTTGTCGTTCGGTGATCCTCCCGCCTCGTCGGCACGCGGTG
>JANMEB010000402.1:0-1460 GCA_031376585.1 Planctomycetota bacterium | reverse complement strand
ATTAATTTCTCTGTTCGCTCTCATGCGGTTTGCTTCGCATAGATGCCTTCAGCGAATTCTTCAACTGCTTTCTGGCAAAACGCCGGCAAGTCATTGGGGTTGCGGCTTGTTACCAGGCCGTTATCGCATACGCATTCTTCGTCAACCCAGTTGGCTCCCGCATTCGTTAGATCGGTTTTCAAGCTCGGCCACGAAGTCATCGTTCGACCACGCACGACATCGGCTTCGATCAACGTCCATGGGCCGTGGCAGATTGCTGCAACGGGCTTGTGCTGTGTGAAGAAGTCGCGAATGAAGTCCACTGCTTTTTCATTCATCCGAAGAGTATCTGGGTTGTGGACGCCACCGGGCAACACTAGTCCGTCATAGTCGGACGCGCTCACTTGATCGATCGTCTTATCGACGTTGAACTTATCCGCTTTCTCGGCATGCTTCATGCCTTGAATTTTGCCGCCCTTCAGCGAGACCAATTCGACCTGCGCTCCTGCCTTCTTGACCGCATCCCATGGTTGGGTGAATTCGGATTGTTCAAAGCCGTCGGTGAGTAGGAACGCAATCTTTTTTCCGTTTAACGTTGTCATAAAATTGGCTTTCTGTTTTTAGTTAGTAGTCGCAAATGAAAATCTGTGGTTTAAGGACCGCGAAGCCGAGTATCGCTAGGATTTGAGAAATTCAAGCAGATCCTTGGTCAATTCGTCTTGATGGGTGGCCGTCAATCCGTGCGGTGCTCCGGGGTACTCTTTGAGTGACGCATTGCGTATGCCTTTGGCCGCTGGGCGACCGGTAGCGTCAATCGGCACGGTCTTGTCTTCGGTTCCATGCACAACGAGTGTGGGTTTCGTAAAGCTCGCAAGTTCGCGGCGGAAATCGGTCGAGGAAAATGCCTTTGCGCAATCCAAGGTCGCTTTCAAGCAGGCTTGCATCGCCACTGAGCGAGTCCACTCCAGACACTCATCGCTGACGGATTGCGACAACGCGGTGACTCCGTAGAAGTCTTTAAAAAAGCCGGCGTAAAAGCCGGGACGATCTTGCTGGATTGCTTTCGTGATTTGATCGAAGCTCGATTGCTCGACACCGTGGGGATTGTCCGACGTCTTGAGCATGTAGGGAACGATGGACGCAATGAGTGCTGTTTGGACAACGTTCTTGCCACCATGACGACTCATGTACCGAGCGACTTCGCCACCACCCATCGAAAAGCCGACCAAGGTTGCGTCGCGAGCGTTAGTTGCAGCCATAATTTCCGCCAAGTCATCTGACAGCGTGTCGTACTCGTATCCTTCCCACGGCTGCGATGACCGTCCGAAGCCGCGACGATCGTAAGCGATCACTCGGAACCCGTTGTTGGCAAGTGCCATCGCTTGTGAGTCCCAACTGTCGGCTGACAACGGCCATGACGCTATTCGCATGTTGAAGGACCACCCGGGCATTGACATTGTGCTGATGGATATCATGATGCC
>JANMEB010000255.1:0-1715 GCA_031376585.1 Planctomycetota bacterium | reverse complement strand
CCGGTTGCAGTTTGTTGAGTTTCTTTGTCGCCGTCGATGAGCGCAAGATGACCTGACTCGGCAATTGCGGAAAGCGGCTCGTCCGGTAACGACGACCACAAAAAATAACTCAATCGAGATGCCAACTCAAATTGAGTGATGGGCGTTGCTCTCGACTTATCACTCACTTGCTCCAGTTTATAAAGGAAGGCGGGTGAAGTGAGCACGCGAGCCAGAACCAATTCGATCGCTTCATCTTGCGGAATCTCCGCCAAGCGCAGTTCCTGATAGAAGCTCTGAATTCTCTGCACTTCGGCGGCATTCAATTGCCGCCGCCACGCCCGGCGGGCGAATTGTTGAACGGCCACAACATGGGATGATTCCGCTTGCAACAGCCGGGCTCGAAACGCCTCGGCCCGATCGTAAATGGACTTGCGCATCGGGGCAAGCGCCGTCACAAGGTCCGGACGATCCTGCGTAGCGAACTCAGAAATTTGCTCAAAGGCGGTGGTCAATAAAATCGGTTCCCGACTGACAAAGGTTAGCTGATCCCATAGTCGATCAAGCTCGGCCGTCTGCGCGTCATCCAGCATCAGTCGCTGAAGCTGTGAGTCTTCGCGATAATACAATGTCAACGTAACGGCTTCGTCGACTGGGACGATTCGTGCGTAACACAGGGCTGGCGGAAACAACTCGCGGAACTCGTGTAGCGCCCTTTCCAATTGCTCAAGCGCCGGACCCGGATTGGCGATGATCGGTTCACTCAAACTAACGGGCAACTCTTTCGGCCGGGAATCCAGCACGCGCAATTGCACGCTACCACCCAAAATAGGCCCGCTCGCACCGGGCTTTGCATGCAACGTGCCGGTCGTGCGGAATATTGCTTGCGAAATGAGCTGCGCCGGCAATTTGATTTCCACAATTTGCGGCGCCTGCAAACAGAGATTCGCCGCGTCGATTTTCGTTCCATCGGGGTGCGTACCAAACATCGCTGAATCAAGTCCGTAATCGGAGCGGGATTCTGTGGCATTCGGTGCCACCGCGTCCAGCCAATGCAACGGACCGTTCCAAGCCAACAATTGCTGCCGCAGCTCGCGATCTCCGTCACCGAATGAAGCCAAATTCGCGGTCGTCATGAGCTGCTGAATCGAAATCGCAAGTTGCTGAATCTCATCCTGAGCTTTGGCATCAATGACGGCTGCCCGCCAGCGCGCGATTGCCGAATCAACCGGAAGGCGCGCGGCGGATTCCGCCCCAGCAGGCTGGGCGCAGAAATGCCAAGTATCCTTGTTGCCATAGGAGTCAGCCAAAGGGTTTCCCTCTTGGACCCGGTCGACTACGTCCGTCGCTAAATTCCACACCCGCTTCTGGCCGCCGACTTCCGTTAGCGTCAAGTCGATCAAGGTCGTATCGCAACTGTGATCCTGGCCCCGGGCATTGACGACCAATGAAATGACATCTCCGCGGCGGACTTCAAGCTCGATTGTCGGTGAAAATGATTGCCGATTTGCATTGTCGATTCCCCCCTGTTCAATGATCGTCACTCCGCTTTCATCGAAGCGCTGCACGCTCCATTGAATCCCGTTTCCGCAATTGCTATCCGCATCGGCTACGGTTCCCTGCAGCGTCATTTGTCCGTCGAACGGACTTCGCCAGGCAACCACCGACTCCAACGCCGGGGACGGATGAACAAAGACACTTCGAGGCGGAAGGGTTAACGTTGAAAAGGCGATCGT
>JANMEB010000207.1:0-31858 GCA_031376585.1 Planctomycetota bacterium | reverse complement strand
TCGCGTACACGACGTTCGGATTGACGCGAACTTTGTGGCTGCCACGACTAAATTGAAATCGTTTCCGAATCTTGCGTTGTTTGGCGTTGAATTGTTGGAAGCGGATTTGGGCGTTTTGCCCCAAGTTCCGGTCTTGATAACTCTAGATCTGAGCAAATCCAAAATCACGGCGGCAACGATCCAACGGGTCGCCGAACTGTCCGTTTTGCAATCGCTCGATCTCTCTGGAACCGACGTCACGGTCGACATGCTCGAACCTTTAGTCGAGATGCAAAGCCTGCGAGAACTGCGATTGGCGAATACTGGGATCGGCGACGAAATAGCGTCATTCGCCGAGCGAGCGAACAACTTGAAAATAATCGACATTTCAAATACACCGGCCCGATGGCAAGCCTTCCTAGGGAATTCTCGAAAGTTCGACCTCGTGAAAACTGATTTGCCGCTGTCCGTTTCACCGAAACTTTATTTTCACTCCGGCATCGAGCTATGGATCATGGGGGGAAAAACTAAATTCCCTTGCTTTTCTAAATCAATCATTTCCTACAGACCGGAGGTTCAGATCGCTGCGTCGATTAGCCCCGAAGCCCACCAAGGAAATTGGATCGAGGAATTCGCCCAAGCCATCGAGAAGGATGCCGACGGAAATATCGTTGGACTCGACTTGACGGATGTCTATTTGAACGCCGAAGATTTGCGAATGTTGGCAAAACTTCCGAAGCTAAATCGACTCGCGATTTCGCCGGGGACCATTGTTCTGAAACGGGACACGCGGATTGATGGAATATTCCAAGTTGACATGAGCGTGTTGGAAAACTTTCGAGGATTGACACACATGCGAATCAAACTGGAAGATAGGAGAAGAGGCTCGGATTATTCCGCAATGTTTCAGAATTTTTACACCCTGCTGAAAAACACGGGAGTTCACGATTTAGAAATCGACTTGGCGGACAACTTCCTAGGCATTTACTACGTCAATACCTTCCAAGCGATCGCTGGGGCCAAGCACGTCAAAAACTTGACGATTCGCGACGGAACCGGTCCGTTTCCAATCGAACAAGTTCTCGCACGCGAACTCGCTCACCTGAAGAAACTTTCTGTTATTACCCAAGACCCAGTCGACACTTCGATCGCCGATTTGCTCCGTGAAAGGTTTCCGAATACGAAGACCGAATTCCGAATCGAGTCGATTGACGAGGCCTGGCCGCGTTTTCTCCCGCACGAGCTGTACGAATTCGACTAGTCTGTCGAACTGAGTTGTACGCGATAACGTCGGGGGTGTTGGCCACGCGGGCCGCAGAACGACTAAAACTTGGGCAAAGGAAAATTGAGTCAGAGTTGATGGTCCGGCTGACACATTTTCCTGTCTCCAATCCTCCAGTGATTACCGCCGACGGTACAGCCCGCCGAGCCAGCCGTCGGATTCGGAAGCTGATTCAACGAGTTTAGCGGTGCGCTCGACTGGCGATGCGGAATTCGGCGACGAACCGCAGAGAGGGCAATCACCGCTGGCGCAGGCTTCGTCGGGACAATTTGATTTTATGGAAGGCTCTGACGATTCGCAGCGCGGGCACAATTGGAATTCGCATTGCTTACACGAGCCGGTGCGAATGCGTTGCTTGACTTCGTTGACTTGTTGCTTAATGTCCCAGCAATGGCCGTGAGGACAACAAACAGTGGGCTGTTGTTCCCAATGAATGTAAGGCGACATGCGTTTGTGCTCTTCGCAATCGCAGTTGTAAAACGCGCCTCCCCAACCGGCTTGGTTGCGGAGGACGATGCCGACGTCCCACGGGTCGCGCGGGCCGAATTGTCGCGGCACGTTGCGTAAATAATCTTGCCGCAAATTTTGCCCCAGTGATACTCTTTCGCCAACCAGTAAACTGAGGCCAGCAGCCAACATCATCAAACCGTTGCGCATTGCGATTTCACCATAATCGATAAATCAGATTCAATTGATACAAGAATCGGAGTTGATTCCGGTCGAACATCGGGAAAAAGGCTCATTCGCGACAATCGGTTTAACACGCAGGGTTTAGCCCATTTGCCAAACGGTGAAATATTGAGGAAAATAGCGGCTTTCATCGGTTCATCCAGTGCCAGCGCAACGAGAGTATTCAGTTTTCAGTATTGCAAGGACCATCATGCCGCGATTTCGAATCGGAGCGGTTTCGTATTTGAACAGCAAACCGCTGATTTATGGATTAATCAAGCGTTCGGATTGCAGTTTAGTACTGGACTTACCAAGTCGTCTTTCCGATGGATTGCTTGCGGGGAAGTTCGATGTGGGATTAGTTCCGATCGTCACTTTGTTCGATCATCCAAAACTTGTGATCGTTTCGGATGCGTGCATTGCTTGCCGCGGGCCGGTCTGGAGCGTCAAGCTTTGTAGCAAGGTGCCGGCCGACCGGATCAAGACGCTGGGCTTGGATGAAGGCTCGCGGACCAGTGCGATTCTGGCGCGGATTCTGCTGAAGCGCCGATTTGGCGTGACTCCTGTTTGCGAATCGCTGCCAATCGAAAGTGATTGGCGGTCGCCCAAAACCGACGCCGTATTGGTGATTGGCGATCGAGCGATTGAAGACACTTCGCAGTTCCCGGTGGTTTGGGATATCGGTGAAGAATGGAATTGCGAATTCGGCTCACCCTTTGTGTTTGCGGTTTGGGCTGCTGGTCCGACGGCGGATTTGTCGGCGCTCGGTGATATACTTTCCGCGGCGCGCGACGCAGGTCTGCGGAACATGGAGGAAATCGCGGCTGAAGAATGTGAACGGTACGGTCTTAACCGGGATCGGTGCTTGTCCTATCTCAAAGACAATTTGCATTTTCGTTTGGGCGAAGACGAGTTGCGCGGGCTTGATCGTTTTTATCGTTTGGCTGTGGATGCGGGATTGGCCGCCGAAGGCTGGGAACTGAATCGTCATGAGTGTGCAACTATTGGATAAAGCGATTTCGGGCGAGCGGCTTTCGGCGGCGGAAGGTCTTGCGCTGTTGGAATCGCGTGACCTAGCGAGCTTGGCTGCTGCTGCGGATCGTGTCACGCGCCGCATGCACCCCGAGCCGTATCGGACTTACAACATCGATCGCAACATTAACTACACCAACATCTGCACGGCGGTGTGTGATTTTTGCGCATTTTACCGGTCACCCAAAAGCGGCGAAGGCTACGTACTGCCGCGAGAGGAATTGCTGGCCAAAATCGCCGAAACGGTTGAGCTGGGCGGCAATCAAATCTTGTTACAAGGCGGGTTGCATCCCAATTTCAAACTCGATTGGTACGAGCAGATGTTGGCCGAGATCAAGGAAAATTTTCCGCAAGTCAACATTCACGGCTTTAGCCCGCCCGAGATTTATCATTTTTCCAAAGTCAACAAGCTGTCGGTGCGGGACGTATTGAAGCGGTTAAAAGCGGCTGGTCTGGGGAGCTTGCCGGGTGGCGGCGCGGAAATTTTGGTCGATCGCGTCCGCTCGGCGATCACTCGAGGCAAAGTCATGACGAACGATTGGCTCGATGTGATGCGGGCTTGGCATGAGTTGGGTGGCCGCAGCAGCGCGACGATGATGTTCGGCCACGTCGAGACATTGGCCGAGCGCGTCGAGCACTTGATTCGCTTGCGCGAATTGCAGGATGAAACGAGCGGCTTCACGGCCTACATCTGTTGGACATTCCAACCCGAAAACACGGACATGAGTCAAATTCCGCCGGCTGGTTCGTTCGATTATCTGCGAACGCTGGCCGTGTCGCGGTTGATGCTCGACAACATCGCCAATATTCAATCGAGTTGGGTCACACAAGGCTTGCAGATCGGCCAGTTGTCACTGATCAGTGGAGCTAACGACATGGGGAGTCTCATGATCGAAGAAAATGTCGTCGCGGAAGCGGGAACCGTGCACTATTTGACGCTGGACGAGATCCGTCACGCGATCAAGTCGCTAGGCTTTGAAGCCCGCCAGCGCAACGTCTTTTACGAACTGCTTGACCCGCAAATCGAACAACTCGCCGTCGCCGCCAATCGGACATGGGTCAACCAACGGCGCGAGACTTGTAGCGAAGTGGCCCCTGCCGAGCTTGTCTCGGTGAAGCCGTGGTTTGACAACTAGTGGTCCGTCAAGCCTTAAATTTAGGATTAGCCGTTCTGGCGCTAGCCACGGTTCCTTCACAAAAAACCGGGGCTAGAGCCCAAACGGCTAAAGATTGGAACCCGAATCCTTGAGTTTGACGGACCACTAGTCGCCAAACTTCGCCTGACCCAGGGTTGGCGGAGACGTGAAATCAACGCGGGCCGAAGTCGAAATTCCGGATCGAAAATGGAACAAACTAACCTTCGTCGTTGGCGCGAAACCAAGGTGTCAGGGTTGGCTTGAACGCGCAGACTTCATTGGGCTTGAAGTACAAATCGATCTCCCGGCGCGCGGATGGAGCACTGTCCGAGGCGTGGACCAAGTTCATTTGGCGACTGCTGCTGTAGTCGCCGCGGATCGTACCGGGTGCGGCCTCGAGACCGTTGGTCTTTCCCAGCATGTCTCGAACAACTCGAACTGCGTCGAGTCCTTCGAGAATCATCGCGACGATGGGTGCGGCGGTAATGAATTCTTCCAAGCCACGATAAAACGGTTTTTGGATATGCTCGGCATAATGTTGCTTGGACAATTCCGGCGTAACCCGGATTAACTTCATGGCGACGATATTCAGGGCTTTGTCTTCAAAGCGTGCGATGATCCGGCCGATCAAGCGGCGTTCGACGGCATCCGGCTTAAGCAATACAAGCGTTTGTTCCATGTGATCCTCAAAATGTTTGGTGTGGAATGACGATCCTAGCCAGTTGTATCAGTACTACCGACCCGCGTCGGCAGCTTATCTTCCTCAAGCCTGTCGCCTCATGCCTCATGCCTCTTTCCAGCGCGAATTGTAGCATTGCGGTTGCGACCAATGTAGGGTGAGTGAGCGACCTATGGACGCGACTGTCTTGTCGATTTCTAATGATGTTGGGCGATTTTTACGACTCGCGCCAGATCGGTTCGGCATAAGTGCCATAATTGAATAAAAACAAAAATGAATTCGACGACCTCCACCTTCAGTCCATCCTCCAAACCCAGCGAAACGGTCCAAGGGGTCACCGTTCGATTGGCGGGCGACTCAGGCGATGGCATGCAGTTGTTGGGAACGCAATTGACCAATACTTCGGCGCTGGTTGGCAACGACGTCGCGACGTTCCCGGATTTTCCCGCTGAGATTCGCGCGCCGCGCGGCACGCGGGCTGGCGTGAGCGGATTTCAAGTCCGTTTTGCGGCCGAAGAAATTTTTACGCCCGGCGATGGCTTGGACGCGCTCATCGCGATGAACCCGGCCGCGCTGGTGACGAACTTGGCCGACCTAAAAGACAACGGCATCTTAATAGTCAACAGCGAAAGCTTTGATGATAAAGATTTGAAGCTCGCCAAAATGGCCGCCAATCCGCTTGACGATGAATTGATCCAAAAGAAATACCGGATCATCAAAGTCCCGATGACGTCGCTGACACGCGGTGCGGTCGCCGATCTTGGGATGAGCACCAAAATCGCGGATCGTTGCAAGAACTTTTTCGCCATGGGCCTAGTGTTTTGGCTCTACGGTCGCGATGTGAACCCGACGCTACGGTTCATAGAGGAAAAATTCTCATCCAAGGCGGACATCGCCGAAGCCAATCGCCGAGCCCTAAACGCGGGTTGGAATTATGGTGAGACCACTGAAGGATTCGCGTCCACTTACCAGGTCCCGCCGGCTAAATTACCTGCCGGCAGGTACTGCAATATCATGGGCAACGAAGCCCTCGTGTGGGGCTTGATTACCGCCGCACATTTGAGCGGCAAACAGTTGTTTCTCGGCTCGTATCCGATTACGCCAGCCAGCGATATCTTGCACGAACTGAGCCGATTCAAGCATTTTGGCGTTCGCACTTTCCAAGCCGAAGACGAAATTTCAGCAATCTGCTCAGTGATCGGCGCGTCGTTCGGCGGTTCGATGGCCGTCACGACAAGTAGCGGTCCCGGCGTCGCGCTTAAAAGCGAAGGAATCGGTTTGGCCGTAATGCTCGAGTTGCCGCTGATCGTTTTTGATATTCAGCGCGGCGGTCCCAGCACCGGCTTGCCGACGAAAACAGAGCAATCCGATTTGATGATGGTGTTGTACGGTAGAAATGGCGAAAGCCCGATTCCCGTAATCGCCGCCCGCAGCCCAGGCGATTGTTTTGATACGGTGATCGAGGCGTGGCGCGTGGCGACCACCTACATGACGCCGATTTATGTCTTGTCCGACGGATACATTGCGAATGGCGCGGAACCTTGGAAAATCCCCATCGCCGCCGAATTGCAGAAGTCCGAGATTCGCCACCCCGAAGCGGCAAACAATGGCGCTCCGTTCCTGCCTTATAAGCGAAACGATCAGCTTGCTCGACCGTGGGCGTTGCCGGGAACACCCGGATTAATGCACCGAATTGGCGGTCTTGAAAAAGAGGATGTGACAGGCAACATCAGCTACGATCCAGTGAATCACCAGCACATGGTGAATACACGCGCCAAAAAAATCGCGAACATCGCCAACGACATTCCGCCAACCGAAGTCGATGGCCCTGACCACGGCGTGCTGGTGGTCAGTTGGGGCGGGACGTACGGCGCCTGTCGAACAGCTGTTCACCAAGTCCGCAAGGACGGAAAAGCGGTCGCTCACGTGCATTTGCGATGGCTCAATCCGCTCCCCAGCGACTTAGGTGCGATTTTGAAGCGTTACAAAAAAGTCTTGGTGCCTGAACTGAACACCGGTCATTTGAGCATGTTGATCCGCGCCAAATATTTGGTTGACGCCGTGAGCTTTTCGAAAGTCCAGGGCAAGCCCTTTGCCGTAAGCGAAGTTGCCAATGCGATTGAACAGATCATTTAGAGCCAACGCCAAAATCGCCGAGGTCTGTCGCCCCTTGGCACAGATGGTTGGACAGTTTTGGGATTGACCCTTTTTTTGGCGGTTTTGGGATAGGCAAGAAGCGAAACTAACACCAACGAGAATTGAACATTTACTTTAATTGGGTCTTCTAATGAGCGTTGATTTTCCGGTTCTCAAACCGACTGATTTTGCTTCCGACCAAGACATCCGCTGGTGCCCAGGCTGCGGCGACTATTCGATCTTGGCCCAGATGAAAAAAGTTCTTCCGACCCTCGGTGTTCCGCCCGAGAAGACAGTTTTCATTTCGGGCATCGGTTGCTCAAGCCGTTTTCCTTATTACGTCAACACCTATGGGATTCACAGCATCCACGGGCGCGCTCCGGCGTTTGCAACTGGTCTGAAATCGACTCGACCTGACTTGAGCGTTTGGGTAATTACCGGAGACGGCGACGGCTTGAGCATCGGCGGCAACCATTTATTGCATGCAATTCGCCGCAACATCGACATCAACATTATCTTGTTTAACAACAGTATTTATGGCTTGACGAAAGGCCAGTATTCGCCGACGTCGCCGATGGGGCATGTAACCAAGAGCACGCCGCGCGGTTCGATCGATCACCCGTTGAACCCGATTTCGGTCGCACTGGCGGCCGAAGCAACTTTTGCTGCGCGGTCCGTCGACGTGTATGCTTCGCATTTGATCGAAATTCTAACACGAGCGGCCAACCATCGCGGCACGTCCTTTGTCGAGATCTACCAAAACTGCAACGTGTTTAACGACGGTGCTTGGGAGCAGTTCACGGATAAGAGCGTCAAGGACGACAACTTGCTGCAGCTTGAACACGGAAAGCCGCTGATCTTTGGCAAGAACCGCAACAAAGGAATCCGACTTAACGGCATCACACCCGAGGTCGTCGATCTTGACGGCCAAGTCGCGGCGGACGATCTGCTTTTTCACGACGAGAAAGCGCCCGAATCGCAATTGGCATTCTTGTTGAGTCGCCTGCGAACTCCTCGGTTTCCGGAACCGATCGGCGTTTTCCGCGCTGTCGAGCGGCCGACGTACGATCAGATGTTGAACGAACAAGTTCGCGTGTCGACGGCCGAGCGTGGGCCAGGCACTTTGGAAGAACTGTTCAACAGCAATGAATCTTGGCTTGTGCCGTAATCCGGCAATTCTGGCGTGTCGCACCAGGAGGGTGTTGAAACCTAGGGTTGCTGCCGTCAAAATATGGATGACAGGGGTTGTTGATTAACTGGATGGCGGCAGTCTCATGCCTCAGCTTACGTCGAAGTCATTTTTGTCGGCATTGCGTAATGCCCAGTTGCTGACCGATGCGCGGATGGCCCAGGTCGAACAAGAATTTGGCCAAGGAGAGAATCTCAAGACTTTGGCGATTCAATTGGTCCGCTCCGGCGAACTAACCAAATGGCAAGCCAAATTTCTGCTCAGCGGTCGCGACACGTTGCGACTCGGCAATTACATTCTGCGACAGCGAGTCTGCCAAAACGAACTGGGCGATCAGATGTTGGCCATCCATCATCGGCTCGACCGCCAAGTCGATTTGCAGATTTTGCCTTCAGGCGTAAATGAACAATCGACGGCCTTCCAATCATTTCTCCGCCTCGCATCCGAAGTGGCCCGGCTCGACCATCCGAGTTTGATCCACGTATACGATATTGATCGCGAAGGTGGCCGGTACTATCTAGTATCCGAACATTTCGAAGCCCAAACGCTTGATCAGATTTTGGAAACCGGCGCGACTTGGAATGTCGTCACGCTCGGCTCCATTGCCAGGCAATTGTTTGGCGGATTGGCTTTTGCGCACGCGGACAAAGTCCTTCACGGCGACATCTGCAACCGAGTCATTCTCGTGGCTGCGGATGGTACGGCAAAAATCGGCAATCTTGCGATCGCCGCCTTGTCACGAGTGATCGGCGAGCATCGCGGCGACGAACCCGCCCGGGCAACTCTGGACCCGCAAGATGACTATCGCCGACTTGCCGAGTCCTTGATTCGATTCATCGATCAACAACCAAACGAATCGTCGCCCCAAGATCGCGGTGAACTCAATTCGATTCTTAGCCCACTCATGGACTCCGCGACAGAAGACGAAGTGGCCGAGGCAATTTTGGCGCTCGATCATTGGATCGACGATCACCAAGCCCCCGTCGTCGACGACCTAAAGCCGGGACTGGATTCCAATGCAAAACGCCGAGCACCAAGTTATCGCGAACTGGCTACGACAACGAAGAAGCCCAACGAAAGCCGGGGGTCCGCCAAAAGCATCACACAAAAAATACCGATTTGGCGAATCGCGCCGTTGATTTCACTCACGCTTCTCGTGGGGTTACTAGGTTGGACAATTTACCGAAACACGCGCGGCGGAAACCGAGCGGCGTCTAGTTCTTCCGTCGAACAGAAGCCAATGCATAGCCAGAAGAAATCTGGTTCAAACAAGAATTCCTCGACATCGAAGCCGAACCATCAACCTTCGTTTGCCGATTCGAACCAAGGCCAACCTGTTGCTGGAATCTCGGATTCGGAATTAGAAATTGAACCGAAAGAGCCCAAGGCCCCAGCAAAAAAATCAAAATCGACGACTCTGCCGAAGCCTATCGCGGAACCCGTATCCAAATCGTCTGAAATAACTCAACTGGACCAATCGGCCCCCGTTGTTATCGAAAGCGTTATTGAAAATAAGGGTGAGCAAGAATCGGACGATTCAAAACCACACGAACCGAACGCAAGCGAGACGAAAGAGACCGAATCAAGTACGAGTAATGCGAACGAGAGTATTGCTCCACCGACAAAGCATTCGGACAATATTACTTCGGAAAAAACAAGTGAGGAACCGAACTCGGTCGGCACGCCTTTTGCCAACACGCCTCCGGCGGTTGATCTGAAAAACACCACGGAAACAGGTGAAATCGTATTGGGTGAAGTTCATCCCGGTGAACAATATCTTCTGGCCTGTTCGCTGGAAACGAACGATGCGGCAACTCGTCGCACTAAGTTTACTTTGGAGAAAGGGAGCGGCGATCAAAGCCAGGCATGGACCGTGACGGGCCAACCGAGCTCCGGCGATCCGATAAAAATCGCGCAATTCTCCCTCGCGGGAACCGACCTAAAATTCCAATGGTTGGCCGATGCGGCGCGCGATCCGACGTTTACCTATTTGCGAAACTGTTTGCTAAAACTAGAGTCGCACGGCGAATCATTTTCGATGCGATTGCGGCAGCCTGTCAAAATCGGCGAGGCCACCATTACGGCTGACGATCCCCAATCGACGTTGAACTTTGAGCTCGAGGGCTTTCCGCTCGAATCTGGACTGGTCGTGGCTGAGTTCCTCAAAATCGCCGAGTTGAAATTCGAGGGTGACGACGAGAGCTTCGTGTTGCTGGTCGAGCCCGATGATCAGCGTATCCCTCCGCGCGACCCGTTGTTCATTTTCTTTACGGAGAAAGTGGATCGGTTCTTGTTTATCGAGTTGAACGCAAGAATCACCAAGAAGTCTGAAATCGAAGCCGCCTTGCGGATCGTGCAAGATCCGAAACCACGGCCCTACTCCGAAAAACTTGTGGCCGACGCTGAGAATTTCTTCAAACGCTCCGCAATCGAGGCCAGCCAAGTATTCGAGCGGGCCAGCGTCTACGTGGCACCTGAAGGCCAAAAGACAAAGCACAAAGCCGAAGTGAAACGCTTGAAGGAAGTATTGGCCGTCGCCCAAGCACAAGTCGCTGACTTCGCCGCGCAAAAACGCCGCGCCCAAGCCACATTCTCCAAGCCCATCCGCTTCCGCGTCTTCTACACACTGAACGAAACCGAAATCGACCTAGCGACCTGGGATGGCAAAATTCATCCGATCAAATAGGTGCTGTGGAGTCTCTTACGAAGGCGACGCAAAGAGACAAAATTAAGATCGATTTTTTCAATGAATCTATCTTGAATTGTCTTGAAACTGTTCGTGAATTGGATTGAACGAGAGGCAATTTTCACAAATTCGGCAGCTACGAAAACAAGGTTCCGCACGTCCGTATCAAGGTTTTGATTTTGCACTTTAATTGACTATTCACAGGCCAGATTGCTAAAATGGTCCGCAAACTGGCTTGCGCTCAGAGTTTTCTGTGCTCCGAAGAATAATTTCCTGTCCCTTTTCGTTCGCATGGAGTCCGACAGCGACGTCACCACGAGCTACGGCGTAGAATATTGGCGGTCGGATTTCGTCGTATGCGCAGTGGTCGCGCAAACGTGAACCGAAGTTGAGGAGATGTTGCATGCTAATTGAGCGAATTACCCACAATCCTGCCGTGATGGGCGGTAAGCCGTGCATCCGTGGTCTGCGAGTTACGGTCAGTACGATTCTGGGGTTACTGGCCTCGGGTAAGTCACGGGAACGGATTCTGCAAGCGTACCCTTACCTGGAGCCCCAAGATATTGATGCGGTTTTGGCCTACGCGGCTTGGAGGCTTGAAGAGCGGGACGAACCGCTGGTTGTTGCATGAGCGTCCAGTTTGTAATCGACGTTAACTTGTCAGTGGAGTGGGTATACGAACTCGCCAAGCACGGTTGGTCTGCGGTACATTGGTCCACGGTCGGCGACCCGCGTGCCGACGATTCGGTGATCATGGCGTGGGCACTGGCCAACCAACATGTTGTTTTTACCCACGATTTGGATTTCGGTACCATGCTTGCCCTGACACATGCGACCGAACCAAGCGTACTTCAAGTCCGCGGCCAAAACGTATTGCCCGAAGACATCGGACCAGTGGTAATCGCCGCGCTGCGCCAACACAACGCTGCACTTGCAACAGGAGCCTTGGTCGTGGTTGATCTGAAGAAATCCCGTGTCCGAGTATTGCCACTTTAAAAAACGCCGAACCAGGCGCTGCATTTGTGAAAAAACGATTACGCCTCCGAATGGGTCATTGAGTAGTTGTAAGTGGCTTGTATTAACTTTCACGTTGCGAAAGTCAGGAAGAACGAAGAAATCCTAGCACCGATCTTGTCGACCTATTCCGCGCGCTGTTTCGATTAGCTTTTCGTACGACAATCTGCCGACGTGCTTCAGTAGTTTCGTGAAGTTGAACCACTTCCGAAATGCTTATTTCCAGCGTTATTTTCAGGCACGATCGCCGGCAATCCAAGGAAATTTGGCCGGCGAATGCCAATCAATGGCAGCGGGGGACGAAATCCCCCATAATAGCCCCGACAAAGTGGGATCGGGTTCGATGTCCGTAGTCGTGTTTACTTGTTTGGGAGGAAATGATGGGACCTATTTTGACGGCGCTTTTAGTTGTGGCGGGACTTGCGGTGGTTTTAGTGCTACTGGCAATTTCAGTTTACAACGGGCTTGTCGGTTTAAGAAACCGTTACAAGAACGCGTTTGCACAAATCGACGTGCAGCTCAAGCGGCGGTACGACTTGATTCCGAATCTCGTCGAAGTCGCCAAGGGCTACATGAAACACGAGCAAGAAACTTTGCAAGGCGTGATCGAAGCGCGCAATCGAGCGTTCTCGGCGGGTCAGCGTGCTGCCGCGAATCCAGGTGACCCCGGTGCTATCTCGCAATTGGGCCAAGCCGAATCGCAACTTAACGGAGCGCTGAGCCGGCTGCTGATGGTTGCCGAAGCTTATCCCGATCTCAAAGCCAACACGAACATGATAGCGCTGCAAGAAGAATTGACATCGACCGAAAACAAGGTCGCTTACGCACGCCAAGGCTACAACGATTCCGTGACACAGTACAACACGGCTCGCGAAAAGTTCCCCGCCGTCTTGTTGGCCGCCCCGTTGGGATTTAGCGCAGCACAATTGCTTGAAATCGAAAGCCCCAAAGAACGCGAAACACCGCAGGTTAAGTTTTAGTTGGACAGGCTGCCATGCGTCGACGTCGGTTCTCGTGAACGAAAGGTAGTTCAAGATGAGCCGACGGATGATCGGCGTTTGCGCAATAGTCGCGATCGGCATTGGCGTTTGCGCATTCGTGATGCTGCTGCAGTAATAGCGGTAGAAATCGCCGCGTGAATGATCGTGATCGACGAAAATCTCTCCGTTCGCAGTCGAAGGCAAGGGAACAACCGTGGACTTTTTCGCAAGCCAAGACCTCGCCCGCCGCAAGACGCGGCAGATGTTCGTCTTGCTGATCTTGTCGGTCGTGGCCACGATTTTGGGCGTTTATTTGGTGATTTTCGCGGCCATTAATGGCCACCAACTTGCGAACCCCGACGGCATTCGCTCATGGTTCAACCCAGCTTTGCTTGGGGGCGTTGCCTTGGCCGTCACCACAATCGTTGCCGGCGGTAGCCTTTTCAAGATCGCACAGTTGCGCGGTGGCGGTTCGACCGTTGCGACAATGTTGGGTGGACGGCGCTTGCTGACGAATTCGACCGATTTGAATGAACGTCGATTGCTCAATGTGGTCGAAGAGATGGCGATCGCTTCCGGAACACCCGTGCCTCCTGTGTATGTGCTCGACAATGAGCCGGGCATCAATGCTTTCGCGGCTGGCTTTACGGTTGACGACGCAATCATTGGCGTGAATCGCGGGACGCTGGATCAACTGAATCGCGACGAGCTACAAGGCGTGATCGCCCATGAATTCAGCCACATCCTCAACGGCGATATGCGCATGAGTCTGCGAATGATTGGAATCCTTCACGGCATTCAGTTGATCGCCTTGCTTGGCTATTTTCTGTTACGCAGCGTTTCCCTGGGAGGTGGCCGAATTTCTTCAAGCAAAAACAATGATCGCGGCGGAGCTCAAGCTGCCCTATTGGGAATCGGCCTGGGGTTGTTGGTGGTGGGATCGATCGGCTTGTTCTTTGCCCGCTTGATCAAGGCGTCGGTTTCCCGGCAGCGAGAGTATTTAGCCGACGCTTCGGCAGTGCAATTTACTCGCAACCCCGAAGGAATCGCCGGAGCGTTAAAGATGATCGGCGCACACCATTGGGGATCTCGCGTCTCCGCACCCAACGCCGAAGTCGCCAGTCATTTGTATTTTGCTCACATGTTTGGGCACCACATGTTGGGCTTGATGTCGACACACCCTCCCCTTGTTCCTCGGATTCAGAAAATCGATCCCCGATTCGACGGTGACTTTTCCGAGTATTCCAAGATTCGCCAGCGCCGTCTTGAAGGAATGGCCGAAGCTAACGCCGACGAAAGCGACGAAAGAAAGCCGCAAATTCCAATTCCCGGAATGGGCGGTCGCGGTCGATTCTTGCCTGGCATCGCCGAGCGCTTTCCGATCGATCCATCCATTTTGATCGCGGGCATCGGTCTGCCGACGGAAGAAGATGTTGTCTATTCTAAATTGTTGGTGACCAGTGCTCCGGAACAAATTAGCGAAGCGGTGCGAGACGTGTTTTCTGCACGCTGCGTAGCCTTGGCCATGTTGCTGCATCAGCCGGGGCCAATTCGCGATCGCCAAACAGCACTTATCGAACAGCGTGAGGGCCAGCCCACGCTTACGGAAACTCTGCGCCTGGAGCCTTTGGTGCGGCAGCTCGCGTCGCTGCTGCGACTGCCGATGTTCGAAATTCTCCAGGGAACGTTGGCCGGCATGTCGCAACCGCAATACCTCACGTATCGCGGAACGATCGCTGAACTAACGGACGCGGATCGGCAGACCAGCCTGTTCGAGTTTTTCTTGAGACATCATTTGATTGTGTATTTAGATCGGCGTTTTGGCGCGGCACTTCCTCCAAACGTGATCTACCATTCGATTGCGCCGGTCGCGGCTGATGTTGAAAAAATATTGTCGCTGCTGGTGCATAGTGGACATCGCGACCGAGCTCACGCAGAAGCAGCATTTCAAGCGGCTGTTGCGGATACGTTTCCCGGTTCGGCCACGGCATGGCAGTTAGGAGAAATCCTTGGTCCAAGCCAACTTTCGGATTCATTAAAACGATTATCCCAAGCGTCTCCATCCGTGAAAAAACAAATCTTGTCGGCGGCTGCGATCGCAATCACGCATGATCGCCAAGTGACAGTTGAAGAAGCTGAAATATTCCGGGCCATAGCCGAATCGCTTGATTGCCCCGTGCCGCCGATTGTCGCTACGGTTCGCCAATCGTTGCCAGAAGCCGCAGCCAATCGACCGGCCACAACGTGAACTCCAAACGGCTAGCGGTGTCTTTATCTTCTTGCCTAGTGTTTCTGGGTTCTTAAAGTTTCGCCAGGCTCATTGTCGAATCAATCGTTGCATGCGCTTGTCAATGGCTTGCCGTATGGTTGCTTTCTCAGTCTCCGCGAATTCGTTAACTTCGCCAAACTACTTGACCGTTGAACTTTAATTCGATAATTTTAACGCGGCTTTACAAATTGCGGCGTCGTCGCCAAGTGGCTAAGGCAGCGGATTGCAAATCCGCCACCGTGGGTTCGACTCCCACCGACGCCTCTCACGCGAACGGACCCGACCTCCACGAGTCGTCGGGTTTTTTCGTTTCTGAACGAAGTTGTCAAAATGGGCAAAACACTGAAGATTTTGGCGTTTAGCGATTTGCACTGTGACATCGCTGCAGCGACCGAAATTGTCCGCCAAGCGCCCGACGTTGATTGGGTCATCGGCGCGGGTGATTTTGCCACAATGCGGCGCGGGCTCGAAAGGTCTGTCGAAGTTCTCAAAGCCATCACGCGACCGACGTTCATCGTTCCAGGAAACGCCGAATCGTTTGAAGAACTGCAACAAGCTTGTCGAGGATGGTCCGCCGTGCATGTCCTTCATGGCAACGGAGTCGAAGTCGATGGCGTGTCGGTTTTTGGAATCGGCGGCGCTATTCCAGTAACGCCGTTTGGCGCTTGGAGTTACGATTTCAGCGAAAACCAAGCCGCCCAGCTTTTGGCCGATTGTCCGCCGCATTGCGTGTTGATCTCGCATTCGCCGCCTTTTGGCGTTTGCGACCGCTCCTCCACCGGACAGCATCTCGGCAGCACGACGCTCCGCAGCGTCGTCGAACGTCTGCAACCGCAGCTCGTCGTGTGCGGGCACATTCACGACAGTTGGCGACAACGCCAGTCGATTGGTCCGACCGACGTCGTCAATGCCGGCCCGCAAATATTTTTGATCGATCTAAAGATCGAATGACGATCTTCGGCTGCACTCAACGGAGTTGAACCGGCAGTGCATCGTCTTTGCCAAAGAACATAACATGCTGCCAAGGGAGTTTATCGAATTCCGAAACGAGCTTAAATCCATTCGGGGGAAACTCCTTCATGATTTGTTCTTTGCTCATCTTGTGTTCCGGCTTGATCGGTACATTTTCGTCTTCGGTGCGAAACTCGACCAGCGCAATTCGACCCTCTGGTTTCAGCGCGGATCTCATCCGCGCCAGCATGTGTTCAGGGTGCGAGAACTCGTGATATACATCGACCAGCAAAATCAAATCGATCGCCTCATCTGGCAATCTTGGGTCGAAAACGGAGCCCAAAATCGGTGTGATGTTGTCAATCCCTTCGCGCTCGGCGTTTTCCCGCAACAAATTCAACATTTCAGGCTGAATGTCCACGGCAAATACTTGTCCCTTGCCGCCGATCAATCGCGCCAGCGGCAAGCTATGAAATCCGTTTCCACAACCCAAATCGCAAACAGTCATCCCTTGTCTCAAATTCAAATTTGCAAGCAGCAGCGAACAGCGTTCCTCTGCCTCGCGTTCGTGCCTGGCAAGCCACGGCGCGGCGTGAAAGCTCATCGTGTCCGCGATCCTGCGCCCCATGTATTCGGTCAACGCTGGCGGAATCGATGACTTGTCTACTTGGGGCTGTTCATCGACGATCGATTCTTGAGCGCGGGCATTCGTCGCCAACCCAAGCATCAATAGCAGACCGCACAGCATCGAGACTTTGCCCACCATTTCGCCCAATCGCAAGTTCATACCTTCACCTGATTTCGTTTTCGGTCCAAAGGCAGCCGACAAGCTGCTCCCGCTTCGTATCTAGCCCGGTGGGGATTCGAGCAACCTTTCACGCGCAAGTAAATTTCGAATCGCTCCCATCGACAATAACACATTCAAAATGATCGTGCCGCCTGCATAAATAGCGAAGTAAAATTGCGGCCTAATGGGCGAGTAACCTCCGTCACTGACGTGCAAGGGCAATCGGAACGTCGCGAAAAACGGACTCAACGACGCAAACGCCGTCAGCATCCATTTCGAATCAGGTCCGGCCGACTCGCTCAAAGGAACCGCAATCCCCGGAATGACAGCATACAACAGCAACAAACATGCGTACGACACGATGATGCTAACACTTGTTTTGGAATAAACCGTGGAGAAGAAAAGACCCACGGTACACGTTGTCCAACAGGTTAGCCCAATGATCACCGCGTAACCAAAAAGCGTCCACGGCGAAGTAATGTAGTCCGGAAAAAGTCGCAAGAAAATACCGCAGACCAATGGCCACAATAGAAACGACGTCAAAACCGACGACACTCGCAACGAGGCCAGCATTTTCCCCATCCAAATCTGGCCACCTGATAATGGCGTTGTTAGCAGCAAGTCCAGCGTTTGCCTTTCCCGTTCACTCGTGACGATTCCCGCCGAGAAAACCGGGCCGACCAACACGTTGAACACGACCATGTAGCAAATGTAAAATCCAATGTACTGTGTCCAAATTATCACGCACCCAGCCATCAATCCGATCGCCATGATCATGCTGATTTGAATGACCCAACGCAGCATCAGCGTTCCTTGCCCAATGAATTCGCTGCGCATTTCTTTGTCGTAGACGGGATTGGCGTTATCGGGCATCAAATCGAGTCGGGTTGGCGGCAGCAGCAACCGATCGGGAAACGCATCTCGATTCAAAACCAAACCGATGGCGTCCTTGGTTTCATTCTCCAAATCGACGACCTGGGCTCCCTCGCTTCCCACATCGGGTGGAAACATCATCCGCGCTGCGACCAAATGAAACAGCGGCACGGAGATCACAATCGCAAAACTTGGAATTCCCAAAAGCATAAAATTCAAACGACTTTGACCATCCAAACGCAGGCCATTCCAGACCCACAAGGTGAGCGCCGCCAAAATCAAAATGAAAAGGTAGGAAATCGACAGCGACGCTGCGGTTCGTGTAAAGTAACTACTACAAGTCAAACTGATCATGCAAAACGTCGTCATCGAAGCGAGCACGACCAGCATCTGCACTAAGACTTCGTAGATCGACACGCCGCCCATCGGCAAACAGAGCATCACGATTGGCAACGATGAAAAAACGAGAATCGCCAAATGCGTGAGTGAGGCAACTAGCTTGCCGAATACAATCGTCTGTGGCCGCACGGGACTGGCCAACAACATTTCATAGGTCCGGCGTTCCTTTTCGCCCGCGATTCCACCAGCCGCAAAACTCGGTGCGATCAGTGACGTCAAAACGAATTGGCTCAAAAACAAGACGTCGATCAGGGCGGCGTTTTTTTGATTGCGAACCGACAACTCAACCGTGTTTTTAACATCCGGCCAAGAAAAATAGACAACGCAAGCCAATATGATCTGATAGGCGGCCAACAGAAAAAAGGACTTGTTGGTGCGCAGGTTCACCAACAGCTCGCGGTTCAGAACGGGATTCTCGAAAAGTGCCATCCAACGCCCATAGTCAATTGATGCCGTCAGCCCGCCTAAAATTCGCCGCGTGTCATACAGCTTTCCGAAGGCTACAATGATCATTTGAGCCCGCACAACAAACCACTGTCAAGTTGCATTCTATCGTGAACGCTCGGACTGTACGCACGCGAGATGATTTCCAAGAAGCCGCGCGGAAGTTTCGCGCCGGACGGATCAGTCTGGGCGAATTTACGAATAGATTCTTTTCATCCGATTCGCTTCCGGAACCGGCGAATCAGCCTCCGAGTCAATCGGCCGACGGATTGTGCTTGGACATTGACCGACAAGAACGCTGTGGCTTCCCCGAAGTGATCTATGGCGGAGGTAAGTCCGCCGCCGTGATTCGTACGGCTATCGACGGTTTGATCCGTCACGAACAAGCCGTTTTGGTAACTCGGACGGACGACGACGTTGCGATTGAGTTGCAAAAGTTTTATTCCAACGGGCGAATTCATCCTCAAGCGCGGACTTTCAGTATCGGGCGATGTCGATTATTGCCCGACGCTCGCATCGCGATTGTCACGGCTGGAACCAGTGATTATCCAGTCGCAGCCGAATCGCTTGAAACATTGTATTGGATGGGAATCGACGCCGAATTGATACAAGATGTTGGGGTCGCTGGCCCGCAGCGGTTGCAAGTTCAATTGCCACGATTGGAAGGATGCCACGTCGCGATCGTCGTGGCTGGCTTCGAAGGTGCGCTTCCCAGCGTGGTTGGGGGACATCTCGATTGCCCAGTCATCGGCGTCCCGACTAGCAATAGTTACGGCGTTGGCTGGCCAGGTCTAGCGCCCTTGTTGGCGATGCTCAATAGTTGTGCGCCTAACGTGACCGTCGTCAACGTCGATGCCGGCTTCAAAGCCGGATACCTGGCGGGATTAATCGCAAAACTGTCCTTCGACAATCGCCGGCTCGTTCCCGCGTCTGAATTCGGCCAACTTCGGTAAAGTCATGTTTGCGAAACTTCCCACACGCCGACAGGATTCGCACAAAGGCGATTTTGGGCACGCATTGATCGTCGGCGGTTCGCGAAACATGCCTGGCGCGGTTAGTTTGGCCGCATCCGGTGCATTGCGCGGCGGAGCAGGATTGGTTACCGTCGCCACTGCCACATCTTGTTATGCGATCGTCGCGGGATTGAACCCATGCGCTATGATTGCAAGTTTGCCGGAAGACGACGACGGTCGAATTTCGCGCCGCGCCTCACACGTCGTTGAAGGACTCGCCAAGCGGGCGACGTGTGTCGCGATCGGACCGGGCTTAGGCCAAAGCCGTGAATTGAGCGAGTGGATTCGCCACTTGTATTTGGAGTTGCCGCTGCCGATGATCATTGACGCCGACGCAATAAACGCTTTCGCCGGACAGTCCCTCGACTTTGGAAAAGCACCAGCGCCGCGAGTGCTTACGCCGCATGTCGGCGAATTCCGCCGCTTGACCGGATCGAACGAAACCGATCGCGCTTCACTTGAATTGCAAGCCCATCAGTTTGCGGCAATGACAGGCGCGATCGTCCTGCTCAAAGGCCATCATTCGTTCGTGACGGACGGCGAGCATCAATTTCGGAACTCGACCGGCAACTCTGCCATGGCGACGGGTGGTTGTGGCGATGTGTTGACCGGTCTCATCGCCGCATTGATCTGCCAGAAAATGTCGCCGTGGGAAGCGACTTGTTTTGCCGCGCTCGTTCATGGGTTGGCGGGAGACATCGCGGCACGCGAAATTGGACCAATCGGCGTGATCGCGTCCGACGTTGCCGCCCGAATTCCCGCTGCCCTGCAACGCGCCAATGAAGTTAGCTAAGCCAATACAGCGGACGGCTGTTGGATTCGTTTTCGGATGATGTTGGCATGGTGGCGAACGTGTCCCACCATGATGTAAGCCAAAGCGTGTACCGTAACGCGATTCCCGCTGGCGATTCCTGATTGAGTCCAAGCGTTGTCCGGCACGTTACTCAACAACAAGATATTCGCCCGTCGCAAGGCGTGAAATTCGTCAATCAAGTCTCGCCATTGGCATAGATCGAATTCCGCATTTCGAACGTAATCGTTTTCTTCAAAGCCAGGTAATTCGGTCGAATCTCCTCGCGCGAATCTCAGGGCGCGATATCCGAAAATCCGTTCCGCGTCGTTTAAGTGCCCGATGACTTCGCGTAAACTCCACGTGTATGGCGCGTGGCGAACGAGCGATGTCGGTGGATCGATCCGCATCCATTCGTCGACGACTTGATCAAGCTGTTTTCGAAGCGCGCTCAATATGTCAATTTCTTCCACCAAATTTACGTACTGTGCATGGTAGGGCGAGAACTCGATGGAGATCGGTCGACTGTGCGGGCAACATGTGGCCATGATAGTACTCCCCAAAAAATGGAAACGCAAAGTTTTGTGCCAAGGAAATCAAAAACGAACGGCCTCTCTCGTTTCGATCGATTCGGTGGTTTGCAACGGCAATAGCTTACCGCACTTCCGAACCGGGAAGAATAACGAATTGCAAGGACGAACTGCGATGTCAAACATTTACGAGGAATGTGGCAAGGATTACAATGCCTTCGGGAATCTTTGGTACAAGCCATGAACAAATTGCAATACGAATACTACATCATCGTCGTGGGAGCCGGCCACGCCGGAACCGAAGCAGCGGCTGCTGCCGCACGGCTCGGTGCACGCACTGCACTGCTTACGACGAACCTCGACACCGTCGGCCAAATGAGCTGCAACCCGGCGATTGGTGGCGTGGCCAAAGGGCATTTGGTTCGCGAAGTCGATGCTCTTGGCGGACTCATGGGCCAAGCTATCGACGCGACGGGCATCCAGTTTCGAATGCTCAATCTGCGAAAGGGCCCCGCGATGCACAGCCCGCGCGCCCAAGCCGATAAGAAGGGCTATCAACAGTGGATCAAAAACGCGATTGAAAATCAGCCAAACCTCGATCTGCGACAGGAGATTGTCGACGACATCTTGACCGAGCAAGTCGGCAATCGAACGCACATCGTGGGAGTCTCAGTTCGCGGCGCCGCCGAATACCGAGCCCGTGCGGTCGTCCTTACGACGGGGACTTTTTTGCAAGCCATCATGCACACCGGGGAGGCAAAAACGGCTGGCGGCCGCGCAGGTGAAGGAACGACGACGGGAATCAGCGGGGCGCTGGCCAGATTGGGGTTTCGCATCGAACGGTTCAAGACAGGAACTCCGCCGCGGATCAACGCGCGGACGATTGATTTTAGCGAAGTCGAATTGCAGCCAGGGGACGATCCGCCGCAGCCGTTTTCCTTTATGACCGGCCGCTTACAAGTCGAGCAATTGCCCTGCTGGATCACGTACACTAACGAGAAAGTTCACCAATTAATTCGCAACAATCTGCACCGCGCACCGATGTACAGTGGTCAGATCACCACGAGCGGGCCGCGCTATTGCCCGTCGATTGAAGATAAAGTCGTCCGCTTTGCCGACAAAGAACGGCATCAGCTTTTCTTGGAGCCGGAGGGTCGCACGACCGCCGAAGTTTACGTGAACGGCGTCTCGACGAGCTTGCCGCGCGATGTGCAGGACGCGATGTTCCGCGACATTCCTGGATTGCGCTGCGCGCAAATTATGCGTTACGGCTACGCGGTCGAATACGATTTTTGTCCGCCGGATCAGCTTACGCCGACTCTCGAAACGAAATTAGTGGGCGGGCTGTTCTTTGCCGGGCAGATTAACGGTACCACAGGGTACGAAGAAGCAGCCGCACAAGGACTTTATGCCGGAGCTAACGCGGCGTTGGGACTTTCATCCGGGCGCAAACTCACGATCAGTCGCGATCAAGCGTATCTCGCTGTGCTGATCGACGATTTGGTAACTCGCGGCGTCGACGAGCCTTATCGCATGTTCACCAGCCGCGCCGAACATCGGCTCCTGCTCCGCCAAGACAATGCGGACCGGCGGCTTACACCGTTGGGCTTCGAGTTAGGCTTGGTCGACGCGCCGCGCATGCAGCGACTGGCGGAAAAAGAATCTGAGATTTCGCGAGCAAGGCAACTGTTGTCGGAAACACGCTTTGAACAGCAGGCCCTTGAAAAATGGCTTCGGCGTCCTGAAGTTGATTGGCGCCGATTGTGTCAAATGCATGCAGAGTTAGAATCTTTTGGGAGCGAAGCGGCGCAACAAGTCGAATGCGACATAAAATATGCCGGATACGTCGCGCGGCAAAACATTTCGATCGACCGTCAGCGGCGGCTTTCATCAAAAAGCATTCCAGATTGGTTCGATTACGACCAAATCGTGCATCTGCGCCGCGAGGCAAAAGACAAACTCAATCGAATCCGCCCAAGCAGTTTGGACCAAGCCAGCCGAATCAGCGGCATCACACCGGCCGACGTTACTCTTTTACTCCTGCACTTGGAGTGCGATCGAGGCAAATCGATTTAGCTGGTGGCTATAATTCGCGAGATTCACGCAAACTGAGATTCAAAAAAAATTGCGGGACAAATGCAGGCGTCGCGATAAGTCACTTCGCGATACGAGTTTACGTCAAAACAATCAATCTTGACGCGACCTTCAAGACCTGTATAATTCGGTCGCATTGGCAAGCTTGGCAATTTCGGAAGACACGGATGAGCTTGACAATTGCATGAAACGACAAGGTTGAAGCGGTTGCGGATCAAACGCAAGTTGCCGACACAAGGAAGCTAGGGCCGGTTGGCGGGTTCAGAGACTTAAACGGATTTGATGCTTCGCCACTGGCATTTGTTGTCACCAGAGCCTTCGAGGGAGAGGATGGCTAATGTCCACCAAAACGGTATTCACGACCGGTGAAGCGGCGAAGATTTGCAAAGTCAGTCAACAGACGATTATCCGTTGTTTCGACAATGGATCGCTGAAAGGATTTCGGGTTCCCGGCAGCCGATTTCGCCGGATTCCCCGCGACCTGCTCTACTCCTTCATGAAGGATAACGGCATCCCAACAGATGCCTTGGAGAGTGGCAAACGCAAATTGTTAATTGTCGACGACGACCAAGAATTAGTGGAACTCATGGTCGATGTGTTTGCGCGGGATCCGCGATTCGAAATCAGAACGGCCAACAACGGCTTTGACGCTGGCATGTTGGTCAAGGAATTTCGCCCCGATCTCGTCGTGCTGGACGTCATGCTACCGGATATCAACGGCCGCGAAGTCTGTCAGCGCGTTCGAATGGACCCAACGATGGAATCGGTCAAGATCATTTGCATTTCCGGAATGATCGAGCGAGACAAGATCGCCGACTTGCGAGCGGCTGGTGCGAACGATTTTATGAACAAGCCATTCGCGGTCGAAGTATTGTTAGAACGCTGTTGCGAAATGCTTGAAATGGAAAAAGCAGCCGCCGGTTAATCAAAAATGAATCGCTGGAAGTGTTCAGTTTTCAGTGTTCAGTTTTCAGTAAATCCCTGTACTTCTTACTGAAAACTGAACACTGAAAACTTTCCCCATGCATTTTCTGCCTAGCATCCCGATTCGCGACCAACAGCTTGCGCTGGCTGTTTCCGATTCAGATTTCCTGGAACTTCTGACTGCGATCACCGCGATTCAACCTGAAGCCCGCCGATCAAGCTGGAGTCGGTTGCTGCGACTTTCGCCCACAATGTTAGTCTGGTGCAAATCTCGTTTTTCGACCGCGCATGATTTTTCAGCTTTGATCGACTGTCTTGCGAGTGACCATGCTGCGTTACTTCACGGTTTACGCTCAGCGCCTTCGATGCACTCTGCGCCAAGCCTGGATGAAAAATGGTTCGATCAATTTCGCAGATATCTCAGCGAGTTGGATTGGCTCGCTCATGCGAATTCGCAAACCGCACCTCAGTTGGCCGTTAATACGAGCTCAACAGCCTCCGTCGCGGGAAGTTCAACAGGCACCGTTGTCGCCAAACGTTCCCACCATCATCGACTAAACCGGCCTGAATCGGCTCGGCTCGTGTCGTTGTTGGAAAGCCTTATTCGCCCGTTTTGGCAAGGACCGACCGATGATTTGACACGATGGATCGGCGAGAAATTTGCCAATTTTAGCTTCGAGCTTCGGCTTGACGATCAGGACCATTTGGAAACGTCTGCGGATCAACAATGGTCCCAAGCAATGGAATCTTGGCGCAACGGGTCAGCCGCAACAAAAACATTATTAACGGACGTGATGGAACAACTTTGGCGGGCCAACCGCCAAGCTGCCCATTGGCAATGCGAAAAACTGGAATCGCTCAAGCAACTTGCTTATGGTGCGAGCCACGAAATCAACAACCCGCTGGCCAATATCGCCACCCGCGCTCAGTTGTTAGTTGCCAACGAAAAAGACGATTCGCGTCGCAAACAGCTAACCACGATTTTTCAGCAAGCGATGCGGGCTCACGAAATGATTTCCGACATGATGCTGTTCGCGCATCCGCCAGAACCTGAGTTGCGGACCATCGAACTCGTCGAGCTCATTCACAATGCTTGCGCTGAATTCTCACCGCTCGTCGAACAAGCCGGTTGGACCATTGACTGCTCCGGCAACGCTGGCCAGATCCAATTGCAAGCCGACACTGGGCAAATTATTTCCCTACTGCAAGCCATCGTTCAGAACTCGATTGAATCGCGATCTGCCGGTCACATCAACATCGCCTGCGAAAATTCCCATTCGCGAATTGCCCTTATTGAAATCTCCGATAACGGGCCCGGCATTTCCGAAGATGCCGCTCGGCACTTGTTCGACCCGTTTTATTCCGGTCGCGAAGCCGGTCGCGGACTTGGGTTTGGCTTGTCCAAGGCTTGGACGATCGCTCGCCTTCACGACGGCGACATCCGCATCAAATCAACCGGCCCCGGCGGCACGACCATACGTGTTGAGTTGCCGATTTCGAAGTAAGCGCAATGCAAAATATTCGACGTAACGATTGAATTCAGCAAGAACTTCAATCTGAGAAAAACGCGATGAAGTTGTGGGCCGCATTCGCGAGGCCCTTCTTAGCAATTGCTTACATGAACTCGAGGATTGCTCCGATGAATAAATCGGCTTACGGAAAGATGTACCGCAGCAGATTGCGCAAGGGCTGGCCATCAACGTATGCCTTCGGCTGGCCGATTGCTCCTCGTCCCAGGTAAGTTCCCGGCCGCATGTTCTGCAGTTCAAAGACCGTCTGATTGTTGACTCGCGGATTGGCTCCGTAAACGATCGGCGAAAGTTGAGGCGAGGTATTCAACGTCGGGACTGTCGATGCAGCCGGGTATGGATAAACCGTGCCCGACGGTAGGTACCCCGTGGCGACTTGAGGGCCAACAACGTTGTAGCCGGTCGACTGATAGTTTGAGGGAAGATAACGTCGCGGACCCGCAAACGGATTCCCCCAGTTCGGAATGATAATGGTGGAGTTGCCATTGGCAGGCATTACCGCTGTCCCGAAGTTCGGCACCTGAACCGTTTCAACCAAGGGGCGCGGACTAAACGTAGTTGGAGCGGATATCGGACTTGATTGTGGTGGCCCGCCTTGCAAAACGCTTTGTTCAAGCGCCGGTCGGCCGGTCGAAACCATGGGTGACGAAACGGCCGTTCCCGCGCCGGGAGCCCACTTTGTTTCACGGCCCGCACCCGATTTTGGAAAGTACGTGGTCGTTACGATCGAGCCATCAGGCAACGGCGAGCTTGAAGTGATAAATTCAGTGTTTGCAGCAGCTTGTTGAGCAACCGCCGTATTCACACACGGCAATGAAACTCCAATCAAGGCAACGATCATCGCGGCGAATTTCAAATTTGTTCTCATGCTAGTTTTTCTCATCCTCGTTTGAGGCGCAGGACTTCTCGGCGAATTAATACCAAGTTTGGCTCAAGCAGTGCAATAGCCGGATGCACACCAAACACGCTTTCTACGTGTGCATGCCAGCAAAAGTTCACTGCTGGCAAGCGTCCCGACGACGGCTTCAACAATGGTTGCGGTAGAGCCAGAATCGCAAATTTTGATACTGCGCATTTCACTACGTTGTCGGGTTTCATTCGCAGAAAGCTCGGCTAAAATCGCAACCCGAAGCGTCAGCGAGGCAGATTCCGGATAGAAATGCGGGCTAGTGCGTCGTCAAGCCTTAGAATTGGGGTTGTGTGCCACTGGCTCTGCCAGTGTCTTTCGGGAACGCAAGTCACAACGGCGCACTGGCATAGCCAGTGGCACCCAAAGTTTTAGGTTTGACAAAGCTCTAGTTTCGTTCGTCCCTAACCACGGCTTTGCGATAAAGCCACAGAAACAGCAGTCCGACCGCCATGACGGGCGGGCCTTCCGACGACAGCCACCACCACGGCATCGGTGCGACGCAATCGATGTACAAAAGCGTCGCGCCCAGCACGACATGCAGCCAACCCAGCAGCGGAACCAAGTGTTTGTTGCGCGCGAAGGTCGCGGCGATATACAACATGACGAAGCCATGAATCGCGTACATCAGCGCCGTGGACTTGGCCAAGTACACAACGATTGGTCGTTGTGGAAATTCACCCAATCCCAAACCTTGGTGAATGGACGCCATGAGGCTTGGCGAAAAAAAGACGGTGACCGCCGCGCTGCTCAACAAGCACCCGCCGATCACCACCAAGATTCGCAAGCAACGAAAGTACTTGTTCATAAACCGGCCAGTACCAAATCAAATAGTGGGCGGTGAGGGACTCGAACCCCCGACCCTCTCGGTGTAAACGAGATGCTCTAACCAACTGAGCTAACCGCCCGGAAGCCATTGCCGACTAGGTCGACAGTGGCGGACATTATCGCCGATTCTCACCGTTCGGCAATGCCATTCGAATCGCTTGTCCATCCGATAAAATGAAGCTGACTCTTAATTGCAATTCATCCGTCGGCAACGACACCGATTACGACAAGAGCTGAACTCTTGCGAGTGTCAGCTAGATCTGAGGATTGTTGATTTGTTGCTGGCATCGCCCGACTTCGTTAGGGCGATGCCAAGCACAAAAGGGAAAAGCATGGTCCGGGTAGTATTGCTGGCGTGTCATCTCGTGTTCGTCGCAATCGCGGCTTGGCTGCCAGTTTTCTGCATTCTGATGGACTTGTCGCAGGCTTACGATGAAACGGTGCGACGAGTGCAACGAAAACTCGCAATGATTGCCACCGGCAATTTGGTATTGGGAGCGATAACGGGCCTGCTGCTTGGCTGGGCAATTTGGGAACCGGCGTTTTCAGCAGCGTTGGGCGCGATTGGTTCGCGGCTGCCGTTTGCGATCGTTGAATTTTGCTTTTCGTTTTTGATCTACGTGCTGTATGTAGTATCGTTGTTGCACGGACGATGGCTGGGAAGGCGCGGGCGAATCATCCGTGCGGCGTTCTTGTTCGTATCACTCACGAATCTGTGGTATCACTTTCCGATTTTGCTTGGCGTAATCCATCAGCTTCAGGAATTGGGTGTTGCCGAGCGCATGACTTCAGCGCAGTTTCGTCAGGTCGCTTTTTCGCCCAAGATCCTACTCGGTGCGGTTCATTTCTTATTGGCATCGGCGATCGTGGGAAGTTTATCGGCCCAATGGATATTGCGGCGCGAGCCAATTTCGGACGGTTTTTTGCGCCGCGTGGCGATGAGCTCCGTCGTCGCGTCCGTATTGCAATGGCCGGTTGGGCTTGCGGCATATTGGCGAATGCCTCGCCAAGTCCAAGTCGAACTTCTGGCGACTACCGAGGGCAACATTGCGATCGCGTCAGTGCTTGCGGCGGTGTGGCTTCTGCTGATGGCTCAAATCAGCTTGATCATTTTTCCGCGATCAAAAAACGGACTGGCGGCCGTAGCAATCATGGTGGCCGTCGTCATGCTTCAGATGTGTTGGCTGAGCCGTCTCGCGTGACGTTTCACGAAAAAAACCGCTTGCATTTAAGCATTGAATGTTCGGAACGCCAATGGACCAAGGTCGATTAACGCGGGCGAAGCAACATTGCCGGTTGTGTAGCAATGCCTTCGTCAAGGACTTGATCCGCGATTCGAATCCAATAGTTGGCTGAATCGCTTGCTGCGGGTGGCTGCGCTGCAGAATCTGTTGCGACAAACGTCTGGTCGCAATGTTGGCAAACTACATTCAAGCCTAAATAGTTTACGTCGATACGGGCTTGGCGGCAGCACGCTGGGCAACGCTGAACAAAGAATGGACTTCCAGGCATAATTTGTCCTCTCAACAATCTGTTGCATTGGGCAAGATCACGAGGAATCCAAGTCACGGGAGTTTGACGCGATTCAACTTCTGCGTCGATAAAACCCCGTTGTCCGCGACTCGATCGGCCGAAGTATACCAAGTCGCGTTCGAAACTCCAAAATAATTCTTGTGCCAACCAAGAGAATTCTTGATAACAAAAATAAAATCGCTGCGACCGATTTTTCTTTACAAACTACGTTTTTCAACTTAATCGGAGCTTGCTTCGATGCTGTCACTGCGGAATATTCCGCCAACAATCCAAAAAAATCGCTTGCGAAGTGGTTAACCACCAATCGCCGCTATTTTCTAGCCAAATCAAGCTGGTTTGCTAAGTCGCAGATTGTCGAGCCGGCACGCTGTGCGTCGTCGGTTTGAATATGCAAATGCGTTACAGCGCGTATTTGTTGCGGGCCAAACGGAAACATCCAGACCCCGGCTTCTTTTGCTTTGGCACAAAATTGTTCCGCCGTGCCCATTTGCGGATCGGCTCGAAAAATCACGATGTTCGTGTCCACGTTGGGCGGATCAAGTCGCAACGTCGGCGATTGCGAAATGGCACTGGCAATAATCCTCGCATGGCGGTGATCGTCGGCAAGCCGGGCGATATTATTTTGCAAAGCGAACAATGCTCCGGCCGCAATGATTCCCGATTGACGCATTCCGCCTCCAAAAAGTTTTCGATGGCGACGCATGATCGCTACGTCGTCGCGAGTGCCAACTAAGGCCGAACCGACCGGCGCCCCAAGCCCTTTGCTGAAGCAAACGCTGACGGTGTCAAACAGTTCGGCCCACTGCCGTGCTGGAATTCCGCTGGCGACGACTGCATTAAAAAATCGCGCGCCGTCCAAATGGGTTCGTAAGCCTTTCGAACGAGCCCAATCGCAAAGCTGACGCACATTCTCATACGGCAAGATCGTGCCGCCCCCTCGGTTGTGCGTGTTCTCCAAGGTTAGCAAACGTGAGCGTGTCGCGTGCTCGTTATCGGGACGCACGAGCCCAGTCACTTGGTCGAGAGACATCACGCCATATCGGCCGGGAACCGTTCGCGCGACGACTTGGCTGAGTTGCGCAAAGGCCCCTTGCTCGTAATTAAATATGTGGCAGCCTTCGTCGCAGATCATCTCGTCGCCAGGTCGGCAATGCAATCGCACGGCGACTTGGTTCGTCATCGTCCCGGACGGCATAAACATCGCCGCATCTTTGCCCAGCATGTCGGAAATCGTCTGTTGAAGTTCGTCGACGGTCGGGTCAACGTCGATCACGTCGTCCCCCACAGGAGCTGCCGCCATCGCCGCTCGCATTTCGGGCGAAGGCTTCGTTATCGTGTCGCTTCGTAGGTCAATCATTTTTGCTTTCATGTCCACGATTTGAATTCAAGCCGCCCCAAGAGGCAACAGGCGTTAGACGGCAGGCGTGGAGGCGTAAAGCTACCATCTTGCGTCGGCTGTTTCTACGAATATGCTTTCAGCACTGACCTGCAACGAGTCGGGAGTAGAACATGAAGTCCCCATGGTTGGTTTGCATCGGACTGTTTTGTTGGGCCTTGAACGCGAATGAGGCGTTTGCTGCTGACGATCAGTATCTTGTCGGTGTCGCAAAATCCGACATCACGCCGGACTATCCGGTTCGATTGAACGGTTTTGGATCGCGGCGCGATGAGTCCGTCGGCGTGTCGCAACGGCTGTGGGCGAAAGCATTGGCGATTAGCCAAGGCAACGATCCGCCGGTTGTCATTTTTACTTGTGACAATTTGGGGATTCGCGAACCGATGCTGGAAAAGGTCGCTGCGGAAATATTGCAACGGCATCAGATTCCGCGCGAGAACATCACACTCACTTTCACGCACACACATAGTGCTCCCAAGGTGAACGGCGCGTCGGACACGATCTTCAGCACGCCGATCCCACCTGAGCATCAAGCTCACATCGACCAATACACCGACGAGTTGACGCAGCACTTGATTGACGTTGCCTGTGAGGCAATCGAGCATCGGACCCCAGCGACGTTAGAGTGGAACGTAGGCAAAGTCACTTTCGCGCGCAATCGCCGAACTCCGGGCGGGCCGGTTGACCATGACTTGCCAATGTTGATCGTGCGCGGGCCCAATCACAAGCCGCGCGCGATCTACACGACCTATGCTTGCCATTGCGTGACGCTGGCGTTCAATAAAATCAGCGGCGACTGGGCGGGTTACGCGCAAGAGCATATCGAAAAGCAATTTCCAGATTGCATCGCGATGGTCTCCATTGGCTGCGGTTCAGATGCAAATCCAGAATCGGGCGTGACCGGCGATAATTTGGTGGCGGCGTCCGATCAAGGTCGCCAAATCGCCGACGAAGTCAATCGTTTGATGGAGCAACCCTTACGACTTATCGAAGGACCAATCATACCGAAGCTGACGCATATCGAAATAGCACTCGACGATCCGCCGACGCGCGAACAGCTTGAGGAACGAGTTAAACAAGGTGGCGCGAACGGATTCAACGCACAGTCGCAGTTGACCAAGCTCGATGCGGGCCAAGAATTGCTCAAGTCATTGCACTATCCGATCCACACGATCACTTTCGGCGATGACTTGCAGATGGTGTTTCTGGCGGGCGAAGTCTGCGTCGACTATTCGCTACGGCTCAAGGAAAAACTTGACCGCGATCGGACTTGGCTGCACGGCTATTCCAATGACTTTTGTGCCTACATTCCGAGCGAGCGGCTATTGCAGGAAGGTGGTTACGGCGGCGGCGATGAAATTAACTATTTCGATTTGCCGGCGAAGCTTAAGACCGGAGTGGAGCGGCAGATTATCGACGCCGTTCTGCAACAATCGCCGACCGAGTTCCAAGTAAAACCCGGCACCCAAGGAATCGCGCCGAAATCTCCGGAAGATTCACTGCAATGTATGCAGACCCACGACGAGCTGCGAATTGAATTGGTCGCGGCCGAGCCACTGGTGACCAGTCCGGTGGCTATCGACTTTGGACCTGACGGCCGATTGTGGGTCGCGGAGATGCTCGACTACACGCGGCCGGTCGAAGAAGAGTTTACGCCACACGGCCGGATTCGATTTCTCAACGACGACGATGGCGACGGGCGTTTTGATCGGGCCACGGATTTCTTGGATGGCTTGCGTTTTCCCACTGACGTGAAAGTCTGGCGAGACGGAGTCTTGGTGTGCGACGCGCCAGATATCATTTTCGCCG
>JANMEB010000183.1:0-16552 GCA_031376585.1 Planctomycetota bacterium | reverse complement strand
GTCCGTCGAATAGTTGACCTCGCAGTCCGGTTACAACTTGTGTCGGTAGCCGAAGTCCGCTCTTCTTCAGATGTTCGTCCACCAACCGACCTGCTTCGTGACGTCCATGATCAGTGCCAGCCAATTCGTAGCGGCTCGTTTCAGGCGCAAGAAAAATTCGAAGAGCATATCCGCACTGAAAGGCAATCAAATAATCGGCCAAGGCCGCGAACTTCGGGTTGTAGCTGACAATATGCGCCGGCGCGCCTCTCTTGGCTGGTTTGATTGAGGCCATCGTTTGCAGAGTGGAATCGTCGGTTACCAGCACCGGCACACCGGTTGCCTCTTCGACCGCCCGCACAACAGTTTGAACGTCATCACGCATATCTAGTGCCATATTAGCATCGAGAATTAATGTTGGCTCAGGTTGGAAATCGTTGGCGACCCGGTGTCAACCAAGTCGGGATTTCCATGAACAAGAAGTATATCGTTCGGTCGCTGGTAATTTTTGCGCGGCTAGCGCATTCCATGCCGTTGCGAGAACTTGCGACAACGAACTTTCAGTCATGGCCCTTTTTCCTGTCGCTCTCGAAGTTTTTTCAGAAGCTCCAACAAGTTCTGCGTCTTGCTAAGGCGGCGTTTTTCGTCCCATTGGCGAAGCGCCTTCGCGGCACCCGCTTTGCCGTGATTATGGACGAATCCCGCCAATAAGAGTTTTTCGGAAGTTTCACACAAATCCTCCCAAGCATTTATTCGCTGCATCGCTTCCTCCGCGTTGGGCGGCGTTGCCAATCGCAGGTTGGCGGCGTCATTGTGGGAAGTTGCTTGTTGGTCCGACGGTTATAAGAACGTCACTCCCTTTCATCGTCGACGTGCATTCCGAGCTGGCGCATTTTGCGGTAGAGGTTGGAGCGGTGGAGGCCGAGCTGTTCGGCGGCGTCGGTCATGTTGCCGCGCGCTTGTTTGATGCGACGCTGAATGAACTGTCGTTGATACTCAGCGGAGGCGTCCGCGAGGCTGGCGTCCAGTGAAAGCAGATCGGACTCACTGGGCTTGGCGGACATGATAAATGCCAAGTCGGCGGCTTCGACGGTGTTTCCTTCGAGCAAGTAGGCGATTCGCTCCATCATGTTGCGCAGCTCGCGCACGTTTCCCGGCCAAGTGTGTTTGAGCAAAGACCTTTCGGCCGTCGGTGAGAACTTGGGGACTTCCCGGCGCGCTCGCGTGCAAAATTCATTCAGAAAATGGTGCGCCAGCAACAGGACATCTTCGGCGCGTTCGCGCAGTGGGGCGAGCGTCAAGCAAACCACGTTGAGGCGAAAGAATAAATCCTCGCGGAATTTTTTGTCGCGCACTAACAGCGACAAGTCCTGATTGGTCGCGGCCAAGACTCGCACGTCAGTCGTGATCGGTTTCGATCCACCGACTCGGACAACGATTTTCTCCTCCAGCACGCGCAGCAGTTTGGATTGGCCTCCCAAGCTCATATCGCCGATTTCATCGAGGAAAAGCGTGCCACCGTTGGCCAGTTCGAACTTGCCCGGGCGCGCTTCGTGCGCATCGGTAAAGGCTCCTTTTTCGTGGCCAAACAATTCGCTTTCCAGCAGCGTTTCCGTGATTGCCGCGCAATTCACGGTGACGAGAACTTGGTCGCGGCGCGGACTGAGATAGTGGATGAGTTGGGCGATGACCTCTTTGCCGGTACCGTTTTCCCCCAAAATGAGCACGGACAATTCGGTTTTCGCGACTCGCTGCACCGCCGCGCGGAGTTCGTTCATTTTTGGGCTTTCGCCGATCAGGTGAACGCGCTGCGCGGCTTGATTGGCGATTTGGTGGCGCGAGCTGACAAGTTGCTGCACGTGACGCGTATTGGAAATTGCAACGGAAGCACTGGCGGCGAGTTCCGTCAACGCGGCGAGGTCATCATCGGTAAAACTGCCGGTCGATTTGTTGATCAATTCGAAGGCTCCGACAACGCGCCCTTCCGTATCGAACATAGGCACGCAGAGCAGCGACCGTGTCTGGAACCCCAGTTGTTGGTCGATACTGCGATTGATTTGTGCTTGTTCGGGCGCGACGTCCGAATCAACTCGTTGCGGTTGCCCCGAGGCAATGACTTGCCCGACGACGCCGGCGTTTTCGGGGACGCGAATTTCGCCGCGAGCGACCCCGAGCGCCGGCTTGCCGATTAGTTGCCGATTGGCTTTGTCCCAAAGAAAAATAGTGGCTCGCTGGGCTTCGAGCAACTGAGTGGAGGTGTGGGCCATTTCTTCCAAAAGGGCTTCGGTTTCGCGCGACTGATTCCAGCGGGTGGTCATCTCCAACATCGATCGCAAGCGTTTGGAACGACGTTGCTCGCCCACTCGTTGGCTGACAGCCTGGCCAATCAAGTGAATGTAATGAGCGACGCCTTCGATTTGGGCCAATTTCGTCGGCGGTTCGCCAGCGGCGGATTGGACGGCGAGCAAGTACTTGTTATCCGCCGCGCGCGAAAGTGGTGCCACGGTCCAGTTCTTGGTGGATAACGGTTCCTGTCGATCCAGTGATTCTGCCAACAGTTCCACGGGGAGCGGGTTGACGATCGAAGAGCCGCCGCGCACGCGCCATTGCCCTTTTGCACCTTCGATGACCAGGGCAGCGGGTGCCTGCATCGTTTCGCGCAGGATCTTGGCAGCCGCCCCGTGAAAATCCGACAATCGTTCGCAATCGACCGATGCTTCGACCAATCGCGGACAAAGTCGTTCGCCGAGCGAGTCAGCCTGCGAAAGGAGGGGGTTGTCCACGTTCATGAATCGCTGGTTGTTGCTGGTCGTCGTTAAAACTGTTATGAATTTTGGCGAGTCCCATCGCTGGCGATTCGAAAACTCGCTGGGGAAATGTTCGTTTATTCTACGCGGTTCGGTCGTTACCGAAACGGCGGGTGACCCGATAGTTTTTTAGGAGAGCCAAAAGTGGGCATGTTCGACGACAAACGGGGTTTGATTATCGGCGTCGCCAACGACCGTTCGATTGCTTGGGCGATTGCTCAAGTCATCATGAACGAAGGGGGCTTGTGCGGATTTACGCATCTGCCGGATCGGCTCGACGACGACAAGAAGAAAAATCGCCGACGCGTGGAGAAGTGTATTGAAGGTTGCGAGCGAGCCAAATTCCTGGTGCCATTGGACGTGCAGAACGACCAGCAAATTGCTGAAGTCATTCAACGCGCCGCGGATGAATTTGGACGAATTGATTTTTTGTTGCATTCCGTCGCGTTCGCCGATCGCGAGGACTTACAGCGCGACACGGTTGAGACGAGCCGTGCCGGATTCAAGATGGCGATGGATATCAGTGTGTTTAGTTTGATCGCGATTTGTAACGCGGCCAAAGGTCACTTTTCGTCTCGGGCGGCGGTGGCCTGCATGTCGTACTTTGGCGGTGAGAAATGCGTCCCCGGGTACAACGTGATGGGCATTTGCAAAGCCGCATTGGAAGCGACGACGCGTTATCTAGCGTATGACTTGGGACCACGAGGCGTGCGGGTAAACTCGCTGAGTGCGGGCCCGCTAAAGACCTTGGCGGGGACGGCTGCGGGCGTCGGCGAAATGCTAAAGATGTACGAACACATGGCACCGCTGGGGCGGAATATCACGCACGAAGAAGTCGGTCGCACGGGCGCGTTTTTGCTTTCGGATTTCTCCGATGGAATCACCGGCGAAAACCTGCACGTTGATGGTGGCTACAACATTATGGGTTCCCCCGGAAGAATGTTGGACCAAATCAAGTCGGCCAAACAAAACGCGGGAACGACAGCCATCGAGCAATCCGCGTCGGCTTGAGCTAGAATGAGAACCCGTTGGCTAACTGAAACCACTTGGAAACAACCATGAATCCCAAGGTACGAAAAGGCATTGCGATTGCCGTTTTGGTCATCGTGGCGAGCGCATTTTTCTACGATCGGTTTGTGGTCATGAGGCAACGCGATCGAATTCACGCTGAGCTGATGGATTTGGCAGAGGACATGTCGAGTTCTTATTCGGCCGAACAAATTGCCACGCTGATTGGACGCCCCGGCGAAATCGTAAGCGAGTCAAAATATCAGAAAACTGTCAAATATCGTTGGCGAGGATTTTCATGGAATCCCCACGACCTTTATGTCCAATTTCGAAAACGTGGTGAGACGACCGTTTTCACCACCGTTAGTTCGGAAAAGAGCGAACCGTTTTCCCCGATGATCGAACGATGGCAAGCAGAGGCAGCCAAAGAGTCCGAGGACGCGGCAGCGCAACCCGTTGGCATAGACGCCGAGAATCAATCACGCAGAGGTGGCGGACTCATCGAAGGTGGTTAGTTCGATAAAGCCTGTCGCTCGTATTGGCTGATTGACGGCAAACCAAGTATTAGGTTGCCGTGCCATTCATTGCTTTCCGATGATTTCATAACGGATAGTCTGCCAATATTGAATTCCGTCGTCTCCTGGTGCTTCTTGAACCGCAATGACGGCATAAAGATCCGATCTCGGTGAGTTTGCAATCTGCAAATCGTACGCGATGACATATTCTATACGCGGTCCGGATATGAGCTTTTCGGACAGCCGGTTAAAGCGTATCTGGGTGTTGGCATCGGCCAACATGGCGACGTCTGGTTCTGACAGGAATTCATCTAAAGTACTGTAACTGATTGTTGTTTTGGGCGACAACGATTGCATATTGGCACGATCCTCGCCTCGAAGCGGGCGATGAGTTGGCGACATCGTCAACAAGTGGGCTTCGCGCTGATTTTTGCCCCGAAGCATTTCTAGCCACTGCTGTGACATGTTGATGGCGATTCGATTCTCTCGCGCGGTATTGGAGAAATGCAATGTCGCGGGTAAACAAGTCAAAAAAGCGGACAAAGCCAGCGCCGACCAGGCAATTCCATTTCGCGGACTAGCGGAATTCGTTCGGGATTTTCGCCATAACGCGAAGGCGGCGATCAACAACGCAAACGCGGGAAATAACACGAACACCGGATGAAATACCCCAAGTCCGCCAGGAATTGCCAGCAAGAACGCAACGATAGCCAGCCCATTCACTGGATGGTAGCCGGGAACATCCTCGACGACATCCATTTCGGATTGAAAGGAATCACTTCGCATTGGTACTGATGACTTGAATGTTGTTTTGCTCTGCTAGGATTCTACGCCGTTGTTGGTAACGGGCAATCAGCTCGTCGGCCGGATCGAACTCGCGATAACTGGTGCTCGTGGCAAGTTCATAAGGAGGCAGCAAGCGACTATCGCGAAATTCGGACATTGAACCAACCGACGCGGATTTCAAAAATCCCATCCAAACGCGATCGGCACCGACGCCCAGGGATTGCGCATCCGGCGTAGGTTGAAAATTGTCCCCCCAAAAACCGAAATTAGGCAGGGGCGCCATATGCAACGTAAAGCTGGCGAATGCAAACAAAGTGACCGCGATCAGAATTGACATGACCGATCGGCCGATCATTTCGGTCCACAGATCAAATTGCATCCGATGGCGAGATAGAACTTCAGTGGCAATGCGCAAGATCAAAAAAGTTCCGACGAACAACGCCCACGCAGCGACGAAATCGACGAGGTAGGTGCTTTCCGGTGCCGTATTGCTCAGCCGGGTCGCCAGTGGCTCAAAAAAGCTGCTCGCGACCATCGCGGAGATCACCACGCTGATCCAAGTAAGGATGTTATTCCAAAGTCCCACGAGCCAGGTTGCCGACATGATCATGCCCAGGCCCAAAAGGATCGACAAAATGAGAATCACATTCATGGCGGCTCGTTACTTGTTGAAAACGCGCTGAACTTCTTCCACCGAGGTAATTCCACGGGCAATGAGGACAATGGCCTCGTCGCGCATGGTAATATGGCCGTGTTGTCGGGCGATGTTGGCCAAGGATTCGGCCGTCGGCTGCTTCCGCATCGCTTCGCGGAGGGCATCGTTGATAATCAACAATTCAAAAACGGCAGTTCGCTCCATGTATCCGATGCCGCCGCAAGCAGTACAGGGTTGATATTCAATCGGTTTGCCGTTCTTGTCAACCAGTTCCTCGGGACGTGGCTCGTAGCGCTGATACATCAACGCAACTCGCCCGGGAGGCAATCCAAATTGTTCCAACAGCGAGTTGCTGGGTTGAAACGCCCGTTTGCATTTGTCGCAGAGTTTGCGAAGCATGCGATGGCAAATGACGCCCAAGAGCGACTGTGAAAACTTTTCCACGTTGCCTTTTAGGGCCAACATTCGCAGCACGGCGTCCACGGCACTGCGTGCATGCGTGCGCGAGACGACGAATTTTTTCTCACGAATGGCCAAACCGCAAAGCGCATCCAACGTGGTCGCGTTGGCCAAGTCGGTTAGGGCGATGACGTCCGGTTGTCGCAACAGCAGTCGCGGCAGAACCGTTGTCGGATCTTCGTCGGCGTTGCGGTCGTAGGTGACGCGGTTGACGTTGATGACTTCTGGTTCGGCGTGTGCGACTTCTTCGATTACGAAGAAATCGCGCACGAATCGATCACATGCTTGCAGCGTCGCTCGCCAGGAAGTCGTGAAGCCATCACTAGGCAAACTGCTTACCAAGAACAGTCCGTGGTCGTTCGCCAAGATCAAGCGGACTTGTTCGGCGATCGCGGGCCTCATGCCGCAGTCTTCCAACGATTCGGTCGACGGCTTTTTGCGATCGACGTAAACGACCACACGTTCGCCGGACTTAGTCCCTTGCGAAACGAGGCGGCATTTGAATTTCGTTCGCATGAATTCCGCTACGAAGAAGCCTTGTTGGCGCTGACGTCGCTCTTGGATGTCGAGATTGGCCAGTCGCTTGAGTGAGGCCAGCATGTAATCGCCCGTTTGTCGATCGAGCGTCGGCATATTATGCCAGGCACCATCGATCTGAAACCGAACGTCGACGCTTTGTGCGGAAAAATCCCAGACGATCACATCAGCGCGTTTGACAATCGCGTCGGCCATGATGATCGCCATCGTGGGATAGCCAGAGGACGGCAACACCGCCTCGAGATTGGCTACGCGGATTTCCTCCGACGGTCCGTCCGCTACAAAGCGAATCGGAGGCAGCATGATTTGTGGTTGAGGTTTATTCGACATGGCGAAAAAAAGCGAAGCTTGGTCACTCGGATTCTTTAAATACGCGTTGGATTTCCGCGGGGGACGTCGTACCGGCGAGGATGTGTCGATAGCCTTGCTGCAACGCGGATTGTTGCCGTTTGTTCAAAGCAAGATTGGCCAAAGTCTTTAGATCAGGTTGTTGAGTCAGAGCCAAGCGAACTGCCTCATCGACTTCAATGAGTTCGATCAAACCGACGCGTCCATAATAACCGAACGCGGCGCATTTTTTGCACGGCGGTATTTCGATTGGTCGCCCTTTCTTGTCGACGGGTGGCGGGTCAGGTTTGGCGTAAGGCTTGTAAATTACGGGTGGATTGGCCGGGTCGCCGCCGAGTTGTTTGATAATTTCCGGTGTTGTGGGCATCGGTTGTTTGCATTGATCACACAATCGTCGTGCGATCCGCTGTCCGGTTACGGCGGTGACCGCTTGAATAAACTCGCGACGTTTTTGCGTGATTTGCAGCAATCGCAGCAGTGCTTCCGCTGCGGAACGTGCCGACACGCGTGTGATGACTATACGCCCTTCCTTGAGAACTTGATGTGTCATCGCGTCCAGGGTCGCGGCGTCCGAAATAGTCGGAACGACAAAGGCATCGGGCTGCTTGAGCAAGATACTCCGCAGCCCGTCAGTTGGGTTCTGATTTCGCCGCGAATCAAACCGTTGGACGTCGATATTCTCCGTCCGCGTTTCCAGCTCGTCGTGGTCGACAATCGCCACCCAGTCGCGCGTGACGCGATCGGTTGCTTGGAGGATGGAATGCCAACTAGTGCTGAGGCCTGCACCGGGAAACGCCGAGACAATGATCAAACCCGGTGCGCTAATGCGTTCCTTGAACTTTTCGACGCTTTCTGGGAACATTCCCAACTCGCCCAACGAGAGGGCCGGTTTTTTGGTTTCAATAAATCGAATCTGCACACTTTCGCCGTTCGGCTGGACGCTAATCGAAGTCTCGCAGCGTCGCGCGCCTTCGTCGGTGCGAATTGTGAAATGGCCCGTTGGTTGAGCCGATCGATCGGCAGGGTCAATGTTGGATAGGAACTTCAATCCGTTTACTGTGGCGTCACCAATTTCGCGATCCATCGCAGGTAGCGGATGCCAAACCCCGTCGATTCTCTTGCGCCATTGAACGCCGCCAGTTGCGCGTAGCGCTACCACAGTATCGGCACGGGAAACGACAACATCGTAAAACAGAGCCTTGAGAATTTGAAAATTGGCCGCTTGGCGGGCGCGAATCAGGTTAATTTGAGCCTGTTGGGTATCGCCGCCTGGAGCAAACTGAACCAAAGGGCCTTCTTCGCTGGCCGCGGTGGCCTCAACCAAATTCCGCCTTCCTTTCATTTTGCGAGCCACGAAGCCTTTGTTCATTATGGACATGTGCGCCGGCATGCGGCTGTTGCGCAACGTCACATAACAGACGACCGGAGCAAAAGCAGCCAGCATCATGATTGGCCAGCCAATCCAAAAGATGGGCACAAACAAGGCTGCCAAAAATCCCAACAGAAATAAGCCCAGGATCAGTGGGTTCCACCAGACAGAGTGAATTCTTGTGCGGGCGAAATTTCTTTGACAATCAAGGTTCATCCATTCCGCCAACCCCACCCACGGCAAAAACGTGAGTCCCAACAGCAGTAGCTTCCACCACGCCAAATAGCCGCCCGGCCCGCGCTCGAAAGCATGCGGGTCTAAGGGGTCAACAGGAAATTCAGGCCAGGACTGCGCGAGAGCGCTGCTGTTGGACAGCGCGACGACGGCCCAAATAAAAAGGGTTGCCAATAATCGTTTGGTCATCAAAGAATTCCAGGCTGCGACACATTGATGCCCTTGAGGACCATCTTGAGGGCTTCTTTGTTGGGGGCGACCTGGAATGCGGTCGGACGATCGATGAGTTCGTCATCCACCAACTGCTTCAGGCTCATCGTAAAGTCTTGCATCCCTTCTTGGGCACCGATCCGAATTGCATCGGCCAATTTGTGATCCTCTTCCTGCAAGACTAGTTTTCGAATCGTTGGACTGAACGTCATGATTTCGCAGGTTGGCACACGGCCCACTCCCGGCTTGATCGACGGCAAAAGTTTTTGCGCGACAATCGCTTTCATGTTCATTGCAATCGCGCTGCGAATCGCCGAGTGCATTTCATCCGGAAACAAGTCCAAAATACGGCCAATCGTCGACGGAGAACTCGAGGCGTGAATCGTACCAAACACCAAATGGCCGGTTTCGGCCGCGTGAATCGCCGTCATGAACGTCTCTTCGTCGCGCATTTCGCCAACCAAAATAATGTCCGGGTCTTCTCTCACCGCGTGCTTCATGCCGATCGAAAAGTCGACGACGTCGATCCCGACTTCGCGTTGATTGATCAAGCATTTATCTTCCTTGAACACGAACTCAATCGGGTCTTCCAACGTCAAGATGTGGTGGCTTTCGCTGCGGTTGATGTAGTCCAGCATCGACGCGATCGTAGTACTTTTCCCGGAACCCGTAACGCCAGCCAGCAAAACCATGCCTTGATCCAAATGGCAAAGTTTCTCGATCGATGGCGGCAAGTGCAACCCTTCGAACGTCGGAATGAAGTTGTTGACGCGACGCGCCACCAAGCCAATCTTCCCCAACTGTTGCAGCATGTTCACGCGAAAACGCCATTCGACGCCGTCGACGTCAATCGTGTAGGCAAAATCCGCACCGCCCGTCTCGTCAAAGATCTTGCGCAATCGGTCGTTCATCATGGGGAAGAGGAGCCGACACATCTCTTCCAAATCAATCGGTCCGCGATTGAGCAATTTAAGTGCGCCGTTAACGCGCACGGTCGGCGCTCGACCGACTTTCATATGCAGGTCGCTCCCCTCAAGCTTTACCAACGCGCGAAAGTAACGATCGACCTCACGGTCCTCTCGCTTTTTGAGAAATCGTTCGGCAAACTGATCCACGGCAATCGAATCGCCGACTACCGCGCTGGCGACCGTTGTGTTTGCCCCGTTGTCAACTTTACGTGCGGTTTCCGAACTCATTTTGTACCTCGCAATTTCGCCGACGAATGGGCCGCCCCAATTCAAACCCTATTGTATACAGCGATGCGAACGCCGCATTCGCAACTTTGCACCAAATGACATTTCGGCTCAATCTGGCGGAACACAATCTTCCGTTTGTATTGGTTAAGCCGAACCACGAGCCCTGCCCCAAAGCTTGACCAACTCAAGCCGAACCCCGACTCCCAATACCGAAAGCGAGTGATTTCCGTTGTTCCAATCGGCGCTTTTAAATTCGCCAGCAGCGGCTGCAGACAAGCTGCTAATTTAGGCCGACGCCGCTTCGAGGTCAACTAACTTATTGCCATTGTTCCCTGTGCAAATTGATCTTCGCTGGAATCAAGCTACAATGCTCAACGCTTGATTCAGCCAAGGGCTCCGGCCAACGCCGGTTATCCCCCGCATGGCACGCACGATCTCTGGCGCGAGGAGCTTCCGTGGATATCGACTTCTATAATCGTTCCGAGAAAATTCAATTGCGAATCGTCCAAATGCGGGATAGTCTTTGACTACGATCGCAAGCTGACTGAAATTCAAGCCATCGAACAACAGATGTCCGCCCCCGGTTTTTGGGAAAAACCCGTCGCCGCACAGGAAACCGTGGCGCGCCTCAAGTCATTAAAATCGGTCGTCGCGCCGTTGATGGACTTATCGAGAAGCGGCGGCGATCTAAACGGCTTGTTGGAAATGAGCGAAGCCGATCCCGCGCTCGAAACGGAAATCGCCAACGAAATCACGCGGCTCGAACGCTTGCTCGATGACTTGGAACTCAAGTCACTGCTCAGTGGTCGGCACGATGACGCCGGAGCGATCGTCAGCATCTATGCGCGCGATGGCGGCACCGACGCGAATGACTGGGCGGAAATGTTGCTGCGGATGTACACGCAATGGGCTCAGAAATCGGGTTATCAAGTCGAGTTGCTTGACCGCAGCGACAACCCCGCAGCGGGAATTCAAAGTGCATCGTTTGCTGTTCGCGGGGCACATGCGTACGGATTTCTTAAAGGCGAAAACGGCGTGCATCGACTCGTGCGAATCAGTCCCTTTAACGCCGAAGGAAAACGCCAAACTAGTTTTGCGGCGGTCGACGTGACGCCGGAAATCAACGACAGCATCGTGATTCAAATCGATGAAGAGGATGTCCGGATCGATACGTTTCGAGCCAGCGGGGCGGGCGGTCAGCACGTCAACAAAACGGACAGCGCCGTTCGCATGACCCACATGCCGACAGGCATCGTCGTCCAATGCCAAAACGAGCGGAGCCAACACAAAAACCGAGCGACCGCCTGGAAAATGCTGCGGGCTCAAATGGCACGCCGCGAGGAAGAGAAACGCGAAGCGGAAGAAGCCAGCAAATACCAAAACAAGGCTCGTGTTGGCTTCGGAGCACAAATTCGCAATTACTTTCTCCATCCGGACCAACGCGTCAAGGATACACGTACCGGCCATAGCATGGGAAGCTTTCACCAAGTCCTCGACGGCGATATTCAAGGATTTCTCGACGCCACTCTACGTTGGCGAGTCAAAGAGGGAGGCTAAGAGTTAAAAACAAAACCTCAAAGCGAGAGGGTCACAGACCCTGGAGGTTTTGTTTTAAGCTCTAGAAATCGATTGAACGCCCCTCGCCAAGAAACCATCGAAATCGTCGACGAAAACCGATTCGGTCTCCACGTTCAATTTCAACGACTTTCGGATCGTTGGGCGCACCAAATCGTTTGGCTCAAGCCCAACTCGCCACCACAAATCGTGCTGTCCTCCATCGAAGGAAATTCCTCCGAGCAGTGGCCGCCAAGTCCACCCATGCAGGAACTTTCGCTGCAGCGCGAGAATCGAACCTCGCCCCCCGTGGCGATGTTGCTCGGCCGTGCGGGAACCGCTCATTGGTCCGCCAGCTTCGAGTTCGATGTGCGACCGATGCGACTCATTGTGGATGTCGCTTGCCGAATTTCCCAACCAACCGGTTTCGTCGGTTCCAGATATCGCATGGCCGCCGCGCCCACAGACACTCAACGAATTCAGGATCGGATAGAACTGGCGCGAAACGCAGACAGGGTTGTGAGCGGCCGCGCGGAAGACTGCCAAGCTTCTCGCTCGATCGACGATTCGCACGAGCTAGCGATTAGCCCTCGCCCGCAGAAACCCCCAGCGACTTTGCGCTGGAAGTACATCATCGCCCTTGAGCCTTTGGATTAGGAAATGAGCGTCGACAAAAAAACGGGCCGCGAATAGCTCGCAGCCCGTGTATTGATCGGTGATGGTCAAACGTCAAATGCGTTAGGCGGTCAACGCCGTGTGCTGATCCGAGATTTGCTTGGCCAGCGTTTCGAATTGGCTCGATTGCTTGAATTGTTGAGCCAAAAGCTTACGGCCCGTCGAAGTATGGACGCCGATCGAACGGACGGTGTTGGTTCGTTGGTTGCACAAAAACGCGACAGATTTGGGAGTGATTTCGCGAATCGTCAGCGCTTTGTTTTCGACCGCGTAAGCGACCGAAAACTCGACTTGTCGATTATTTTCCTCATCCTCCCATGTAACATTAGCGATACCCATGTCATCACTCCCGAAAAAAAAGAAACTGAATCCAGAGACTGACGCGCCGAGCGGGCGTCTTGATTGGCGCACGACATAATTATCGTATGCAGCTTGGTCAATCTGGCGAAAACACGACGAATTTTTCCAAAATAACGCCAGCAGTCAAGCTCAACTTGCTGACCGGTATTGTGAATATTCCGGCCCGTCCGACTAATACGACCGACGGCTCCGTAGATATGGGTCTTGGGGGCTGAATCCCCCGCAGAGATCTGCTCGAACTTAAACTCGGTCGAACGAATAAACGAAAATACCTTGGCCAGCTAGCCAAGTCGGCAACTGCGATTTGCAACATCTCGCTACTTGCGCGCTTGGAACGCCAGCTATTGAGTCTTCGGACCGCGGATCGCGTTGCGCAATTTTTCTTTGAGACTATCCAACCGACTGCCGCCTGCGGCCTGTGCGGGTTCCGATGCCGAATCGCTGCTGGGGGCGGGCTCCGCCTTTTCCTTGGCTGAGCTTTTCGATTTTTTCGAAGCCTTCGGGTCGCCGGAAAACTCTTGCATCAAAAGCTCTTTTTGTTGTTCCCAGCTCAAGGCCGTGTTGTTTTCCGTGGGAACAGGCGCGCTCGGTTTTTCCTCCGGCACCGGCGCGGGTTCGGGCTGAGGACGTGAAGTCACCGCCGGTACGACCGCTCGTGGTTTCGGCCTATCTAACAACTCATCCATTCGCGATTGCAATCGTTCGAAATTCTTTGCCTGCTCGGTCATTTGTTCTTGAAATTTGCGATCCCGTTTGTCCTGAACGCCAAGCCAATTGTGAATTTGTTCGGCCAAAGTTTTGACCGCGCCGAGCGCATCGGAAGTTTCGGAATCGGGCGATCCATTGGCCGAAGCGGAGGCCAGTTGGGCGCAAGCGCTGTCGATTTTTTCCAGACGTTGCTGGACCGCATCCAACAGCATGACCTGCATTTCGCATTGTTCAGTCAACTTGTCGTCACGTTCTTCTTTAGACTTCATCCATCCATCGACTTGGCTCGACAAGCCCTCCATTTGGGTCAACGCGGCCTGCAATTCGCCCGCGCCCAAGTTGGTCGACGACGCATCGCTCGCTCCAGACGATTTCCGATCGCCTTTGCCTTTGAGCGTCGCTGGAAGTTGCTTGAGGTTCTGATCCAATTCATTCAGTTGTCGCTGCAATGGATCAAGCCACGCTGGCGACTTGTCGTTCTGTGCCGCAGGTTGGCTTTCTTTGGTGCCGCGCAACAGCGTCGGGATTTGTTGTATTCCGTTGTCAAGTTGATCGAGGCGCTTTTGCAACCGATCGAACGATTGAGAGTGCGTGTCCAGTTTCTCAAGCCACTTACGATCGTTAACGCCGCTGGCGACTTGCGGAATGTCTTTGAGGCCGCGATCCAAATCATTCAGTTGTTTTTGCAATCGTTCGAATGACTGCGAATGCTCGTCCATGCGTTTGATCAAGCCCGAATCGCTCGGACTCGAGACCATCGGCGGCGCGATCATCGTGCGGCCGCCCAATTCATTCAGTTGTTTTTGCAGGCCAGCGAGCCAATCGGGCGGCGCATCGAACTTCAAGGCCTGTTTCCGCTCCCCCGCGTTTTCGATCAAACTCGGAATTTGTTGCAATCCGACATTCACTTCGTCCAGTCGGTCCTTCAGCATTTCAAACGATTGAAGGTGCGTACTCCATTGTTGTTGCAAGTCTGCCATGCCAGCCGTTTCGCCGGACTGCATCGTCGCAGGGAGTTGTTTTAAGCCATGGTTGAGCGAATCGAGCTGCTCTTTTAACTGTTCCAGCGATAGCGATTGGTCTTCGATTTGGCTTTGCAGTTTCCGATCGGAAGCTCCCTTCAGCGCGTTGGGAAGCTGCTTGAGTTCGCGGTCCAATGAGTCGAATCGCTCTTGCAAGCCCGCTAGCGATTGAGACTGTTCGACGATGTGCTCCAGTACTTGGCGATTGCCGTCACCCTGAAGTGCGGTCGGAAGTTGCTTCAAACCCCGATCGACGTCTTCCAGCATGAGTTGCAGGCTTTCGAACGATTCGAACTGGCGCTCGAAGTGCCGCGAGAATTTGCGATCGTTCTCGCCGCTGATCAACGTCGGAATTTGTTGCATCGCGCGATCGAGCTCGTCCAAGCGAAATTGCAAACGCTCCAACAATTGCGTCTTGCCATCGCTGGGCTCGGCCGAAGATTGTGCTTGTGCCGTTTCGATGGAGCTCTGGACTTGACGCTGTCCTTCTTCGATCCCTTCCAACAGCCGCTTAAGCTGCTCGAACGAAATGTTATGTTGTTGGGTCTGCTCCTGAATTCGCCGATCACCGTCGGCTTTAATTTCGGTCGGCAAATGTTTCAGCCCGCGTTCCAAGCCGTCCAGTTGCTGCCGCAGCCGGTCAATCAACAAGCCTTGGCCTTCGCTCTGCTCCTGAAATTTTCGATCACTTTCGGATTTGATCGCGCTGGGCAGTTGCTTCAAACTGCGGTCCACGTCATCCAGTTGCTGCCGCAGCCGGTCAATCAAGAGGCCTTGGCCTTCGCTCTGCTCCTGGAATTTTCGGTCGCTTTCCAGTTTGATCGTGTTGGGCAATTGCTGAACGCCACGATCGAGGTCTTCCAATTGCTGCCGCAGCCGGACCAAAACTTGGGACTGGCCGTCGATTTGTTCTTGCAGCGGGCTTCCGCCATCGCCCTGAATTGCGGCCGGTAGTTGCTTGAGGTCGGTCGCAAGATCATCCAGACGTTGCTGCAATCGATGCGAAGATTGTGCTTGTGCGTCAAGTTGTTCCAGCAGGACGCGTTCGTTGCCGGCTTTAAGTTCGCCAGGCAATTGTTTCAGTTCCCGATCAAGCACTTCCAGCCATTGATGAATCGTCTCGAACGACTCGGCATGCGCGTCGAGTTGCTTTTGGATTTGGCGGTCGCCACCGGATTGAATTGCGGCCGGCAAGATCTTCAGCCCGCGGTCCACGCCTTCCAGCAACGATTTCAATTGCGTGGTGGATAGGGCTTGTGCGTCGATTTGTTCTTGCAGTCGGCGGTCGTTGCTCTTGAGTCCGTTGGGCAATTGCTTGAGTGCGGAATCGAGTTCTTCAAGTTGCTGCTGCAAGCGTTCAAACGCTTGGGTTTGCGAATCGATCTGCTCCTGAGTTTTGCGGTCACTCCCTGCTTTGAGCGTCGTAGGAAGTTGCTTCAGTCCACGGTCCAAGCCATCAAGGAATAGCTTGAGATGCTCGAATGAGCGGGCTTGAGTGTCGATTTGCTCTTGCACCTTGCGATCGCGAGCGCTTTTGATCGCCGTCGGCAAGTGTTTCAATTCGCGGTCCATTTCGTCGAGCCGTTGCTGCAATCGCTCAAGCACATTGGCTTGGCGGTCGATCTGCGACAACATTTGACGCTCGCCATCGCTCAACTCGATATCCCACAGCGGCGGACTGCTGGTCGCTCCTGCGGCATCTCCGTTTTCGGTCGTTGGATCGATTGTTTCAGATTTGTCTGACGTCATGGAAAGACTCTGGAATTGTGGACCCCGTGCGCCGGCCAATAAATCGGTCAGCGTAGAATTCAATCCAAGAATCTAGGTCAGAATTTGGTGTCTCGCCAAACGCTCGCAACGATGTTTATTAAGATTCCGCCAAAAGACCTATTTCAGGTGAGGTCTGTTGCCATTCGTTCGCCATTTATGCCGTTGTAATCGGCACAACGCATTTAACCGCCGCAGCCGCTGTAGCGAACTGAACGCCGAACACCGAACACCGAACACTGAACACCGAACACCGAACACTGAACCACCGAACCAAGGAGCTTACGCTCCCCGCTCGCCTGCCAACCCGTTCAAGACTAGAACGTGACAATCAAGTCGCTGGCCAAGATCGTTTGACCCGGA
>JANMEB010000162.1:0-13106 GCA_031376585.1 Planctomycetota bacterium | reverse complement strand
GCCTAGCATCGACGAGAGCCCAACGCATAACAGCGCGAGTAACCAAAACGTTTGCGCGTCTTGCGCATTGGGCATGGCAGATGCAATGACCGATAACGGTGGATACGAGGTCCACCCTGCCCCGGCTCCATATCCAGGGGTCAAAAAGCTGAGCACGATAAAGACAAACGCTGGCCACATTAACCAATAGCTCAGCATATTGAGCCGAGGAAAGGCCATGTCCGGCGCGCCAATCATCAGAGGGATCAAAAAATTTCCAAACGCGCCGGTCAATATTGGAATGATCACAAAAAAGATCATGATCGTTCCATGCATCGTGAACAGCGTGTTGTAATACTCGGGCGTGATTTGGCCACCTTGGGCCGCGAACAGCCAGCGGCCCACGATCGGCATGTCGGTCCACGGCCAAGCCAACTGCCAACGGATCGCCATCGCGAGCAATCCACCGACGAGAAACCAAATCAAACTTGAAAACAGAAATTGCAAACCGATAACTTTGTGATCCGTCGAAAACACAAAGCGCAGCCACGATCGCTTAGTCGGCCAATGGCCGACCGAATCCGCTTCGTGGTAGGGTATAAGCTGTTTGCTTGTCATGGGTTCGTTTTCCGATCGGATCGGTAATTTACTTGCACAAACGAAAAAGCCTACCCGTTGAAACTTGGATCGCTGGTTTTGAAGTTGCGCTTTCGAGTTCCCTCTCCCCCGGCGGGACGGGGTTTCGGGTCCTTCTGGGGGAGAAGGAACAAATAGCGCAACTTCAAAAAACGCAAGCGGAGAAACACTCACCCGCGAACTAATGCTGCGTTTCGAGTTCGTAAAACACAAATGAGACGATCGTACCCAGGGTTAAGCGAGATTCCCGCAGTTCGCTTTCTTCGTTTAACCATTGCAGCCAAGTGTTTGCGTCATGCAATGCTGGTGCCGCCGCTACGCGCCCCAGAATATTGTTCCCTCCGCGTGAGGCGTGAGACGCGAGGCCTGGGGCTTGACGTGAGGAGAGCAATTCAAAATTGTTCCCCCTTCCTGTAATCGGCCAGAGGGTTAGGTCTCCGAAGGCGACTCGCTGCGGCAATGTGAACGGCTGCGAAGCGTCTGAAGGACTCAACGCAGAACTCAATGATTGGAACGCGGCAGCCGCAGGATTGCTTAGCGACCAGAGCTCAATTCCGTTGACACCGTTACTTGCGGCGAAGAACAAAGAGGTTCCTGCGCTCGCAAAATCAGCTGGATTCGAGCCAGCCATTCCGGGTCGTACGTCCGAAACAAATTGCGTTGTGTTGCCAAATATCCCGCTCTTCCATAGTTCACGGCCCGTTATTCCGTCGGCCGCTGAAAAAAACAACGTGCCGTTATGATTGATCAATTCCTTTGGAACTGAACCAATCGATCCAGGCCTGATGTCGCTCACCAACACCGTTCCCAAGGCGCTCCCATTACTGCGATGCAGTTCTACGCCAGTGGTGCCGTCATACGCTGCGAACATCAACGTCCCATTGAGGTTCACCAAATTGTTCGGATTCGAAGAACCCGTCCCCGGTCTAATGTCTTTGACCAAGCTAGTTCCGGCTGCAGAACCTAAGCTCGTCCATAGTTCTTGGCCGTTGATGCCATCATTAGCTGTAAAGAACAATTTTCCGCGAACATTTGTCAAATTTGTCGCGTTAGAACCAAGAGTCCCAGGCCGAATGTCCTTGACTAAAAATGTTCCTTCGGGCGTTCCGTTGCTTTTCCAAAGTTCGGCACCATTGATTCCATCGTCTGCCGAAAAGAAAAGCTCGCCGTTCACATTCGTTAAATTCTTTGGGCCAGATCCGCCAAGTCCTGGACGGATGTCTTTGACAAAAAACGTACCTTGGACGGTTCCATTGGTCCGCCACAATTCAAACCCGTTGAACCCTTCATTCGCCGAAAAAAATAACTGTCCATTAACATTTACAAGTTCCACTGAACCTTCACTGACAAGTTGCAATCCAACCGGTATCAATGTTGTGCCGTCTTCCGTTCCGTCACTCTTCCACAATCGACTGCCAGAAAGTCCGGCACCTGCGCGGAAGTACAATACTCCATTCACATTGGTAAAGTTGGTTGGACGAACCCCTCCATCTCTAGTTGTATCCTTGACTAATACGGTTCCCGCCTCGGTACCATCGCTCTTCCAAAGTTGCAATCCAACTGTTCCGCCGTTTGCTCGAAAGAACAACTCACCGTTGACATTTGCGAAATTCGACGGGATTGAGCCGTACGTCCCGGGACGAATGTCCTTCACAAGGGCCGTACCGGCAATAGTTCCATCGGATTTCCACAATTCGCGTCCGACATCCGAACGAAATGCACTGAAGTAAATGACGCCGTTCACGTTTACGAAATCTCGAGGGTCAGATGCTGACAACCCGGAAACGATTTCCAAAAGCGTCATCTCACTTGGGGGTGACGATGGCGCGACGCCAACGCCAGCAACACCAACACCAACACCAACACCACCTAGTCCGGGGATATTGGTGTTCGGAACTGGAGGTAAGGCAACACCTCGCCCAATGACTCCCGGCGCGCTTACCCTCGGCACGTCGCCAATATCTGCGGTCCAAAGTTCAGCGCCGTAAATGTTGTCGAAAGCGCTGAAAAACAGCCTTCCATTAATATTTGTCATGGACATCGGATACGAGCCGTTAAGCCCGATCCGTATATCGGCGACTTGGATGGTCCCGTTTGTCGTCCCATCACTTCTCCAAAGTTCTCTTCCGTGTAGACCATCATTCCCCAAAAAATAAAGGATGCCGTCTACATTTGCAGGTTCAAAAAAATCTGAACCAAGCGGACCATTAATAAAGTCTTTTACTAAGACAGTGCCGTCCGCCGTCCCATCGCTCTTCCATAGTTCACTTCCAATTGCGTCGTCAGTCGCTTGAAAGAACAGCGTTCCGTTGACGTTAGTAAGTCGGCTAGGATATGACGTAAATCCGCCCGGACGAATGTCTTTTACCAAGACAGTACCGTCCGCCGTCCCATCGCTCTTCCATAGCTCACGCTCGCTGATTCCATCATTTCCTTGAAAAAACAGAGTCCCATTGACGTTGGTTAACTCATAAGCGCCAGGTACGTTGACGCCATCACGAATGTCCTTTACCAATTTCGTTCCATTCTCAGAACCATCACTCGCCCAAAGTTCTGCGCCCGTCGTTCCATCGTTCGCGACAAAAAATAAGATGCCGTTTACATTGATGAACTGTCGGGAAAGCGATGACTCTGGACCAACACGAATGTCTTTGACCATCGTGGTTCCGGCACTGGTCCCATCGCTTTTCCAAAGCTCGCGTCCATAGGGTCCGTTGGGAGCTGAAAAAAATAAGGTCCCATTTACGTTAGTCAGGTGCGAAGGATATGAACTTGAATTATTGCCGCCTGGAGCTAAATCTTTCAAAATCTGCGTTCCGGCTAGCGTGCCATCGCTCTTCCAAAGTTCTTGACCGCGTATTCCGTCGTTCGCTGAAAAAATAAGTATCCCATTAAGATTCGTAAGTCCATTCACAAAAGAGTTGTCGGGTGCATTTCGAAGGTCTCGAACGAGTACTGTTCCGCCCGTCGTGCCGTCGCTCTTCCAGAGTTCAATTCCTGTGACTCCGTCATTTGCGACAAAAAAAAGTGTCCCATTTACGTTCGTGAGTGCGTTGATCTCGGACGACTCGCCGCCGACCCGGATATCTTTGACCAACGTCGTTCCGGCAAGAGTCCCGTCCGATTTCCAAAGTTCATTACCGATCGAACTGTCGTTTGCCGTAAAAAAAAGTGTTCCGTTCACATTGGTCAACTGTCGTGCGATAGAGCTACCTGGCCCGGAAACTATGTCGATGACGGTTGGCATGCCGCTGAGCAGGTTTCGTGATTCCAAAGATTCTAACGCCAATGAAGTGGGCGATTGACATTGGAAATTTGATTTGTCGCTAAATCGAATCGCTTGAAAAAATGCAACTGAACGTAGGGACCGACGGGAACTTGACCAAATCACTGCGAATGTCTCCTCAAGCGAATTGAACATTGGATCGGAAGGGTTGGGCCAGCTATTAGTCTGCCGCATACATCCTAATTGTTTTCAACCGGTTCACCAAGATAAAAAACTGGAATCACCGATGGATTGGAAATGAAGGGGTCAATCACTACCCATTTGGCCGCAAATTAGTTGTAACCGCGCGGTTGCTCTCAAGACGCGAAAGTAAAGGTTGCGTTGTCGTTGGAGTGACAGGACTGCCATCGAAAATTCCAGAGGTTCGTTCCGTGCACATAAAGTGGGTCCGGGTTAACTCGCGTAAGGACTTTGCGGAAAAACAAAATGAGCCTGTTGATACTCAATCATTGGCGGTTGGTTCTATTCGCCAGCCAAGACGGGAGTGACTTGAGTCACGAACAAATCACAGAGGTCAGCGACGGGCTTTCGGTCTAAGCGGTTGGCTTGACACGCGTTCGCTTTCCGATCGTAGTCGCAATAGAACGTGAGTTATTGCGAGGCGGTGAGCCCTCCTAGTCGTTGTGCGGCAAGTTCTGTCATGCGTTTTTCAAACTTTTGCGGCGTCACGACGTACATCCAGCCGTTCATTTTGTAGTGTCCCCAACCGCAAAGTTCGGCGCAGACGATGTCGAATCGGCGATTTGCGGCTGAAGGCAGAACGTGAAACCACAAATAGTGCGTCGAGCCAGGGACAATGTCTTGCTTGAGGCGCAACTCAGGGACAAAAAAATCGTGGATTACGTCGCGAGTTTTCAATTCCAACACGACATCGGTGTCGACCGGAACATACAACTCGTTTTCAATATACAAATCGTCTTGGGTGTCGAATTGGCCATCTGGGCCAGGATAGTAGACTTCCCAGCCAAACTGCTTGGCAACAACTCGCGCCAGAGGCGGTCGTTCGCGCAGTTTGCCATTCGATTCGATCAGCGGTCGACGAATCTTATTGTCGGCCCACGCGTTCATTTGATAGAGCGAAAGCCAAATCAAGATTGCCGCCGGAATGACCGTCCAAATGGCTTCCAGTTTGGAATTGTGATGCACGAATCGAGCCTTAGCTCCTGGCCGATCTCGAAAACGCCACATTGCAAACGCCAACACGAAGCCAGTTCCGATCAGGATTCCCGCCGACAAATAGTGAATCAAATTGAACAGAGCATCGATCGTTTGGCCTTGGACCGAAATGTTCGTTGGCAGCCAAGCGGTTGAAAGTGGGGCAAATCGAAACGCCGACCAAACGTAAACCGCAACGGCGGCTACGGGGACGCAAAAAAATAGAGCGCTCCAAAATCGGTTCATTATCGTTCCGGAAAAGTATCGACGACCGCCTATTTTTTCTTGACTTCAACCGCCGACAAATTAGCATCCGCAATCGTCTCGTAGGGTAAATTCAAAACGTAGGCAACCAGTGACCAGATTTCGGTTTCTTTGAGCACCGAGGAATCCGGCATGCCAGTCCCTTCGATTCCGTTGGCGATGCGGCGATAGAGATCGGCGTAGCGATCGCCGCCACGGTAAACTCTCAACCTCAAGTTTCTTGGGCGAATCGGTCGCGGCGGGAATGCACCGGCGGCAATAAACGGAGCGCACTGCGTTGAGTCGCGCGGATCGACGTTGGCACCTTTGACCCACTGATTGGTCCAGTCGTCGTAGTTTTCGGTTTGGCCGTCTCCCACGCCGGTTAGGCCGTGACACAACGAACAATTGGCTTTGGCCGAGAATAATGCTCGGCCTTGTGCGACGCGATCGGCGAGTTCTGCGTCTTGCTTAATGAGCCAACTCGGAATTTCGGGAACGGTGGTCGGTTGCCGTTTATTCCACGCGTCGACCGTATCGAAGAAAATGTCCTCGACGATCACCGAAAGTTGATCGTCGTAATTTTTGCGTCGGCTATCTCCGTTGGTCGTGTCGTGGTCGGGGCTGTACTTAGTCTGCGCCCGTCGCCAATCGAGATCGACCAGTTTTTCATTGGGACCTAGTGCTGCGACTTCGGACAAAAGTTTATTTTCAACTCGCCCGCGAATCGTCAGGTATTTTACGTAGTCGATCAATGCGTCGATCTCGTCCTGCTTCAGAGTGCGGAACGAAGGCATTGCTGAGCCTGGAATGCCATTGAGCAGCGTTCGCCTCAAGTCTTCGTCGGTCGGTGGTTGGCCAAGTTTGGTCGATTTGAATTTGAATTTTCCTAGACGGAAGTCACGTGGATATGGATTGAGAAATGAGGAAGTAGGGCCGGCACCATTGCCGACGATTCCGTGGCACTGCGCACAGTGTTCGCGATAAAGCCCGTGTTGATCGCCTCGGCGATTGCTGCTGACAGGTCCGGCGGCTTTCGTCAAGTTCTCAAGCTTAATTACCTCGTGGGCAGGATCTTCCGCTCCTAGCAGAAACGGAAATCGAGGTTCGTCGGGCGTTCCAAATAAGGCCGCGAGCACATCGACGACTTCTTGAGAATGGCTTTGGTCCAGCCGCGTGTCTTTGTTTTGCGATTGATATTGCAGCTTGAGCAATTCGACTTCGTTGACCGCAAATTGAGGCGGATGTGAACAACCGAACGCCGCAATTGCCATCAGGAAACCAACAGCAATTAACGACAACCGGTCGCGACGAACATTCGTTTCGGCGAGCGACGGCTCAAGGGCTCGATTAAAAATCATCATTCCCATTGCCGATTTTCAATGTCGCTCCTAAGCAGTTCAACATTGGCTTGGTTGGGAGCGATCGCCACGGGCGTTTGACCTGTGCAGCCAGGAAAAATTTCGACTGCGACTAGCAAGGAGATGATCCCAGCCGCTTGAGCGACGGTCGAATAGGGCTCGGTACGATTCCAACGATCGGCCATGACGATCAATCTTTCTTGCTTAACACTTCGACGGCGAGCTTTAAGTCGCCCAAGTCAACGGTTTGGCCATCTTTAATTTCAAGTTCGAATTCGCCGCGCCGTTCCAAAAACGGTTTCCCGTCGCGCTGTAGCATCGACATATAGCCAGTCTTCTTGTGCCAAAATTGGAACTTCCATTTGCCCGCTGGTACGTTCTGGATTGAAAATTCGCCGTTGTCGTTGGTTATCGAAGCGTAGGGGTCATCCCGTACGAGCAACAGCCCCTTCATAAATGGGTGGATGTTGCACTCGACATCGGCAGGGACTTTGTCGGCCTGCTCATAAGTGACTTCGACGGTACCGCCGACGGGGACAGTTTTGTTTTTTTCGTCGCTGTTCAAAGTGTGAATGTTATGGCCGATCTTGTCACTGTTGGTCATCTTCAGGACTTGGCCCGTCCGCACAAAAACTGCGTGCGGCTCGAATCGGCATTGTTGATTGTCCAACGCGACGGCCGATTTTTTTAGTTCGTCGTACGAAGGATGCACCGGCGGCGCAGCGTCGCCGCGCGCTAGATAAAGCGTTACAAATGCATCGCGCACGCCATTATCTTTTCCGACCACTACCGTTTCGTCAACAATTGCGTGACCGTCGGCCATGCAGAACTCGCGGTCCTTGTCCGGGTGCAAGTCTTCCGGTGGCACCCAAGTGCCCTCAACCAGTATTCGCCCTTTGAGGCTTCCCCAACCGTTGGACTTAGCGTCTTGTCGGTTTTCCGAATCGTCGCCGTGAACGCTTGAAATCGTGAAAATTCCGAGCAGCAGCGAAACTGTCCAAAGCGATTTACGCAAATCGCTCGAATCATTATCAATTTGTGAACGTCGATGCATGTCGCCAGCTCCGTGGGATCGGTGAGCCGCCATTATACTTGCTTCGGTGGGGCCGCTTCAATGAGCGGCCCGAATGGGTTAAGTTGCAAGTCGACAGCACTTGCGGCGCTGCGGCAAATCGTCGCACTTGACGCTGCCAGACGTCGTTTAACCCGGAGCCAACGGCGAAGGCGATCATACGGCGATCACGTTGGGAAACGCGACATCGCCGTTGGCTCTGGGTTAAACAATCGTCTCAATCGTGGCCGCCCGAGGTATATCGCGATGAAAATTTTGGTTGTTGGCAGCGGCGGACGCGAACATGCCTTGGTGTGGAAGATCGCGCAAAGCCCACATGTCGACACAGTATTTGTTGCGCCGGGAAACGCGGGCACTGCGACCGATGCGGTCAATGTTCCGATCGCCGCTGAAAAATTTGACGAACTGATTCGTTTTGCGAAAAACAACGCTGTTGATCTCACGGTCATCGGCCCCGAAGGTCCGTTGTGCGATGGAATTGTCGATGCATTTAGCCGCGAAAAATTGAAGGTCTTCGGTCCGACGAAAGCCGCCTCGCAGTTGGAAGCCAGCAAAGTCTTCTGCAAAAAGGTGCTTCGATCCGCATCGATTCCTTGCGCTGAGGAACAAGTCTTCACATCGGCCGAGGCCGCAGAGCGCTTCATCAACGAACGCTATGCCGATCTTGGCGAAGGCATTTCGATGGTGGTCAAAGCCGATGGCTTGGCCGCCGGCAAAGGAGCTGTCGTTTGCCGCAATCGATCGGAAATCTTCCAAGCCATCGATCGGATCGCGCGCAAGCGTGAGTTCGGTTCTGCGGGCGATCGCATCCTGGTGGAAGAATTGCTGCGCGGTCGGGAGTGCAGCGTATTTGCCGTGACGGACGGGCGAACGATCATGTCGCTACCCGTCGCGCAGGATCACAAGCGAGCATTGGATGGCGACCGTGGGCCGAACACCGGCGGGATGGGAGCGTTTTGTCCGACGCAGCTTGTTTCGGAAGAGCTGCTGTTGCAAATCGAACGCGATGTCCTGGTGCCGACAGTTCACGCCATGAACCGTGCTCGCTGCCGTTTCCAAGGGATTTTGTTCGGCGGGTTGATGCTCACGACTAACGTTCCCAAAGTGCTCGAGTACAACGTCCGATTCGGCGATCCAGAATGCCAAACGATTTTGATGCGTTTGGAATCCGATTGGGTTGACGTGATGATGGCAGTGGTTGAAGGACGATTAGAAAGCTTGGAGCCACCGCGTTGGAGTCCGCAGCCATCCATTTGCGTCGTCATGGCGAGCGAAGGGTACCCGGACAAGTATCAAACTGGACATCCGATTCGCGGACTCGACGAAGCTGCAGCGGTTGAAAACGTCAAGATCTTTCACGCCGGGACCGCTTTCAAAGACGGCCAAGTCATCACTGCGGGAGGGCGAGTGCTCAGCATTACCGCCACCGGACCGACTATTTCCGCCGCCAAGTTACAAGCGTACACCGCGATCAAATGCATTCGATGGCCCGGTGCCTGGTGCCGCAAAGACATCGGCGATCAAGCCTTTCAAGTCGAACGAGAACAGTTGAAAGAAACTGCATCGTCGTCGGAAAACTAATCGGTCAAACCGCGCGAATTGGTGATCGATTGCAAAAGAGCTCTAATCGAAGTCGGCTGAGTCAATCGCTGGGCTCGTTTCCTTGTCAGCCAGAGTTTCTCGCAATTCTTTTACAAATTCTTGTAATTCCTCTTGCCAGACCTTGGATCGGCCGCTGCCGTGGGCGGTCATGAGTTTCAACGCACGTTCCTGAAATTCATGAGCTTTTGCCGAGTCTCCCAAACGCGAGTGACACATCGCCAGGAAGATTAGATCATAGGGTTGATTGAACGGATCGTTGTGCCCCAAACTTTTTTCGAGGGCAGTGATTGCTTCTGAATACTTGCCGGTTCGATACAGGGCCACGCCCAACGTATTGAAATAGGTTGCTTGGTCTGCTGCCAATTCGACCGCGCGGCGCGCCAGAGTTACAGCTTGTTGCCCATCACGAATCGCAGGTGGTCCGGTCGCTAATAGCCAGGCGAGATTATTGCACGTGTTCGCGGAATTTGGCTTTTGCGAAATGGCTTGTTCGACCAAGACGCCCGCGGCGCTCAATTCGCCTCGCTCAACCGCGATTTGCGCACGTTGGAAAAGTTCGACGACGCGCAATTGTTGAAAATGCTCGTCGAGTAGAAACTTGACACTGACGAATTCGGTTGGCAAGGGTTTGTTAGAAACCGAATTTTCGTGATCAGCCTTGCGTGTATTGGAGGCATCCTGTTGACCGCGTTTTTCGAAGCGCCATGCAAGCGAAGTTGCCAGCCGGGCTTCAAGCTGTGGCGATCCCAGCCCAAAGCTGACCAGACTTTCGTGAAGGGCCACGAGGTCCCAGACAAAGACCGAATCGCCAGACGCGACGGCCAAATGGTCACCCGCCGGACTAAATTCCATCTGGCTGGTTCCGGCCTGGTGCGGATTCGTCAAGGTCGTAATGATCTTTCCCGTCGCTGGGTCGGCAAGATGAATCCGAGCGCCGCTTTCGGATACCGCGAGCAATCGACCGTCCGGTGAAAAGCAAACATTAACTCCGCTGGGCGACGCACCTTGCACGTCCACGGTCGATAACATTTCCCAGTTTTCGACAGACCAGATGCAGACTCGGTTTGAATTGGTGACTAAAAATTTACCATCAGGACTGAATTCGACGGTGCAGCAAATCGGCTCGTCCAGCGTTTTCAGCAGTTGGCCTGACTTGAGGTCCCAGATCCGAGCCGTACCGCTCGTCCACCCCCCAGTCGCCAACAGACTCCCGTCAGCACTGAAGGAAATGGATCGCACATCTGGGTGTGGCCCCACGAACATAGGATTTCCGGGTGCCTCGTCCCGATAGACGAGCGCTCCTTCGTCGTTGGAAACTGCAAATTGCCGACCGTCTTTGCTGACGGCAAGCATGACGGTGGGACTCCCCTCGCCGATTTTTACCGGCGGACCAATCGAGGTGGTTCGATTTCCAAGATCGATGTCTTGGGCTGAATCCCCGACGCCAGCCGAAACTGGCCAACGAAACAATCCCAATTCGCCGAGTGTCAGCAAAGATCCATTGTGGTCAAAGCCCACGAAGCCGAAATCGCCGCCAATCACCACTCGATCCAATTCACGAGTCGATGACATTTCATAAAGCACGACGTGCCCATTGCAACCATGAGCGAGATATCGCCCATCGATGCTGTAGACTAAGTTTGGGCTGGTGCGAGTCATGTGCCAGCCAAGGGGCTTGGGCAATGCTCGCAAGACCGATGAAGGTTCGACGACACGTGTCGATAATACGCCGCCGACTATTTTCAGCAGACTGAAACCGCCATTTGAATTTGGCTTGACGTCCATCGCGGAATAGCCTGTTTGCCCAAATTCCAATTGCCGAGTTTCGGTGTTCCAAACGGAAAGCGTTGCGCCCCAATCGGCGCAACCCAGCAGCAGGCTTCCTGTCGAATTGAAGCTTAGTGTGAACGAACCGCCCCACATTCCAATCGCGTCGAGTTTCGCGCCAGTTACGACATCCCACAACACGACTCCATCGGTCTCATAGGGACCCACGGCGAGAACGGATCCGTTGGGGTGCCATGCGCAATGTTGTGAACCTTCGGTAACAGACGGCCGGTTAAAGCTCTGGACGGTATTCCCGGTTTTCAGATCGAGTACCTCGACAGCCTCTCCAGTGACCAATGCCGCTTTCGAATTATCCGGCGAAAATACCGGAGGGAAGAAGGCCACCAGCGGACTGTAGGATCGAACTGCGGTACCCGTCGCAACGTCAATCAATTGAAGGCTGCCATCGCCATTGGTCCCCAGAATGTGCGTGCTGTCGGGGGCGAAAGACCACCAACCTTGAGACCTTGTTTCGAAAACTTGCTCGACTGGCGTCACGTTCAAACGAAAAACGCGGCAGTGATCGTTGAGAACCATGAGCCATTGTCCGTCGGGGCTCAATACGGGAACGGATCTGCCGATGTCCTTGAATTCAGCGATCGTCTGATTGTCGTTGCAGCGATTTACCACAACGTGATCTTGGTTCGAGAGGTATGCGTACAGCGTTCGACGCCTGTCGAAATTGATATATCTTTCCGGCCGGATCGATCGCGAGAATTCTCCCAACACTTGCACGTCGGGTAATGCCATGCAAGCGATGGCGGCCTCACGCATTTTCGCGACTTGTGGTTCGTCGATGCCAATCGAGTCAGCCAACAAGCGAGCCGACTCAATTGCAGCCAAGCCTTCAAAACGTTGACCGATCTGGCGGCTGTTTCGTTTGGCATTGGCCTCTGCCAGGTACGAGCCCCAGAGCCGTTGGATCGCCTGCTTTTTGGCGTTATTCTCGGCCACCTCGGCGGTCTTCGTTTGCTTGAGCTGATCCTTCAGGAGGACAGAGTACACGGTCGTCATGACTGAAATGGATAGCAACAGGGCGGCGATTGAGGTTAGCGAGACCGAGATTGCGGGGTGTCGACGGCACCATCTCCAGCCACGTTCGAGCGTAGTCGTATGCCGTGCGATGATCGGTATGTTGGCTTGGAATCGCGCTAACTCCTCAGCCAATTCCAAGGCCGAGCCGTATCGTCGGTTGGGATTTTTCTCCAGGCACTTCAAACATATCGTTTGCAAATCAGCGGGCATTCGACGCACGAGTTGCGACGGCCGTACCGGATCGTCCGCCACGACTTGCGCCAATACTTCGATCGGCCGAGTTCCGACAAACGGAGGTCGCCCCGTCAACAACTCGTAAAAAATAGCTCCCAAGGAATAGATATCCGATGCAGGGGACGACTTGGGCGAATCGCCACGTGCCTGTTCGGGGGACATGTACGCCGCCGTCCCCATAATGTCGCCCGCGACCGTCGCACCACTAACTTGTTCGGCATGTTCCTCGACGAACTTGGCCAAACCGAAATCGGTGATCTTGAATCGAAATCGGTGAAGCAACTGAGCGTCCGGATTGTCACGGTCGGCATTCGAGTCGGAGTTTCGTTGGTTTGATTCTAGAATTGTCGATGGCGATGTCGCGTGGGCCGGCGTGTCCACCTGTTGCAACATGACATTGCCCGGCTTGAGATCGCGATGCACCACCGAGTGTTCGTGAGCGAACTGCACAGCGCGAGACAACGATTCGACGATCGCCGCTGCAGCATTGGGCTGTAGCGGTCGACCGCGAATGTGCTCGGCCAGCGTCCCACCATCGATATACTCGAACGCCAAAAATGGTCGCCCCTCATGCTGGCCGACTTCGTAGATTTGAACGATTCCAGGATGTTGCAATCGCGCCGAAGCTTTCGCTTCGACCAGAAAACGCCGCGCATGTTCGGGTTTGGAAAATGGA
>JANMEB010000146.1:0-1613 GCA_031376585.1 Planctomycetota bacterium | reverse complement strand
CTCAGAGCGGCGGTGCCGCTGCGGCGAACCGATCTGATCGAATCGATAGCAACACCAATGCGCGATCGGATTTCCGCGACCAGCGAGGAGAGAATCGCGACTTCGCCTCGGACAATCGACAAGACCGCGTTTCCGATCGTGGTGATAGCCAAGCTGCACGAATCGACAACCGCGGTGAGATGCGGTCAGGTCTCGCCGACGGCCGTTCAGAAAACCGCTCGGAACGACAGCAACAGCTCGGCGACAACGCCGATAAAATTCGCGACGGATTGGAAAATGAATTCGATGAAAATCATCTGTTTGACGATTTTTGGAAAAACAATCCTCAAGCGTACGTCAATTTCCACCAAAACCCCGCGCTTTGGACGTGGGCCACGGCCGCCACGATCGGTGCGTTTATGCCTGGGTATCCGGCGAGCGCTCCTTATTACGATTACGGAACGGGCGGAAACGTCTCGTACGAAGGCGAAACAGTAACGGCAAATGGCGAGGAAATCCCGGCCGAAGAATATGCGGCCCAAGCTGAGACGATTGCGACCAGCGCTCCAGAAGTAGAGAAACCAGATGAACTGGAATGGCTTCCTTTGGGCGTTTTCGCCCTGACCAAAGACGGCGATACCAATGCGACGCCTGTGCTGTTCCTTCAAATGGCAGTCAGCAAGGAAGGAATAATCGCTGGCACGTTGCAGAACAAGTCGACCGATCAAACCGATACGATTGCGGGGATGGTCGACAAGGTCAGTCAACGTGCGGCTTGGACGATCACTGGAAAAAGCACGCCGATTATGGAGACGGGTATCGCCAACTTGACCGAGAATGAAACGCGCGCCTTGGTCCATTTCAAGGATGGAACGACTCAACAATGGCTGATGCTGCACGTCGAGAACCCCAAGGCCGCCGCCAATGCACCGGCCGCCGACAGCCAACCGAAGTAGGAATTGATGCGGTTGTGGGTGCCGCTTCGAATGATTGGCGCTTTCCCGCGAAAGCGCCAGGCATGGCGATACTAGACGCGGTTCCAAAACCAGAACTACAAGCACGACGTGCAAGCGAGCGAATCAAATTCGACTGAAACCGAATCAATGAATTCACTCGCTTGTGCGTAGTGCTTGTATTGAAACGCCATCGGAAGGCGATGGGCCGCTCCATTCGCGTCATCTTTTTGTTCCCGCCGAGTCCCGAGCGGTATGCCAAGCCAACTCCCATTTGTTCGACAAGCAGCCAAATCAGGTTGGCCGATGCGTATGTCGCTGATTGGTATGTATTGTCCAGTATCCGCAAGTTGAGCCGGAGAATATGACATGATTGTGCTGACTTTCGGCGCGACGTTGACGGTCGGATTCCAGGCCGCAAGAATGTAGAGTCAAATGAACGATGCCGAATAACTGACCAAAATCGAGGGCCGTCGACTTTTGTCGCGGGCACACAATGTTCTTGAATTACTTGTCGTTGGTCATCTTGTTGGCGGGACTGATCCTGGTTTTTTATACCTTCATCTATATCCACGACCTCCCCTACATGATCGCCAAGAAACGGAATCATCCGCAAACGGAGGCGATCCACGTCGCTGGTTGGCTGAGTCTATTTACGCTTCACGCCATCTGGCCGATCGT
>JANMEB010000134.1:0-9873 GCA_031376585.1 Planctomycetota bacterium | reverse complement strand
CGGCCATTGGGTTTTTCGGTACGGATTCGTTCCAGTACAAGTTGTCGGACGGGTCCGCGACCAGCAACACCGCCATCGTTACGATTCAAGTCGTCCCGGCGGGGTCGACCGGTGCCTCAACACAAAACACACCGCCGTCTCAGACCACGGTTACGACAAGTTCGCCGACGCCGGCAATAGCTCCACCTCAGGCCAATGTAGTGAGCGAAACGATATCGGGGACTGCCGAAAAGCCGATGGATGTTGCGGACCAACCATCTCCCAAGCGTTTCTTGGGACGAGAAGATCTTGCCATCTCGTCCACTCGGATCGAAGAGCAAATTGATTCGGAAAATCAATCGTGGACGAGAGTGTATGTTGGCGCGCGAAATTCGGATGACGAATCGAGCCGTCGACAAGAATCCTCTGACGTGAAATTCACAAATCGTGGAGGCGTGTTCTGGAACGCGCTGGACAAATTTTCACGCCAAGCGGAGAACATCACGGGATCACCCATTCTGGTCACGGGCGGTACGGCCGCACTGACGACGTCGATCTCGGTTGGTTACGTAGTTTGGTTGATTCGTGGTGGTCAAGTCTTGGCGGCGCTTATGGCACACTTGCCCGCGTGGAGTCTGATCGATCCGCTGCCGATTTTGGGATCGTTCGATAAACGGGACGACGAAACGGATGACTCACTGCAATCACTTTTGGACGAATCGGAACCCGTAAGCGAGACGAAGGCCGAAAGTGAATCGACGGCGGCAGATTCCGTGGTCGCGCCGACGGATGCAGAAGTTTCTCAAACTGCGTAGGGCACCCCAAATCACTGTTCATATTTTTCATGTTGAGTCGATCGATGAAATTCCTAACTGCAAAAAGCCGCATCGCCATTGGGATTGTCTGTTTGATGCTGAGCATCATGGCGATCGCTACGTTTGTCGGTGCCGGACCGAATCAATACAAAGCCGAAATGTACGGCCGTTCCAAACTATGTGAGGCAATCGCGATCAACTGCGCGATTCACTTGAATCGAGCCGATCTGCGGTCGACACACGGCTTGTTGGAGACGATGGTGGCACGCAACGAACAGTTGATTTCGGCGGCGCTTCGCCGGACCAACGGTCGGATGGAAGCCGAAGCCGGGCCACACAAATCTCTTTGGAACGACACGGTTCGTCGTACCGATGAAACCCATTTGAGTGTGCCGATGTTTATCGGGTCGGGAAAATGGGGCGAACTGGAACTTGTATTTACGAAATTGAACAAAGCTGGAATCTGGGCGTACTTTATGCGGCCTTGGCCGCGATTCTTTCTGTTTGTCGGCGCGATTGGGTTCTGCTCGGTTTATTTCTATCTTGGCTTCGTCCTTAAACAGCTTGACCCTACTCAAGCGGTGCCGAAACGCGTTCGCGCGGCGCTCGATTCGTTGACGGGTGGACTCCTATTGACCGACCGCAAAGGCCGCGTCGTGTTGGCCAACGAAGCATTTTCCCAATGGATCGGCATGAATCCAGACAAGGTGATTGGTCGGTCTGCCGAAAAATTCTTGTGGAAGTTTGAACCATCGGCAGCCGACGAAAATGCTCCGAACAAGAACCATCGGTTTCCATGGATGGTGGCCATCGACCAAGAGGCACCGCAAATTCGCTGGTTGATGAAGTTGAGCGATCACAAGAAACAAGAGCTGACGCTGATCGCCAACTCGTCGCCGATCGTAGGTCACAACGGCGAGTATCGCGGCGTGCTAACGTCGTTTGAAGACGTGAGCGAATTGGAACAGAACAAGGTTGAGCTGCTTCATGCGAAATCGGCCGCTGATCAAGCCAATCAAGCCAAGAGCAAGTTCTTGGCCAACATGAGCCACGAGATTCGAACGCCGATGAACGCGATCTTGGGTTACACCGAAGTTCTGCGCAGCGGTTATGCCGAAAGCGAGGACAATCGACAAAAGTACTTGGCGACGATCCATTCGAGCGGCGAACATTTGCTGTCTTTGATCAATGACATTCTGGACTTGTCGAAGATCGAGGCGGGCCGCATGCAACTCGAAACGAAGCGATGCAGCACGCAGGAAATTCTGTCACTGGCCGTTGAAACCCTCAAGATCAAGGCTGAACAAAAGAACATCAGCTTGACCTATCGCGCCGAGGGCTTGATTCCGGAAACGATCCTCACCGATGAATTCCGATTGAAACAAGTTTTGCTGAACTTGATTGGCAACTCGATCAAGTTTACGGAAAAAGGGGGCGTCGAGCTGGTCGCCCGAATGGAACGAAACGGCGACAAGGAATTATTGGCACTCGATGTCCTCGACACGGGCATCGGCATTACGCCCGAACAAGTCAAACGCATCTTCGATCCATTTTCCCAAGCGGACTCGTCGATCACGCGCCGTTTCGGCGGCACCGGGCTTGGACTGTCGATCAGCCGGCAAATCGCACAGAAAATGGGCGGCGATATTACGGTCAAGTCGACTTCCGGGGTCGGCAGCACCTTTACTGTCACGATCGATCCAGGTTGTCTCGACGGCGTTGAGCGAGTCGCGATCGATCCGCGTAAATCAGGAATTCGCGTCGTGACTCAATCGACCGAGCAACAAATTCGATTCGAAAATAAACATGTGCTCGTCGTTGACGACGGTGAATCCAACCGCGATTTGGCTGCGCTCGTTTTGCGGCGCGCAGGGGTTACGGTTTCTTTGGCCGAACATGGCCAGGTAGCTCTGGACATGGTCGCGAAAACCAAATTCGACGCGATACTTATGGACATGCAAATGCCGGTGCTCGATGGATACACGGCAACTCGCGAACTGCGCCAACGTGGATGTCACATCCCGATTGTCGCGCTCACGGCCAACGTGATGCAAGACGACGAAAATAAATGTCGCGAAGCGGGTTGCGATGGGTTTTTGGGCAAGCCAATCAGTGCCGCGCGATTGCTCAAGACATTGGCCGGCTTGGTTCCGCACGAAATCGTCGAAGTAACATTCCCTGCAACGCCAGCGGTCCAAATTTCCGAACAAGCGACGTACGAACCCGCGCCACCGCCACATCTGCAAGCAGCCGCCATATGCGTTGCCCCAGCGCCTGCCGTCGCGGCCACACGGACTTGGGATGGTAGCCCTACACAACAACCGACAGACCTTGAAGTGTCGACCAATGCGATATGCTCGCCCGAACTTGAAGAACCCGCCACACGTCAACCACTCCAAAATGTTGAGCAAACGATGATGATGACTCTGCAGAATGCGTTGCATCCGAGCTTGCCGATGGACGACCCAGATTATCGGATGATTGTCGAATTGTTCGTCGATCGCTTGCGCAAAAAAGTTCCCGAAATGCGGGCGGCTGTGGACGAAACGAATTACCTTGAACTTGCGGAGTTGGCCCACTGGCTGAAGGGTGCCGGCGGAACGGCTGGTTTCGACGCATTCACGGAGCACGCCGCATCGCTGCAATCCGCTGCCAAATCAAGAAACGTCAAGGCGATCGAATTTTCACTTGGCGAAATTGAATCACTCTGCCAGCGCATACGGCTAGAAACCAAGTCAGCAGCGCCGCAGCGAGTTGCCGTTTTTGCGTCGATGCCCCAGGTTTTTCCCACAACCAATCCTGTGACGAACTAAGTCTCGGCCCTGCGCTCTTCTCGGAGGCCTGGGAGGGTCAGCATATTGCGCCCTATGAAGCCAAAGAGTGGTTGCGCTTTTTTGTTTTCCGACCGTCACCCATCGAAATTGTCGCTACGACCGGCATGATCCCAACAGGACTTTTCCGTGGATTTTGCGGCAATTGTTTTCGCCGGCCTTGTTCCGCGACCTAAATTTTTCAGTTCCGAATCTCACCAAGGCTAATGCCATGAGCATCATTCCAACATCGACTGACGCAGAGATTGTCGGCGGCTCGTCGAATTTCGGCGCCATCACTTCCGCGATTCAATCGCCCATGCCTCGCAATCAATTCAATCCTTTTGCCTACCATCGACCAGCCGACGAACAGGTAAAGCACGCGATGATCATGATCATCGACGATGAAGTGACCATGACGCTGGCCCTGCGCAAATACTTGTCGGAAGTCGGCTTCTGCAACTTTGTCATAGTCAATGACGCCAGCCAAGCGATCAAGCAGATTCAACAGTTCAATCCCGATTTAGTCCTGTTGGACATTCGAATGCAGGTCCATGGATTGGAAATCTTGCGAACCATGCGGCAGCACGAGTCAATGCAACGCATACCAGTGATTACTTTGACGGCCGACACCGATGCGGAAACTCGCATCCAAGCGCTCTCGTTCGGAGCCGATGATTTTTTGACAAAACCCGTGAACATCAGCGAGCTAATGGCTCGCGTCAGAAACACGCTCAGCGGCAAAATTTATCGCGATCAATTGGCCAAATACTCGTCGGACCTTGAAGACGATGTGCTGCGCGACCCGCTGACGCAGGTCGCCAACCGGCGCGCTTTTGAATACGAAATTAACCGCCGGATGATCGAATGGTCGCGGCAGCGAACGCCTTTGTCGCTGTTGGTACTCGACATTGACTATTTCAAAGCGGTTAATGACAAATACGGTCATCAAGCTGGCGATCACGTGCTACGCGGGATCGCAAAAGATATCGAGCGGACGCTCCGAGCTATGGACTTAGTGACGCGATACGGGGGCGAGGAGTTTGCCATTATCCTCCCTGGCTGCGGTGCGGTAGAAGCCCGTGCCGCCGCCGAACGAATTCGGAAACGTATTGAAGAATCAGCGACCGAAATCGATAACAATATTATTCGCGTTACGGTCAGTCTAGGATTTGCGACCGCGATGGATCGAGATTCGGTCGAGACGTTTGTGAGCCGAACCGACAAAGCACTTTACGACGCCAAGCAACATGGGCGAAATCGTTGCCATTTCCACGACGGGCATAAATGTCTTGTGGCCACCTCGGACAAAATTTCGGCGATGGACCAAGGATTGGGCGGCGCGCCGACTTCCGCATCCGAATCGCTCAGCCGCTCAACTACGGTCGCGAAAATCCTTGTGATTGACGACGAGCCGTCGACCGTGATGATGGTCCGCAAACTACTCAATCAAGCCGCATATGTTCGGGTTCAGACTCTGACCGAACCAGAAAAAGCCATGGAGACGATTAAATCGGATCCGCCCGATCTGGTGTTGTGCGATATTCATATGCCCGTTGTCACTGGCCTAGATATCTTAGCAAGTGTGCGCGAAGACATCGAAACGAAACACATTCCAATGGTGTTTTTGACGTCGGCCACCGAGGCGGAAGTCAAAAACAAATGCTTGAACTTGGGGGCCACGGATTTCCTTAGCAAGCCGGTGAATGCGACCGAATTGATCGCGCGCGTTCGCAATACCCTGCTCGCCAAGGCACACCTCGACCATTTGGCAAGTCAGTCGAATCAACTTGAACGCGAAGTCCGACTTCGTACGGCGGAACTTTATGCTTCGCGACGAGACGCGATTCAATGTTTGGCTCGCGCTGCGGAAAATCGCGATGACCAAACTGGGCAACATGTTTTTCGCGTCGGTCGTTACGCCTCGATCATCGCGGCGGAATTGGGCTTTAGCGAAGAACGCGCGCTGTGGATGGAACACGCGGCCCAGTTGCACGACGTGGGCAAAATCGGAATTTCGGACAATATTCTTAAGAAGCCTGGCATGCTGACCCAGGAAGAATTTAATATCATGAAGACGCATTGCGTAATCGGCCGAAAAATCATTCGCAACGAAGCCGAATTCAATCTGGGTGGCGCGCGCAATCATGGCAGCACTGGATCCAAACTTTTCGATGAATGCAATTCGCCCATTATGCGGATGGCGGCGATGGTCGCTGAAACCCATCACGAAAAATGGGACGGCACCGGCTACCCCAATGGCCTGAAAGGCGAAAAAATCCCGATCGAAGGTCGAATCACAGCCGTCGCGGACGTGTTCGACGCAGTTAGTTCGAAACGTCATTATAAAGATGCCGTCCCCTTGATTGAGTGCTTTGAGATTATCCGCAAAGGAAGCGGGAACCATTTTGATCCAAAGGTCGTCGAGGCGTTCTTCAACTGTGTACAGGACATAACGGCCGTCTATCTGCTACACAACGACAACGCCTATTAAGGGCTGAGGCTTTAGGCGATAGGCTTGAGGAAATGCAAGGTTCCGACACAAGTCGATAGTGCTGATACAACGGGCAAAGCGCCTAAGAATTCGAATCAATCATTTCGCGAACGTATCTAACGCGCGATCGAATTGCGCAAGCTTGACTTTTAGCGCGGCAATTGTTGGGGCCAAGTTTTCGAAAGTCGCCGCTCGGCCTTGGGATTCCAGATGTTCGGCGAGCGCGGACACCGACGGCACGCCGAAAACGCGCAAGCTCCCCTTCAACGCATGAGCCGACAATCGAAGGGCTTTCGCATCCGCTGATTGTGCCGCCGTTTCAATCGACGCAATTAATTTTGAAGCCTCCGACCGAAATGCCACGATCAATTCGGCGACCAGCCTTCGATCATTATCAACCAATCGCAAAACGTCCTCCCAGTTCACGACGACGGCAGGTGAGTCCTCGACCGGGCTTTGAACAAAAAACGGCTGGAGCGCCGCGTACAATTCTCGCTTGCGAATTGGTTTTGAAACGTAACCATCCATGCCAGATTTTAGGCAAGCTTCGCGATCACCCAACATGGCGCGCGCGGTCATCGCCACAATGGGAACGTGACCGCCGCTAGTCTTTTCACGATTTCGAATCTCGATTGTGGCCTCCAGGCCATCCAGCACCGGCATTTGCACGTCCATCAAAACGAGATCGAAACCAGGTTGCTTTAGAGCATCGACCGCTTCGCGACCGTTGATGGCGATGGTGACGTGGTGCCCCCATTTTTCCAACAGAGCCATCGCGATTTTTTGATTCATCAAGCCGTCTTCGACGAGCAAGATGTTGAGAGGATGAATCCGAGTTGACTCGAGCAGTGATGGCAAAATGATTACCGACGAAGTTGTCTGGTCACTATTCACCGGTTTTTTGCCGCGTGGCAAGCGCAGAGTGAAAGAAAAAGTACTCCCTTTTCCAAGTTCACTTTGCACATCAAGCTGATCACCCATGAGCGAAACGAGCCGCGCGGAAATCGCCAGTCCAAGTCCAGTTCCACCATATCGCCGCGTCGTGCTGCTATCGGCTTGGGTAAATGCTTCAAAGATCAGTCGTAGCTTTTCCGGCGGAATTCCGATACCACTGTCGGTAACCGCAAAGCGGACATGAGCAGTTAGGTCGTTGCGAGATACTTGCGACACATCCACGAGCACTTTGCCTCGTTCCGTGAATTTGATGGCGTTGCCGACAAGATTCACAATGACTTGTCGCAAGCGAACTGCGTCACCGACTAGCCATTTGGGCACGTCATCCGCAATGCGAACGGCCAATTGCAATCCCTTGCTTTGTGCCCGCGGAGCCAGCGATTTCAATGTGTCGCCAACGACGTCCCCAAGGTCGAAATCGACGGCCTCGATTTCCATCTTGCCCGCTTCGATCTTGGAGAAGTCAAGAATCTCGTTGATAATGGACAGCAGCGATTCACTCGCTTGCATCACCATCGACAGGTAGTCGCGTTGTTCGACGGTCAAGTCCGAGTCGAGCACCAGTTCCGTCAAGCCAATCACAGCGTTCATCGGAGTGCGGATTTCATGGCTCATGTTTGCCAAAAAATCGCTTTTCGCTCGATTGGCGGCTTCGGCCGATTCCTTGGCTCTGGAAATTGCGTCGATCACTTTTCGGCGATTGGTAATATCGATAATTCCCGCCATGACGACAATACCGTCTTCCGTTTCCAGCGGGCTGAGACCTACTTCGACCGGAAACTCGTCGCCGTTTTTTTTGCGGCCCCACAAGTCGCGACCGGCACCCATCGGACGAGCGACCGGGCTGGAAAAGAAGCCTTCGACATATTTCGGATGATTCGGGTGAAATCGTTCCGGAATCAGATTCTCCAATTCCTGACCCAATAATTCTGCCGGCGGATAGCCGAACATTTTTGCGGCTTGCGAATTCACGTTCGCGATCTTCCGGGAACGATCCACCAAGATCAATGCCGCCGGCGACGCTTCAATCATTCGTCGCAGCAATGCTTCGGTTCGTCGACGATCCGTTATCTCTTTGCCGACCGCGTAGAGTAAATTCTCGCCTGGCCGCGGAGCGGGACACGACCATTCCAGCCATTTGTACGTGCCATCGCGGCAACGATAACGGTTTTCAAAGCGGAGCGTGTTTTGGCCGCGCTCAAGCTTTCCCAGTTCGGCAATCGTGGCCGCTCGGTCTTCCGGATGTACAAAGTCGAGAAACGGCTTCTCCAAAAGTTCGGCCGCGCTGAAACCCAACACGCGTTCGAACGACGGATTCACTCGGCGAAAGTAACCATCGAGGCTGGCGATGCACAGCATATCCAGAGACGCTTCGAAAAATCGATCACGTTCGACTTCGATCCGTTGGCGATTTTCGGTTTCACGATGTGCGACTTGTTTCGCAGAGGTCAACAATTGCGTTCCGTCTCGAACTTGATCCTCCAACGTGAGGTGACTCGATTCGAGCAATTGTCGTCTGTGCTGCAATTTTGCAAGCAAATGCGCCGACAAAAAAATCAGGAAGTTCGCCAACATGAGATTGGCAATTATAATTTCCCATGACATCGGCACGACAATGTGCGGCGTGGTCACGCCAATCAGTGTCAGCGCCGAGCAAATTACCGCGATTGCATAGATCGCACGGTTTGAACGCAAACCTAGACTTGCCCACACCACGAAGACATACAGAATCCCGTGGGCAAATCCCAAGGGCGTCACAAACTCAATCGCAAAAATCGCCGTGGCCAACGCAACGCAAAGTGCAATCGATCTTGCCGAGGAGCGCTGCCACCAAGTTGGCTTGTCGATCATGTAACGGTTCGCGTCGAGATGAGCTATAGCCGCCGAACGCGGCCAGAGTATCGCTCAATATAGCAGGAAAAGCTGTCGCGACTGAAACGAGTTTTTCGCGGTTCAGATACGCAAATGAAAATGCCCAGGCCGCGAGTGGCTTGGGCACGCGAACTCGTCAATCGACGATGCTTATTTGGCAGATTTGGTTTGAGCGGCGACCATTGCCTCATATTCCTTAATCGTCGTCTTTGCATGATCCTGGATCTTCTTGACGACTTCTGGATTGTCCGAGGTCAACATGGAGATCACGCCAGCCGCGGTTTCAATCTCAGTCTTCTTTGCGCCGGCCAGTTCCAAAGCCCCATAGGAATTGCAGTATCCGCAGAGCTCCATTTTTTCACCAGCCTTTACTTTTTCGATCACGGCCATCATGTTCTTCTTGCAAGTGGCCATCGCCTCTTTTTTGTCCGGCGGAATCACGGCGACGGACAGCATGCCGTTATCGATGACATGAGTTTCCCACTTCATGCTCTCCATCAACCCCTTTTGCGACGACATGCATTTGCAAATCGGGCAGTGCTCCAAATCAAACCAAGCTACCGCAGTTTCCGTTTTGAGAACCGTCGGAATAACTTTCTTTTCCTGCTTCGGTGCTGATTCCTTTTTGTTCTGAGCCATGGCGGCAGTCGTCAACAATAGACTAACCAGTAAGGCGACGAGACTTGTACGAAACATGGGTTTCTCCTTCGTGCTGGAATTGGAGTAAAACGACCAAACCAAATTCTAGCGCCGAAGATTGGCAAAGACAACGCTTCGATCAAAGCCAAAAAAACTCAAACGATGGCGATGTATTCTGTCGCACCAAAATAAAATCCGACTCGTACCCAGGCTCCCGCCTGGGTACGCAATGCATTCGAGGCTCCGCCTCAATTCCAGCGGGCGGAGCCAGCAATTCAGCCGGTTCCCAGGCAGAAGCCTGGGAACCAGG
>JANMEB010000260.1:0-3793 GCA_031376585.1 Planctomycetota bacterium | reverse complement strand
TGGGCGCTAGCTCTTTGATCTTTTGGTCCAGCATTTCAAATGCGTCCGCTTGACGTTTATCGCCAAACATTAGCAAGGCCTTCTTGACGATCAACTTTTGCAAGTCGATCGCATCGAGCCCTTCGATTTTCATCATGTCGTCGATGATTGCTTCGGCCTGCTGGCTTTGCCCCATCTTGCGAAACAAATCGAGTTTGGTCAGCAGGACCTGGTATTGTGTCGCGGGAGCCATTTTCACGGCGGAGATAGCTTCGTCGATAAACTGCACGGCAACCGCCGGTGATTTAAGCCGCGCAACCATTGCAATATCGGACAACAGCGATCGTTGCAATTCACGTTCTTGGGATTCGTTGTATTTAGTCCGCAAGCCGACGGCGTCGTCGGGATCGAGGCTAAGGATTTCGTTGATCACATCCACGTAATAGGTTTCGACCACTTGTTGATCGAGCGATTCAAGGGCTTCATCGAGAAGCTTGGCTTTTTCTGTTCCCTCGGCTTTGGCGGCTTTGGCAAGCGCATCGTCGCGGGCAACGCGCGTCGCGCGCAACGACTCGATGTGTGCCAAATACTGATCGGCGGTTTCTTCGCGAAATCCCGTGAAAGCATACGGGCGCATTTCGCAGTCCAACAACGCGATCGTCGGAAAGCCTTCAACGGCAAGGTTCTTTTGCCACTCGGCGTTCTGCTGAACGACTTCTGCCGATTGCTTCGTCGCGTCTTTGGGAAAATCCAGTTTCACAAGAACAAAGTGCTCAGTCGCCGATTTGAGGAAATCGTCTTTCCCCAACACTTCCTTGTCCAATTGAATGCAAAACTGGCACCAGTCCGAACCGGTGAAGTTTAACAGGACGTCTTTCTTTTCCTTTTGGGCAGTTTCCCGCGCCGACGAAACGCTGACGGTCCACATTTCATCGAGCGTAAACGCCAGCAACGAATTGTTGACCAAGCCATAAACGCAAATCGACAAAAAAAACGCGACCCAAGGCAATTTCATAGAGTTGCTCCAATTACCAACATGGTACCCGCCGAAAACGCCCATTTCAATTATGCCGCAGATTTGTTTAACCCGGAGCCACCGGCGACGGAAACGGCGACGGAGACTTCAACTTTACAGCGCCGTCGCCGTTGGCTCCGGGTTAAACGAAATAATTCGTTGGCGGCCGCGCGAGGTATTGTTACCGCCGTGACTGTAACAACTGCGCCACTCTCTGGGCAATTCGTTCAATCGTGGCGTTGTCCAACGACGTTCGGCCGGCAAGGGCGGTGTCGTCATGGGCTGGAAAAGCTCGACGCTCGGTGCCGGACTGGGGCCAAGCCGATCGGAAAGTCGCATTCGCGCAAACGTCGCAGTCGGGAAATCCATCCCGATGTCGCGGGTCGTCGATCCCCCAAGTTTTTTTCAACGCCAGCAATTCGCGAGCTTCGGCGGTCGACAAATAATGAAAGCCGCCTAGCGATCGAGTCAGAATTAGAATTCGACAATAGGCATCCAGAATCTCAGTCCACCAATAGGCCCGTTCGACCGTTTGGTCAAAGCTGACCGTGCCATGATTGGCCAAAATGATGACTTTGGACTGTTTCAAAAACGGCGCGATCGTGTCAGCAAAAGTTTGGCCGCCAGGTGTGGCGTAGGGCGCAATAGGGACTTCTCCCAAGAAAACTTCGGCTTCGGGCAGCACACATTGTGGTATCGGTTCGCGCGCGATGGCAAAGGCCGTGGCGTGCGGAGGATGACAATGGACGACGGAGCGGATGTCGGGTCGCTGTCGGTAAATTTCCAAATGCAATTGGACTTCGCTGGTCCGCTTTCTTGCCCCGGCGAATTGGCGGCCTGTCAAATCGACGGTGCAAATGTCAGCCGGTTCGAGAAATCCTTTGCTGTGCATCGTCGGCGTGCAGAGGACTTGATCGTCGCCAAGACGGACGGAGATGTTGCCTTCGTTGGCTGCGGCAAATCCCTTGTTGTAAACTCGGCGGCCGATATCGCAGATTTCATGTTTGAGTTGTTCGGCGTCGGACATTGGGCGTAGGCTTGAGGTATGAGGTATGAGGCTTGAGGAAGAAACGCAAGGAATAATTAGTGCTGACGAATGGTTCAGGTTCTATTTCAGTTTAATCGGCGGGTCGACGATGACGGTGCGACCTTGAACGCGAATTGAACCGGCGGCCAAAGCGTTAATCGCGACTGGATAGAGTCGGCATTCGGCGGCAAAAACGCGACCGGCCAGCGAAGTCGTCGAATCGTCGGGGAGAACTTCGACCGGGAGCTGCGCGATGATCGGTCCGTGGTCGTACTGATTATCGACGAAATGAACCGTGCATCCAGTTATCTTGCAGCCGTTGTCTAAGACCGCTTGGTGAACTCGCTCTCCGTAAAAGCCACGACCGGAAAAAGCCGGAATCAAGCTCGGATGGATATTAATTACGCGCTCGGACCAAGCCGGATCGATCACCAGTCGCCGCAGAAATCCGCCCAAAACCGCCCATTTCGCGCCGGAACCTTCGATCGCTTCGAAGATTCGGACGCTGAATTGATGTGCCTCGAATTCTCGATGGTCGACGACGGCTATCGGAATTCCCGCAGCACGTGCAAAGTCCAATCCGACAGCAGTTGGGTTACTAGAAATAACTGCCGCAATTTCAACATCCAATATCCCAAGCCTTCGCTGTTCGATCAGATTCTTCAGTGTCGTGCCGCCACCGGAAATCAAAACGGCGATCGTGGGCGAGGGCTTTGTTTTCGGAGACATAGTCGTTTTATTCACGTGCGTTGAACTGGTCGCATCGAAAAAGGCTTGGAAATTCAGCAGCGAAGCGCTAGCGTTCGGTTTCTTTTAAATAACCGCGAGCAAGCGCTCGTCGGCTAAGAATTCGGTTGCAAAAATATGTTACGCCACAACGCTAATGAAAATGGTTAAGGGTTTTTCGGCGACTTCGCGCGCGGCGGCTTCGGAATTGAGTTGCGGGCGATCATCAAGTTTTTCGGCAAGCGTCTCTGCTTTGATACGCTCGGCATTTTCGCGAATCGCGGCTGTTAGGTCGGAATCGGCAGCCACCAGCGACAAATGAATGCGATCTGAGTATTGCAAGTCGACTTCCTTACGGCGGTCTTGAACGAGACGGATAATGTCGTTGGCCATCCCTTGGCGAATAAGTTCCGGCGTTAGTTCAGTTTCTAAAACGACGACGCAGCGGGCGCCTTGCGCGGCGGCCCGGCCCGGTTTGGCTTGTAAGAAGATTTGGATTTCATCACTCGTGAGTTCGACGATCTGATCGGCGACGGCTAAAGTGACTTTACCGGTTCTGTTCATTTCATCCAAGAGTTGTCCGCCGTCGGCTTTGGCGAGTGCCTCTTTTACTTTGGGCATGAGCACTCCAACTCGCGGGCCGACCAGCTTGAAATTCGGCTGGACTTTGTACGAAACAAATTCGGCTTCGTCGGCGGCGTAGTCAATGCGCAACACGTTGAGTTCGCTGCGGAGAATCGTGCCGTGATCCTCAAGCCAAGAACGGTCGGTTGGATCTTTTAGAATCACGGTTACCGATTGAAGCGGCTGGCGGACTTTCAATTTGGCTTCTGCGCGGGCGGCTCGTCCAAGCGATGCGATCTCGCGGAGTAAGCTCATTCGCCGAATTAGTGGATTCTCAACGCCGCGCGGCCCCGGCTGCGGATAATCGCACAAGTGAACACTTTCAGTAGCACGCTCGCCGAATACACCCGCCAAGTTCCGCCACATTGCTTCCGCCACGAACGGAACAAACGGCGCGATCATTTTGGCCGAGGTCAGCAAGC
>JANMEB010000117.1:0-6396 GCA_031376585.1 Planctomycetota bacterium | reverse complement strand
GAGTTGGACAATAAGCGTTGGGAATTGGAACAAACCGTGGTTCGCGCGCCGAGCGATGGATTTGTAACTCAAGTCTTTTTGCGGCCTGGGCAAATGGCTACGCCATTCCCTCTGAGCCCGACAATGGTCTTTGTACCCAGCGAAAAGCCATTGTTGGTTGCCTCCTTTCGTCAAAACGTCATTATGGGGTTCGAACCGGGACTGGAAGCTGAATTGGCGTTCAAGGCATATCCTGGAAAGATTTTTAAGGCCAAAGTCCTCCGAATTCTCCCGATTATTCCGGAGGGAGCCGTCAGCGCAAGCGGACAACTGCGCTCCGCCACGTCAGAGACCTCTCCGGGATATATACCAGTTGTATACGAATATGACGAGGACATCGCGTCTCTGCATCTGCCGATCGGTTCTCAAGCGCAAGTTGCGGTGTACACACATAAGTTGCATGCGTTGAGCATCGTACGCAAGATTATCTTGCGGATGAAAAGCTGGGAGAACTACATTATCATCCCGCTCGGTGGTGGCCATTAATTGTTGCGATTGGTTTCCGTGAAATGCGAGTTTACCGCCCGGTCGAATTGAGCGGTCGGCCGACTGCAATAGTATTGCGAGCTCGAAATGAGACTCAAGGAATGGCGTGGTGAGATTCGCCGACATCGTTTCGCAATACTATTCGCATCGCTCCTGATAACTCTGGTGATCGGCCCCCTACTGGATACGCTGTGGAGGAACGCCAACGCGGAGGAAGTTCTTGCCACGCTGAATCTGTTCGTTGCCGTCTGTAGTTTAGGGCTTGGCCGAACCGTCTTCCGCTGGTATTTGGGGCTCGCTCTCGCCGCAGTATTGATGCGCTGGATTCTATTCCCGATCCGTACGGACCTGCTAATTCCCGCGGGGCGGCTGCTTTGGGTTTCACTTTCGTTCGCGGTGAGCGTGGGTATCTTTCGCGTCGTTTTGGGCTCGGGGCGCGTCGACTCGGAGCGCATTTTTGCGGCGTTGAGTCTGTACCTCTTGTTTGGCTTGGCATTTGGCGACCTTTTCGCGATCATCGAAACGAGTCGTCCGGGTTCGTTGGCAGGAATCAAATCCTCTGGCGCTGGGGTTGGTTCGATGTTGAGTCAAGCGATCTACTTTAGCTATGTGACTCTCGCAACCCTTGGCTACGGCGACATTGCGCCCATCACGCCACTGACACGCGGGCTGGTGAATGTCGAATCGATCGTCGGGCAGTTGTACCTAGCGGTATTGATTGCTCGGCTGGTCAGTTTATACGGTCGCCACGAATCGAGTGATTCCCTCGCGCTGAACAATATGTCTCCGGCAACGGAGTCACACGAATAAAACTAGTGTCACTTTTTCAATGAGGCACAACCAAACATGAAAATCGCGTTGACGAGTATTCTCAAAAGACTGGCTAGTGTTTTCCTCGCAGGTCTGCTGGTCGTATTGCCGGCAGTTCTCACGATCGGGATCGTCGTTTGGGTCGCGGGATTTATACGTGGTCTGATTGGACCCGGCACGACGCTAGGAAATGTCCTGCGATCATTGGGGCTCCATTTTGTTACGAATAGCGCGGCCGCCTATGTGATTGGCTGGACATTCGTGCTGGCCGCCATTTTTGGCCTCGGTCTGCTGGTCAACATGGGCGCCAAACGATTTTTGCAGCGCATGTTCGACGCGGTTGCTAAGCGCGTCCCCTTAGTCGGTGGACTCTATGGGACGTCGAAACAGTTGGTCGCGATGTTTGATCAAAAAAACGAATCCGACTTGAAGGCGATGAGTGTGGTGTGGTGTTTTTTTGGCAAAGAAGCCAGCGCAGGCGTCTTGGCCTTAATGCCTTCCTCAGAACGATTTCACATCGCTGGCCGTGATTACAACGTTGTGATTATTCCCACGGCGCCAGTACCGTTTGGAGGCGCGCTGGTTTTTATGCCGGTAGAAAGTGTCAAACCTGCTGACATGTCGGTCGACGGACTCATGAGCATCTACGTATCGATGGGCATTACGACACCGCAATTTTTGAATGACTCGAAGCATGCGGCGGCGGAAATCCGTACCTGATTCGGCAGACCGGCAATTCGGCATGCCTTTTTCAAGTCAAATTGGGATTCCGTCAGATCTCGCACTAGGATTGCCGCATCGGCAATGCGTCGGAACTATTTCAGATTGATTAGGACCTGACGACTGGCACAAACTGAAATCTAGGCGTGTTAGAAATCTACACTGCCACTCGATGTGCCTTGAGCAAGTTTAAGCGGTGTGATTTTGATATTGCGATAAGCGACCGGGCCGTGATTGCCTTGGAACATCAGGGGACCTTCGGGAACTTCCTTGCCGCTGATGCCGCCGGGGGTCGGGCCTTTCATCTCGACATTCTCGTGGATCACTTGCTCATTGAGCGTGACCCCCAAAAAGCGTGCGTTGGCTGTTTTCTTGCCGTCTTTGTCAAATTTGGGAGCCTGAAAGAGGATCTTGAACTTCTGCCATTCTCCTGGAGCCTTCGCGGCGTTCACGCGGGGTGCTTGAGCACCGTAAAGGCCGCCGACGTCGCTCGCCTCGACATCTTTCTTGCCGAAACTGTCCAGAATTTGAACTTCGTATTCACCCATTACGTAAACACCCGAGTTCGAACCTTTAGGGACCATGAATTCGACTTCGATCATAGCGTCCCCAAATTTGGCTTCGCTGTAAAAGTCGCGGCCACCCCCTTTGAAATTGATCAAGTCGTGTCCTTCAGGTTCGACAACCAATTCACTCGGGTTGCTCGGGTCGACTTGAGCCGTGCCGACTTTTAGCGTCTCCTCAGGCTTGCCCTCTTTGGAAATCCAGCCAGTCAGGTCCTTGCCGTTGAACAATGAAACGGGCTCATTTTGTCCATAAACCAAGTTGCATTGTGCGGATAACACAATCAGCAGAACAAAACAAATTGAGTAGTAACGTATGCGTGACATGTTTTTCTCCGTTGAATCAAAGGGGTCAGGAGTCATTGACGCTCGGGTCGGATGCTGGTATTATTCGAATCATGCCACGACCATTACGAGCTGACGAAGCGGGTGGATTGTACCACGCCTTGAACCGCGGGAATGCTCGCGAGGAGATCTTTCGGAAAGACGCCGATTACGAAGCGTTTGAACGAATCCTCGCTGATGGACTTGCCAAATACCCGGTCAAGTTATTCGCCTACCAGTTGATGCCCAACCATTGGCATTTGGTTTTGCGCCCTACTCAAGATCGGGCGATGAGCCAATTTTTGCGCTGGATAACCGCTACGCATACCATGCGCTATCACGCACATTATCGCACTTCCGGTCAGGGCCACGTCTACCAAGGCCGCTTCAAGAGCTTTCCTATTCAAGCCGACGAGCATTTTTTGACCGTCTGTCGATACGTCGAACGCAATGCACTTCGCGCGAAATTGGTGCGCCATGCGGAGAGATGGCGCTGGGGATCGCTGTGGCGTTGGTTGCAGAAACCTGAACCCGATCCGATGTTACTTTCGAAATGGCCCGTGGCCCGGCCGTCGCGATGGGTCGCACGCGTGAGCGAACCGCTGACGGAGCAGGAGTTGGAAGCGGCGCGTCGTTCGGTCAACCGAGGGAGCCCCTTTGGCGCGTCGCGCTGGGTGGAATCGACCGCCCGCAAGCTTGGGCTCGCATCCACCCTTCGCCCCCGCGGTCGCCCTCAAGTCCGATTTCCCGCCAACCACCCCAACAATGACTCCTGACCCCTTTGTTCAAGCGACGTTCGACTGCGCTGTTTCTCACGGCTAGCCTTTTGGTGTGGCTGTTCTTGTTTGGCCGGTTTCTGGTCGGACAGACTTGTTTTGGATATCGCGACACGGCGCATCTTTATTATCCACTGTTCGAGTGGATTCAAAATCAATGGAGCCAAGGCGAAATTCCGCTTTGGAATCCGCTGGACGATTTTGGGCAACCACTTGTGGCCGACGGCGTTTCCAGCGTGTTCTATCCGCTCAAATCAATTTTCTTTCTGACTGTGTTGCCATACGCCGCGCGCTTTGCGTTTTATGTTTCGATTCACGCGATCATCGCGGCATGGGGAACCTATTTTCTGGCTCATTCTTTGCGATTATCGGCCTCGGCCAGCGCACTGTCCGCCAGTGGATTCGCACTTTCGGGCGCGGTGCTGTTCCAAACGAGCAACGTCGTTTATCTCGTGGGTGCTGCTTGGCTGCCGTGGGCCTTGGCCTCAGGCTGGGCGGCCTTGCGCACTGCTAAGCCTCGCGAACTTGTCGCGTGTGCTGTGTTTATCGCACTTATGATTCTGGGAGGCGACCCGCAATCGGCTTACCATGTTCTGCTGATACTCGGCGCATCCGCGATGATTGCGATGTTTCGCAGGCGTCTAACTTTGCGCGAGCAAAATCGCTTTGCATCCGTCGCCCGATTCGGCGTGATCGCGATTCTCGCTGCTGGCCTCTCTGCGATCCAATGGCTCCCCTCGTGGCAGTGGCATCAGCGCAGCACTCGCGCGAACCCAAATACGGCTCGTTCGATTTGGGAGTCGGCAAGCGATTGGGCCGCCGGGCACGAAACCAATTCCATTGGTTGGTTCCACAACCCAATCAGCGGCACACATCACGAACACGTTTATCAATTCAGCCAACCTCCTTGGTCGGCGGCCGAACTCATTTGGCCGAACGTCTCGGGCAAGGAATTTCCGACCTTTCGCCGCTGGACAGCCGCGATTCCATCAGCGGATCGTGTCTGGACCCCTTCGCTGTATTTCGGATTGGCGGTCGTGATCTTGGCGTTTTGCGCCGCTCGATTGTGGCGCGGTTCCAGAGTTATCGTCGGCTTAACTTGGTTGACAATTATTTTCGGTTTGGGTTCGTTGGGTTGGTATGGCGCCGGCTGGATCGCGAGAGAATGCAAGCCGCTTTTCGGAGGCGTGTATTTCGATGATTTTTCCCCACCAATATTTGGCATTTATTGGTGGATGGTGACGCTGTTGCCCGGTTACGTCAGTTTTCGGTATCCCGCCAAGCTTTTTGTCGTCGCAACTCTCGGTGCAAGTTTACTCGCCGGTCACCAATTAACGCGGCTTAATCTCGGTCGAGCCAAATCCGCTCGCGCATTGTCGGCGTTCACGTTGGTCGCGAGTGTGCTGATGGTGGGTGCCACTTTTTTCCCAGAAGTACAAGGTTTCGCGATAGGTATTCAAGCCGATCCTACCTTTGGGCCATTTGATTTAGACGGTTCCTTAAAAGATTTACGAATCACGTTCGTTCATGTGTCGATCGTGTCCGGATTGCTGTGGTTGATCTTGCGCTCGTATCGAAATGCATCATTCTCCAAATCGTCGGCCGTGCGTAGCATCGTGGCGATAACGGTTGCAGACCTCGTGATTGCCAACGCTTGGCTAATCGTCGGCGTCCCAGCCGAATCGTTTACAACGCAAAGTTCCGAGTCCGTCGCGACGGAGCTTTCCACGGACAAAAATCCTTCGCGAACTCGCCGATTCTATTTGGATGAAATCCAACCAGAGTCATGGCGAATCACGAAGTCCGCCCAACGTCTCGAAGAAGTGATTCGATTCGAACGCGCGTCGTTGTTTCCGAAATTTCATTTATCGCACAACGTCGATTTAATCGGATCGTTCCACGCCCTCGAACCTCTGGACCTTGCCTGGTTCAACGAATTGGTTGGGACCGCTTATGACCCAATTCTGGCCATCGAAAATCGAATCTTGTTTTTCAATCCATCGTTGGAAAAGGTGTCTGGAACTTTCGGGGCGCTCGAGAAAGCGGCCACAACCACGTTGCCGGAGAGTTCCAGACACCTTTTCCAACACTCGCAAAATCTCGTGATAGAATCGCTGCCCGCGTCGCCGCGCATAAGTTTCTTAGCCGAATGGACGCCGCCCAACTTTTCCCGTACGAGTCGATTGCGTGAAGACCACCAGCACGATTTCATCGTTGCGATCCGACGCGATTTGGCACAACTCGCTCAAGCTGACGCACGATTCCGCTCTTCGTTTAACCGGCCCGCTACGGGCCGCTCAGCCGAGCCTGAAAATTTTTCAACTGCGCACATTGTTGGCGAAACAAACAATCAAGTTCACGTCCACGTCCGTTGCCAAACCGCAGGCTGGCTGATCTTGAAAGACTATTGGGACGCCGGCTGGCGAGTTGACATTCACGAAGTTCAAACCGGAAAGCACGTGGTTACTCAACCCGAACGATTTTCCGGCATCTTCCGCGCCGTCAACCTCCCCTATAGCGGCGAATTCGATGTCCGCTTTATCTATCGTCCGCAATCCTTCGTTTGGGGCGCAACCTCAAGCCTCGGAACGATGCTGTTCATTTTCATTGCGGCCGTTATCCGATGGTTTCACTTGCGCCGTCAACTTCCCGCTCGTTAAATGATTGAGCCACCGATT
>JANMEB010000108.1:0-1939 GCA_031376585.1 Planctomycetota bacterium | reverse complement strand
ATGCAACGCTTGAGGGCTCGTCGTCGTTTTCGATTTTCGATTCGTTCACGACAACATTTTCGTCGCGCATGAAGGCGGCATTACCGATTGCGACTTTACGCCCTTCGATGGCACCTCGCACGCCTTTGCCGGCATTCGATTCGAATGCTTCCACTGGCGCGAGGGACAGTCCCCTGGCATGAGCCGCCGCGACAATTGCTGCGGCCAGCGGATGCTCGCTGGCTTGCTCGACGCTGGCCGCAAAGCGCAACAACTCGTCAACAGAAGCGCCAGCCGCAGGAAGGACTTGTGTGACCGTCGGCTTGCCTTGGGTTAGCGTTCCCGTCTTGTCTACGATCAACGTGTCGACGCGTCTCAAATGTTCTATCGCCGCCGCATCGCGAAAAAGGATCCCGCTCGTCGCTGCCTTTCCCGTCGCCACCATGATCGACATCGGCGTCGCCAAACCGAGTGCACAAGGACAAGCGATAATCAGCACCGAGACCGCACTGATCAATCCGTAAAGCCAACCACGTTCGCCGCCGAAAATTCCCCACGCCAACAAACTGGCAATCGCAATCGCCACGACAGCCCACACGAAATAGCCCGACACGACATCGGCCAAGCGTTGCATCGGAGCTTTGGTCCGCTGCGCTTGTGCGACCATTTGCACAATTTGGGCCAACAGCGTCGCCGAACCGATTTTTTCCGCCCGCATTACGAAACTTCCCGAAGTGTTGATCGTCGCGCCGACGACCGAGTCGCCAACTTGCTTGAACACGGGAAGTGGTTCTCCTGTGATCATCGATTCGTCAACACTGCTGGAGCCTTGGGTGACTTGTCCATCGACGGGAATTTTTTCGCCCGGTCGGACGCGCAACAAGTCGCCCACTTGAACTTGATCAAGGGGCACGTCGCGTTCAGTTCCATCCGCTTCGATCCGTCGCGCCGTTTTTGGCGAAAGCCCCAATAGTGACTTGAGTGCCGTCGAAGTCCGCGCGCGGCCGCGCAGCTCAAGCATCTGCCCGAGCAAAGTTAGCGAAGTGATCACTGCGGCCGCTTCAAAATACACGCCGACTCGTCCGTGCATTTGAAACGTCGCCGGAAAAATTTCCGGGGAAATCGTGGCAACCACGCTGTAACTCAACGCTGCAGTCGTCCCAAGGCCAATCAGCGTCCACATGTTGGGATGCCCATTTCGCAGCGACTGCACAAATCGTCCGAAGATCGGTCGGCCGGCCCAGACAACAACCGGAAGCACAATCGCCAGTTCAAGCCAGCTTTGTAACTTGGGCGATAGCCCAGCGATTCGATGCCCGAACATCGCCAGCGTTGCTACGATGACCGTCAGTGGCAGCGTCCACCAAAATCGCCTCGAAAAATCCCGCAACTCGGAATCGTCTTCCGCTTCCAAGCTCGGCAATTCCGGCTCCAGCGCCATACCACATTTCGGACAAGTCCCCGGATGGTCTTGGCGAATCTCCGGATCCATCGGGCAGATATACATCGTGCCCGACGGCCCTTGCTGTTCCGCCGGCATGCCACTCGGTTTGCTTTTGAGATACCTGTTCGGGTCCGCACGAAATTTTTCTCGGCAGCCGGGATGGCAAAAGAAATATTTCTTCCCCGCATGTTCAAAAAACAACGGCGAATCCGCCGCGACCGTCATCCCGCAAACCGGATCGATATGCGACCCCAGCAAAGGCAGAGCACCTTTTTTTGGCGGCCCGCCGTTACTACTTTCGTTGGAAGTTTCCTTTGGCAACGTCATAAAACTTCCCGATTTTTCACCGGGCTAGCCTATTTAGGTCATATGTGATTTTGGCGATTTCAAATTTTGTACAATGTACCCTAAACCAATTTCGCGTGGACTTCGGAAGCTAAACCTGGCTTTTCAAAAATGGAATTTGATTTTTCGCATATTGGTTCGCAGGCTCATTAGGAAAGCTAATTCGCAGCG
>JANMEB010000100.1:0-27740 GCA_031376585.1 Planctomycetota bacterium | reverse complement strand
TAACAAAATCGTGCGGAGCGCATAATAGTCATTCCCGCGAAGGCGGGAATCCAGATTTGGAGGTGCTTGCAAATGTAGATTCTCCGTCCATGGAACTTGGATTCCGGGACTCAGCCCGGAATGACGCCGGATTGTGTTAGGTGATCTTAGAAAACAACGGCGGCGTACTCGGGCATCCACTAATTCGTTTGACTTAAACAAACGCATCGCAACCTCTCGTTCCAATGCCAGCCGCTAATGCGATTGGAATTTGTTCGCGGGTTTGTTGTCTCGCAAGGACGAAACACGCACCGCAAACAGCTTCATCGCTCTGAGTCGGATTATACGCGAAGTCTTGGCCAACGCCGGAACCCAGATCCACAATCGACTTGACGGTGCGAGGCCCTTCGTCGCGGAATCAATTCTTGCACAGTTGAGCACCGTGATTCACGATTGACTATTTCTTTTCGTCGGAGGGCTTTGGTTTTTCTTCGGGCAGGTCGTCGCCCAATAATTCGTCGAGCTTTTTCTCTTGTTCCTTGGTGAGAACACTTTCGAGATGTTCGCGCTGACGCTTGTGTCGCAATTCTTTGATCTCGGCGCGAAGCTTCTGTTGGAATTCCTCGGCCGAGTCAGCAAGTTCCTTTTTTTGTTCTTCCGTCAGGTTCAGTTCCTTTGCGAATTCATCCAGACCGCCCGAGCCGTTGGCATTGAGTTTGGCCTGCGCTGTGATCTGCTGGAGCCTCGTTCGCTGGAACGGCAGCAAGACGGAATCGACGATCTGAATGAGATCTTTTTTCTGGGCTTCGCTTATCTTTTCCGTTTCCTGCGCGAACTCCGGCGATTCTTGAGCCTTCTCGCCGTATCTCGTGGCAAGCTCGTCGCGTCGGCGTTGATACTTCTTAACCGTCTGTTGGGATCGTTCTTTGATTTCTACCAACTGGGAGTCGATCAACTGCAGGTTGTCGATAACCCGCGGAATTCGCACCAATGCTTGCGGTTCGATCGGCAGGCCAGGGTCCACTTGTGTAAACACCATTGCTTGAGTAAGGCCATCGACCGTATCCGTCCCCAAAGCAAATTGAAGTTGAATGCCTGCGCCGCCCAATCCGATTTCGGCGTCCTGGCATGCCACCACCGAACCCATCCAAGCAAATGTGGCCACCGTGGCGAGTGAAAGGAATCGTCTCATCGTCGTTCTCCTACTTTGTTGAGTCGGTGTTCAGGGAAGGACAGAAACACATCGATTTGAATCGTCGCTAATTACATTGCCACTCAGGCCCGATCGTGGCTCGTTGATTGAGCCTTTTCGTGCCTCTTTCCAATTCTACCGTCGCGCGCATCAAAAAGGACATGACCGAGGATTCGATAAAAATTCGATTGTTCAGTATATCCAGTGCTGCGAACTGTCGCGGATTCTACCGTCAGGCTTTGGACCGGTGAATGCATTATCATGTTGAGCCCGCTTACGACATCAAACTTCTCTCCTAAGGGACTTTCCCGGTGGTCACTTCCCCATCCGCCCCTGCGATTTTGGCTCGTCGGTTGAACCATCCGGTTTTCTGGCCACCGTTCTTGCTGATGCTGATTGCCGTCGGGTTTAACATTGCAAACCCCAAACTTTTCGGCACACTGATCAAAGGTGCAAACGACTGGGTGCTGGACCATTTCGGTTGGATGTACACCATTTGTGCCTTCTGCGCATTAGTTTTGTGTGTTTGGATTCTGTTTTCGCCATTCGGCCGAGTACGATTGGGTGGAGTCAACGCAAAACCGTTGATGAATTGGTGGGACTGGTTTGCCATAACCATTTGCACAACAATCGCTGTTGGAATTCTGTTTTGGTCGACAGCCGAACCGGTGAAACACTATCACGGCCCGCCGGCGTCGCTCGGCATCCAGGCCGAAAGTCCCGCTGCTGCGCGCTTCGCCCTCGCGGCGCTTTACCATCATTGGTCATTTACACCGTACGCGATTTATTGCGTTGCGTCGCTGATGTTTGCGTTTGCCCACTACAACATGCGGCAGCCGTTTTCGCTGGGCTCCACACTGGCTCCGATACTCGGAGAACAGCGGGCCAAGGACTGTGGCGGAGTGATCGACGCCGTTTGTTTGTATTCGCTGGTGGCCGGCATGGCTGCGTCGTTGGGGACCGGCATCCTGACGATTTCTGGCGGTCTGGAAACGCTTTGGGGAGTGCCGCGAAGTCAATGGGTTTGGGCAATCATCACGATTACGATCGTCACGACGTTTGTGGTATCCAGTGGAACCGGATTGATGAAGGGCATTCGGATTCTGTCTGACATCAATGCTAAAGGACTGCTTTTGTTGGGCTTGATTGTTCTGGTGATCGGCCCGACGCTGTATATCTTCCAATCAGGCATTTTCGCGCTGGGAGAGTACGCAAAACGATTTCTGCAATTGAGTCTGTACACCAGCCTGGTTGCCAACGACGACTGGGCTCGCGATTGGTCCGTGTTTTATTGGGCCGTGTGGCTGGCGTGGACGCCGATCACAGCCTGCTTTCTAGGCCGAATTGCCTACGGCCGTACGGTTCGCGAATTCATGCTGGTGAATTTCATTTTCCCGGCACTGTTCAGCATAGCCTGGATGGCGATTTTCGGCGCGACAACATTGCACTTGGAAATGCAAGGTGCTGGTTTGGATCAATTGATGAACCAGCCAGTCGCGGAGTCAGTGATTGAAGGCCAGCCAAACAGGGAGTCCGTGTCGGAGGCCCAGACGGGAACGGAGTCCGTGTCGTATGCAGTGTTGCGATCGTTGCCGTTTGGAACCGTGTTGGTCGGGTTCTATTTGCTGGCAGCCTTTGTTTGCTTCGTGACTTCGGCCGATTCCAATACGACGGCGATGGCCAGCATCAGTTCACGCGGAGTGACGCTGGAAAATCCTGAGGGTGATCTGCGGGTCAAAATCGCCTGGGGCCTGCTGGTGGGAGCAACAGCCTGGGTCATGATCAGCTTTGCCGATGTCGAAGGCATTCGCATGATCTCAACTCTCGGCGGATTTCCAGCGGCGATCCTGCTGTTCCTAATCATGGCGGCACTCGTTCATGTTATGCTGCGATACCAACATTTCAACACCATTGATAACCAGCAATGCAACAGGTACTGATCGAAAAGCCCTACCGATTTGTGCCTGCGTTTCATAGCAAATGGCCGGCACGCTGGTTTGCGCGGTTGGGACTGTTTCAGCGAACACTTCGCAAAACACACGGCGTAGTGGATCACGAGTGCCGCAATCTGGATCGGTTACGTGCGTCGATCAACGCAGGAAATGGCGTCATGTTGTGCGCCAATCATTCGCGAATGGCGGACGCAATTGTGATGGGGCATTTGGCCCGCGAAACTCCCTGCGAATTTTTCATCATGGCTAGTTGGCATCTGTTCAATCAGGGCTGGCTCAATTACTACAAGCTGCGGATGCTCGGCGCGTTCAGTGTCAATCGCGAAGGCCTGGACCGACAAGCGATCGACGAAGCGATTCGGATTCTGCAAGCCGCCGAACGGCCATTGCTCATTTTTCCCGAAGGCACGACCAGCCGCACCAACGATCAGTTGATGGCCCTGATGGAAGGACCCGCGTTTATTGCGAGGACGGCTGCCAAGCGCAGAGCCAAACAGGATGGCGGCAACGTCGTCGTGCATCCGGTCGGCATCAAATATGTCTATTACGGAGACATCGATCGCGCGGCCGATGCAGTGCTGAGCGATATTGAAAAGCGGCTTAGCTGGCGTCCTTCACCTGAATTGCCGCTGATTGATCGGCTGGTCAAAGTCGGTGACGGATTACTTAGTCTCAAGGAACTCGAGCACCATGTTAAAGTCATTCCCGGAGCAACTTTGCGTGAACGCCAGACGAAGATGGTCAACCATTTGCTAGAGCCTCTGGAACGGGAATGGCTGGGCCATTCGCGTAACGAGGGAATCGCGGTTCGGATCAAGAATCTGCGAATGAAGATTTTCCCCGAACTCAGCCGCAATGAACTTCCCGTTGAGGAACGCCAGCGCCGTTGGCGGCAACTGGAACACACGTATCTTGCCCAGCAGATTGACTGTTACCCGGATCAGTACGTGACGCGATTCCCCAGCGTCGACCGGATCCTGGAGACGATTGAAAAATTCGAGGAGGACATGACAGACACCTGCCGCGTCCACGGCAACCTGAAAGTCATTATCGATATTGGCGAGCCGATCCCGGTTGATGGCCAGCGCGACCGAACCGCCAGCGAGGGCGATCCGCTCATGAACAAAATCCGAAGCCAACTCGAATCGATGCTCGACAACCTCAAGAACGAATCGAAAATGTACGACGGACAATTCAAAGAGAAACCGTCACGCGCAAAAAAGTAGCCGGTATCGACGTCCCGCGGTCACGGCTCGTATTCTGTGCTTTCACCAGCTCCATGAGTTGATTGTGGAGTTCGTCCACCGTTCCGCTCGTTTGAGCGGCTTCAAAAGCGTTCATGATCGGGCCATAAAATCGTCGAAATAGTTCGATGACATCGGTTGGACTTTTATCGGGGGAGATAAACGAGGATGTGTCTTTGACCATCGTTATCTTTTCCTTGGGCACACCGGCCTTGCCAAAACGCTCGATGACGTGAGTATCCAAGCCCCAAGTCATTGGACTGATGAAGCCTTCGGGAGGTGGAGGCAGAAACGACGAGCTTATCTTCAGAAGCTGCGACACGAACGAGGTGGGGTCATTTGGGATCCAATTGCCCATCACAATACGACCGCCTGGTTTGGTAACCCGGACCATCTCCTTTGCCACGTCAAAGGGTTTTGGGGCAAACATGGCACCGAATATAGAAAGCGTCAGATCAAACGAATGGTCGGTGACGCCTTGCAAGTTGCACGCATCTCCCTCTTGAAATGTCAGACGATGGAGACCCGCCGCGGTCGCTCGTTTGTTTCCGGCGTCAACCAAATTCTTGGCAATGTCGATTCCCACAACTTCTGCCCCCGACAGGGCCAGCGGAATCGCCGTGGTCCCATCTCCACAGCCCAAGTCCAAAACACGCAGCGGCGTTGCAATTCTGAGCGACGCAACGAGTGCTTCGCCAGACTGGCGCATGAACGCAGCAATCTCGGTAAAGTCGCCTTTTTCCCACAAAGCTTTGTTTGGATTCATGATCGCTCCCTACTGTGCCTTGGTCGCTTCTTTGGGTGGCAGCGGGAAAGGGCCGTGTTCGGCGGCGAAGAATATCGATAAGTAATATAGCCGCGCCGCCGAGGCGATTTTTTCGAAGTTGATCTTCGCCACTTGATCCGACGGCTGATGATAATCCGGATGAAAACCACCAAACAGAAACGCGACTGAAGTTTCCGCCTTGCGGTAAAAGTTGGCTTGATCGCTCCGACCAAAAACACTTTCTTCGTCGAATTCGAATTCGAAGTTAACGCACTTGTTCGCCCGCATGATGATGTCGTGAAGGTCAGGGTTGCCTTGCTTGCTGCCTATCAAATGTATGGTCTTGATGTTGTCGCCCGCCGTCTCACCTTCTTTTTCCTCATTCCTGCCGACCATGTCGATGTTGAACATACACACCATCTTTTCCAGAGGCAGCAGGGGGTGATCGCAATAATACGCTGAACCCAGTAGTCCCAACTCCTCACCCGTAAACCACATAAATAGGACGCTCCGTTTGGGCTTTATCGGGTTCAGGGCGATGGCCCGCGCAATGCTAAGCACGGCGGTTGATCCACTACCGTTGTCGTCTGCGCCGTAGTAAATGGTGTCGCCGCGTTTGCCCAAATGGTCGAGATGAGCACCGATCACAATGTACTCGTGGCGTAGTTCCGGGTCGGAGCCCTCAATCCACGCGCAGACATTAGGGTACGCCGCTTCTTCTTCGTGAATTCGAATTTCAATTTTAGCATTCTTGTCGATCTGCACGACTTGCTTTTGCTTTGTGTCCGCAAGGTCAAACCACTTTTCGCTACCCTTAACCGATTTGATGATCCGCAGAGCTGCGGCCTTTGAAATGGTCCCGGAAAGGCTTGTCGAACGCGTCTTACCGCCAGCGAGAATTGACTGGGCACTTGTTGCAGGAACTTTTTCAACGATTCGAAGCGATGCGGCGGGTCGCAACTTGGCAATCGCGATAGACGCCTTGAACGCATTTGCTTCGTCGGCAAAATAGATGACGACTTTGTCTTCAAGTTGAACATCGACGTCCAAGGGAGGTGAATCAGCGCCCATGCGCACAAATACGATCTTGCCTTCGACCAGCGGTTGTCCGACGAACCGTTCGAAGCCCAAGTTTCCCTCGGCTTCAATCGTGAGCGAATCGCCGATCGTCATTTTCGACTGCTCGTTTTCGGCGGTCGCGCGTGTCAACGGCATCATTTGAAAATACGTGCCGCCCTCTCCCATCGGTTCGAGCCCGAATTCGGCAACCTTTCCCGCGACCCAATGTGCTGCCTTCATAAAGCCCGGTTGCCCAGTGCCACGACCGGCAAACGTCGGACCAGCTAAGACATTCAGAAACGCTTGAGCCTGATCGGGAGTGATCGAATCAAAACCAGTTTTGAGTTCGGCGGGCGCGGTCTCGCTGCCGTCGTATTGAGCGTTGGACTTGCCAGCGGACGCCCAAAAAAAGGAAAAAGCCAAACAGGCGACCGTTAACCGTGCCACACAATCGTTCATGGAACCCTCGACAACAATGTTCAAATTCGCAACAGATGCTCAACAATTCTAATTGAACATTGCCTGAGCAACAATGAACTGCTGATAAGGGTCTTCCCAAGTTGAACAGTCAGTCGTTGAGGTCTGTCGCCGTGGAGGGTCTTGAAAACGCTTGCTGCAACTGTAGGCTACAATGGGCGAAATAAATTGACATCCAAGGCTGGTAGCGGCGACCATGTTGTCCTGGGAAAACCGAAATGATTGTCAACGACGCGGATCAAAACATGCTCCGAGCGATGGCGACGGCGAGGTTACTTCGGTCGATTGTTCCTAAAAGCCAAATCGCATTCATTGTCCAACGCTGCTCGGTGTCAATCGCTGGCCGCCCAATCCAGCGTGTCATTAAGTCTAGCGTTGCACTAACGCTGTACTTCGTATTTGCCGCGTGCGCCATGAGCCAACAAGTGGACTACGCGCGCGATGTGCGACCCATTTTGCAGGAACATTGCTACAAGTGTCACGGATCGAAAACCCAGGAGTCCGGACTGCGGCTGGATGTCAAGTCCGAGGCGCTCAAAGGGGGCGAAAGTTTTGGCGTGAGCATTGTGGCAGGAAAGGCAATGGACAGCCCGCTCATTCAGTTTGTTAGTCGCGAGGACGCGGATCTACAGATGCCTCCCGAAGGTGAGCGCCTTTCCGAGGCCGAGATCACCACACTTACGAAATGGGTCGACGAGGGAGCCAATTGGCCTGAGCAATTTGCCAGGCCAACCGAAGATACCAAGCCGCACTGGTCGCTAACGCCGCTGCGTGAGCCTGGTGTGCCAAACGGCGCGGCGAATCCAATCGATGCCTTCATCCATGCGAGACTCGCCGAAAATAAACTCGTTCCTGCGCCCGAGGCGGACCGGCGGACACTTATCCGGCGGTTAACTTATGACCTAACGGGGTTGCCGCCAAACTCTGAGGAGGCTGAGGGCTTCATTTCAGACAAGGATCCGCAGGCTTATGAAAAACTCCTGACGCGTCTACTCTCGTCGCCGCGTTACGGCGAACATTGGGCGCGGCATTGGCTCGACGTCGCCAATTACGCCGACACACATGGCAATGATCACGATTACGCTCGTCCAAATGCTTGGCCGTATCGAGATTACGTCATCAGCGCTTTCAACGACGACAAGCCCTATGCTCGATTCGTACAAGAGCAAGTGGCAGGCGACTCGCTTTTCCCGGGCGACCCGCAGGCCACTGTCGCGCTAGGCTTCGTCGCTGCGGGGCCTTGGGATCACACGCTAATGGTCACGGTGCGAGAAGACACCGTGGATCATCACATGTCGCAAAACCTCGACCGCGACAACATGGTCAGCACTGTGATGGGCACATTTCAGAGCCTCACGGTGCACTGTGCACGCTGTCACGACCACAAGTTTGATCCTATTTCGCAGCGCGAATACTACTCGTTGCAGGCTGTTTTCGCTGGCGTGGATCGAGCCGACCGACCATTCGATGCCGATGCACGCACATTGTTGGAACGCCAAGGTCTGCTAAGCGAACAGCGTGCTTTGCGACAACCGGACGCGGCACTTTTGGCAACGCTCGATTCGCCCGAAGTCAAGCAAAAGGTTGCCACGTGGTTGGAACGGCGGGCGCGACAGGAAAAGGCCTGGGCGACGTTCGAGGTGATGAGCGTCGTTTCGACGGGGGGCGCGACGTTGGTAAAACAAGCGGATGGTTCGTGGTTCGCAAGCGGGACGCGACCGGAGCACGATACCTACATTGTCGCCGCTCGCAGACCAGCCGGAAAACTTAGCGCGATTCGGTTGGAAGTGTTGCCTGATGAACGGTTGCCGCAACAGGGGCCGGGCCGCTGGGAAAACGGCAACTTCCATCTCACAGAGTTTCGCGCTTTTGCGGCAGCTTCAGCCGCAACAGAAGGGGCGACGCCGTTGGTGTTTGTCCGCGCTTCGGCGGATTACGACGAAGGACCGGCGATTTCCGCCGCCCAAGCCATCGACGGAAGAAATGAAACGCAGTGGGGCGTGCATCCGCGCTATGGTGAACGGCACGAGGCCATTTTTGAGATCAAAGATCCTTCGGAATATTCCGATGATACGACGTTTACTTTCCTCCTTGAACATCAAGCCGGGGCAGTGGGCCACGGGATCGGACGATTCCGATTGACCGCCTCCGACGAGTTGCCGGAGGCGATCATCAAGCCATTGTCCGCCGAGTTGGCGACGATCTTGCGGGTGCCAGTTGGAGAGCGCACTATCGTACATCGTCAGGAATTGGCGTTGACGGTGCTGAGGTCAGAGAACGAACGCGCTCTCAATGCGCTGCCGCCCTCGCAATTCGTCTACGCGATCACTCGGGATTTCCCGCCCGACGGGGAGAACTTCAAGCCATCGCCGCGGCCGCGATCGATCCACCTCCTGGTGCGCGGCGAATTGAGCAAGCCCGGGGATCTCATCGGTCCGGGCACTCTCGGCTGCGTTCCGGAAATGCCATCCGAACTCGCCATTGCGAACGTGGAGGACGAATCCACGCGACGCGCCGCGCTGGCCCTCTGGCTCAGCGACGAACACAATGCGCTCACTTGGCGCAGCATTGTGAATCGCGTGTGGGGGTGGCATTTTGGCCGCGGTCTCTGCGATTCGCCGAACGACTTTGGAAAAATGGGTGGCGAGCCGAGCCATCGGGAACTTCTCGATTGGCTCGCCATCTGGTTTCGCGACGACGCCAAGGGTTCATTGAAGGCACTTCATCGGCTCATCGTGACGAGCGAGACGTGGAAGCAATCGACGTTTGCCAATCACGGCGCCCTGAGCGACAGCGACAATCGGCTTCTTTGGCGGCAAAATCGCCCGCGCCTTTCCGCAGAAGAGATGCGTGACACAATTCTCGCCCTTAGCGGCCGACTCGATTTGAGGATGGGAGGGCCCCCGGCTCAGCAGTTTATTTCGCGAGGTGACGCGACGTTCATGCCCGGCGGAAACCCGGCCTTTCTCGATTACGAGCATTTCGATCCCGACGCGCCAGCCGCTCGCCGTCGCGCGATCTACCGATTTATTTTCCGCACCGTACCCGATCCGTTCTTGGATGCGCTTGATTGTCCGGATGGCAGCGCGGCCACACCTGTGCGCGGCGCGTCGACGACGGCGGTGCAAGCCTTCGTGATGATGAACGATTCCTTTGTCATCCGCCAATGCGAACATATCGCCGCTTGTATCGCCGCACAGGACAACACGCCGGAAGCCCAAGCGGAATCCGCCGTCCAGCTCATCCTGCTCCGCGATGCGCGGGGGGCGGAACGGACTAAGTTGGCTGACTTTATTCAGCGCCACGGACTGGTCAATGCCTGTCAATTGCTGCTCAACACGAACGAATTCCTTTACCTGGACTGACGATGAATACGACGCAGATGCGACGCGAATTTCTCGGTACGCTAGGCACAGGACTCGGCGGCATCGCACTGAATGCGCTATTGCGGCGCGACGCATTTGCCGCGGCACTTACGGATCATGCGCCGAAAGCGAAGCGAATCATTCAGCTTTTCATGAACGGCGGGGCAAGTCAGTGCGACTTGTTTGACTACAAGCCTCAGCTCATTGCGCGGCACGGACAGAAATTCGACCCCGGTTCCGGCGAGCGCGTCGAAGCAAGTGTCAGCTTGCCTGGCGCGGTAATGAAAAGCCCATTCGAATGGGTGCAGCACGGACAGTGCGGACGTTGGGTCAGCAGTGTGTTGCCCCACTTGGCGGAGCATGTGGACGACATGGCCTTTCTCATGGCGATGCAGTCGAAGTCAAATGTTCATGGGCCTGCGTCCTATCTGCACACCAGTGGGTTTCTGCTGCCGGGGTTCCCCTGCGCGGGCGCGTGGATTTCATACGCATTGGGAAGCCTCGCCGACAATGTGCCCGCGTTCGTCGCGCTGCCGGATGCAAAAGGACTGCCGTACAATGGACGCAGCGCATTCACTTCGGGATTTCTGCCGGCAAACCACCAAGGCACGATTATCAATGCTTCCGCCGCGCAGCCGATGACTCACCTTCAGCCGCCAGCAAGCGCAACGCATATCACTCCGGCAAGCCGCAGCGACAGCCTGTCGTTATTACAGGAACTGAACGCCGCACACGCGGCCGAGCGCTCTGACGATTCTCGGCTCGGCGCGCGCATCGAGAGTTATCAACTCGCGGCACGACTCCAGCTTTCCGCGCCTGAGTTGCTCAGTTTGGCAGACGAAACGGAGTCAACGCGCAAGCTTTATGGCCTCGACCAGTCGGAGACCGAGGACTTTGGCAAACGCTGCCTGCTCGCCCGCCGCCTCGTGGAGCGGGGGGTGCGTTTTGTGCAGGTCTGGAGCGGCCAAGGCGGCGGAGCGGACAATTGGGACAATCATGCCGATATCGCGAAGGAACTCGGCATCGCCGCTCGTCGCATGGACCAGCCGGCCGCCGGGCTGTTAACGGACTTGAAGGCCCGTGGATTGCTCGACGACACGCTACTCGTGTGGACGACGGAGTTTGGCAGGATGCCGTTCAGTCAAGATACCACGGGCCGCGACCACAACGGCGGTACATTCGTCTCATGGTTTGCCGGTGCCGGCGTGAAACGCGGGGTAGCGCATGGACAGAGTGACGAGTGGTCATGGAAGGCGGTGGAGGACGTAACAACAAGTTATGACTTCCATGCAACGATCCTGCATCTGCTCGGCATCGACCATAAAAAGCTCACCTTCCGGCATAGCGGCATCGACCGCCGGCTGACGGACGTGCACGGAAACGTCATCTTTGAGATTCTCACGTGATGTAGGTTCGATTGATCTGTCCTCGAAATATCAGCCGCTGGGCGCTAGCCCAGATTTTTACCACGAGTAACGATTCAAAAACCGGACGCTAGTGCGTTGCGGCTGATGATAGAAAAAGGAATTCCCGGCGCACCGTCGACAACGATTTGTCGAGCCTCGATGGACCTCAAATCAGAGTCGCACTTATCGAATAATGATTCGAATTGTTCATGCGGCAACGCGATCCATTGGAATGAAGTCGTCATAGTCCTAATTCAATCCGCAGGCGGCTAAGATTAAGCGGCTGCACATTGCAATTCAAGCTTGAACTCAAAGGCGAACCGTCGCGCGCAAAAAAGAGGCAGGTATTGAAGTTCCGCTGCCAGTGTGGGGCGCCCGGCTTAACTTGTCGGCAGTCGATTCTATTCGGCGTGATGCGCCAAATCTCATGGCTGCGAGAATAAATGACGCCTAAAACCGGGCATTTTTTGCGGTGGGCGAAAACTGTGACCAAACGTGTCCGGGCCTGAACCGATACTTGTCAATTGGTGTCGCTACCGACGTCCGACGAAATGCAACGAAATCGACCTTGTCGAGAGTCTGAACGAATTGACCGGACGAATCAAACAACGAACAGTTTCGCTCTAGGGCAAATGGCAATTGCGATTAGCGCTCGTGCCTACGTTGACATGAGCTAATTTAATGTGTTTTTTAGGGAGATGCTATGACGTTAAGTTTACCGAAGATTCGCGTGGGAACCCCGCTTCGCTTCAGGTCCCTTTCGGTATTCCCGCTGTTTTCCGAAGGTGCGAGTGGAGTCGATTACCTTTTATCCGATGAAGCATTGCCGACGAATTTGGTCACAGTCGAGGAAGTTTCCGAGCGAGGCTCAGTTCCTGAGTTGCTCGTGAGAAACGAATCGGATTCCAAGGTTCTTTTTCTTGAGGGAGAGGAATTGGTAGGCGCGAAGCAAAATCGCATTCTCAACACTTCCGTATTGGTCGCCGCCAAGTCGTCCGTGCGCATTCCAGTCAGTTGCGTCGAGCAAGGGCGCTGGAGATTCTCAAGTCGTACGTTCACGTCGAGTGGTCGACATTCGCCGGCGAAATTGCGCCATGCACTTAAGGCAAGTGTGAGCAAGTCACTTAAGGAGAAGGCCGGGTATCACTCAAACCAGATAGAGGTTTGGAGCCAGGTCAGGCAATACGAGGAGGCCCATCACGTGGCCACTCCAACGGGAGCCATGTCGGACACGTTTGAAGCGCTCAAGGAAAAAATTGCCGAAGGTCAGGCTTTGCTCAAGTACGTCGACGGAGCAACGGGAATCGCTGTAGCCCTTGGGCCAAATGTCGTGTGCATCGAGCTATTCGACAAACCGCAGACATGCGAGAAGGTTTGGGAACGAGCGATTTCAGGTTTTCTAATCGATACTCTGGGTGTCGACGGCGAGGGCTCCGTGGCTTCACAGGCAAGCGTTGAATCGACAATCAATGCAACGCAAACTGCAAGCTGGTCCCAAGTCAACGCAGTTGGCGACGGCGAAGAATTTCGCGCTGAGTTCGGAACGGACCACGCGTCAGCACTTTGTTTTGACAATCAGCTTGTTCACGGCAGCGTCGTCGGCGCTTAGGCGCAATCGACGCCGCGCACACACCTGTTGGCAGCCGACAAGATAAATGCATTCCATTTGTCGTTCCGCCAGGACGCTCCAACTCGTATCCGCGAGGTCCCTCCAGCTTAAAACGCGATGATTGCGAATCGCCAGCGGATGGTTTGCGCCGGTCAGGTCAAGCCTCACCATTGTTGGCAACCAGCGAGCGCGCAATTCGACAATTGATAAATTGCAAAGAGGCATGAGACGAGTCTACGGGTGCCTTGATCCGTTCAATTCACAACGAAATTCTACAATGTAAAATGCCGTGCCGGTCGGCATTCATTTTTTTCGCCATGCGAGAATAAAACAGTTCGGAACGAATCCTTGGAGCTTGCGATGAGCATTCGAAGAAAAATTGAGCGGGACACGCAGGCACTGGCGATGCCGCGCGGGCGCCGCGTTGGTCAGCCGGGCCATGATGTGGCGCGAAACTATTTGTTGCAGCGCATGACCGAGTTCGGGCTGGTACCATTCAAAGGCGATGGTTTTGCATTGCCCTTCGAGCGGGCACATCCGATCACCGGGATCATGACTGAATTTACGAACCTTGTTGGCCGGATTCCTGGCACCGACAAGAATTGCCAGCCGCTGCTGATTGGAGCCCATTACGACAGCGTGATCGACGGCCCTTGCGCCGATGATAACGCCACGGCCGTGGCAGTGGTTTTGGCGACCGCCGAACGTTTCGTCAGTTTTCCATTGACGAAGGAAATCATCGTCGCGATTTTTGATTCCGAGGAGCCGCCATTCTTTCTCGAGGAGGCAATGGGGTCCAAAAGATTCTATGAAGACCACTGCGCCGACATTGATTTTAGCTGCGCGATTATTTTGGACTTAATCGGCCATGACGTCGAAATTGGTGAACAGGAATTGGAAGGCCTGATTCCCGACATGAGGGATTTAATTTTCGTCATGGGCAGCGAAAGCGATCGTAGTCTTCCCTCGGTGGTAGAGCAAGCAGCCGCGCGAGTGACTGGCTTGCGCGTTTTTCCGACGTTAAACGAATACGTTGGTGACATGTCCGACCACCACGCGTTTCGACTGGGCGGGCAGCCCTTTTTATTTTTGAGTTGTGGTCAGGGACGATACTATCACCAACAGCAAGATGACATGGACTGGATCAACCTCGACAAAATTGTGCGAGTGCACGATCTTTTGTCGGAGTTGCTCGTTGCCGCGCAGGAAATCGAAACGACTCACTCCGCAGAGCGTCACGATCCAGTCGACTTTGAGATCCGCATGATCAAGCGGGCGATCGGCGACCCACTAACTGGACTACTTACGGCGCTCGGCTTACGATCGCTGAGTTCGCGCAATGACCTGACTCAATTGATCAGCGCTTTAAGAAATCTCGTGCGAGCATAGCGTCGGGCGCAGAAAACAACACTAGCGATCAAGCGCCCATGCGACTACTTCATCTGGAACAATCTCTTAAAATATTGCAGGGCCAACGCCTCGAGCGCACGTCAGTCCTTCATGAACCACCACGCGAACGATTTCCCAGATTAGGGCGAGTCACGAAAGAAGTTCATCCCACGTGAAAGCCATTTCAATCGCAGTCGCAAATCAAAATTGGTCGCGTCGTAAGCAGATAGTTTGAAGGCATTTGTTCTAGATTTACGCGAGTTGTCAAAGCGGAGGGCACGGGGCTCGAACCCGCAACCCATTGCTGGGCAACTGATTTCGAATCAGCCTGCTGACCATTCGCTTACCCTCCGGGTCAACAACATTATGCCGCAGGAGACTCCGCTTTGGCAAGGCAGTTGTGCGAAGTAGCCCATCACGCCAAATCAGAGAACCTTTTCGTCCAAGACTAAGCAATATCATGAGTACGTCAGTCCTATGAACCTCAAGTAGAATGACGACTATCTCTTCCGTCACTTTAATTGCTCGACCAAGGAGTCAACTTATGCGTTCTTTTTACGGCAATTCGTCCGCGATCATCGTCTGTTTTGTTGTCGCCTCAATTGCAGTTTCGCCTACGATCGCGCGGGCCCAGCATCAATTGATTCTCCAAGGCAACGATCGACTGGTCATTCTCGGAGCTCAGGGCGCTCCCGAATGGGAAATGAAGTGGGGCGGCATTCATGACATCCACGTACTGGACAACGGAAACGTCATGGTGCAAGAAGGAAGGAGCAAAATTGTCGAGATCGATCGAGTCACGAAAAAAATTGTCTGGAGTTACGATAGCGCGATCCAAAATGGCAACCAAGGCAAACCAGTCGAAGTTCACGCCTTTCAACCGCTCGAAAACGGAAACATGATGCTGGCTGAATCTGGCGCGGGAAGGATTATCGAAATCGATCGCAGCGGCACACTGCTCAAAGAGTTCAAACTCAAACTCAACCAGCCGCACGTTCACATGGACACTCGATTGGCTCGCAAACTCGCTAACGGCAATTATCTTGTCTGCCATGAAGGGGACGGCTTTGTCCGCGAATATGGCGCAGATGGGTCGGTGGTTTGGGAATTTGACGTTCCGCTCTTTGGCAAAGAGCGAATCGATGGTCACGGTCCGGAATCGTTTGGCAACAAAGTCTTCGGTGCCGTACGCCTGGCCTCGGGAAATACGCTCGTCGCAACCGGCAACGGACACAGTGTACTCGAAGTCACACCGGACAAACAAATCGTATGGCAGTTATCGCAAAAGGACTTGCCGAATATCACTCTGGCGTGGGTGACGACCCTGGAAGTATTATCCAACGGCAATTACGTGATTGGCAATTGCCACGCCGGACCGGGCAATCCCGTTCTGATCGAAATCGAACCAAGGACGAAACGCGTCGTTTGGACCCTCAGTGCGCACGATGTCTTTGGCAACAGTATCTCCAACTCGCAATTGCTCGATGGTGACCAAGCTTCTTTACGCTAGGTCAATTGTCGCAAAGTAATTTCGCCGAATTTGTCCGGCGCGGTTATTCACTGGTCGAAACCCAGTTTACTTTTTGGACACGGAGTTTCGCATTGTTTGTTGAAGCGCTTCGCGGGCTCCAGGGAAGTTTCGGTCGAGTCGAAGCGTTGCTTCGAAATAAAGCTGCGCTTCCGAGAACTTGTCTTGGGCAGCCAGCGCCAAGCCCAATTGATACTGGGCTTCCGCAAGTTGCGGTTGATTGCGCACGGCCAGTCGGAAGAGTCGCTCGGCTTCAGGCCCATTGTTCTCGTACATGTATACCTTGCCCAAGCCAACCAGGATCGCCGATTCATTGGGGGAAATTTCCAAGGCTCGCACCAAGTGTTTCTTAGCATTCGCGAATTCGCCAGCGTTCAAGAGCATATTTGCCAAGGAAAAGAGAGCGCGATCATTCTTTGAGTCCAGCTCGACCGCGCGTTCAAAACAAGTTTGAGCTCCGGGCAAATCTTTAACTCGATTCTTAAGGACTCCCAAAAAGAAATGAGAATTCGCGTGCTGGGGAAATATCGACACCGATTGCTCCATCAGTTGTGTGGCATCATTGACTTTCCCTTGCAGTTCGAGCGTCCGCGCCAAGTTGAATCGAATTTCCGGATCCGTGGGCTTCAATTCGATAGCACGTTTGAAATGCTTGGTAGCGTCAGGGATATTCCCCTTCATCACGAGAACAGCACCCAAATCATTCACGATCGACCCCGAGTCCGGCCAATAGCGCAATATGACTTCGTATTCCTTGGCCGCCGCGTCGAACATTTTGTTCGCCACGAGCTGCTGGGCAAGCTTGTAATGAACCATGGCTTGGTTTTTAACGATGGCTGAGTTGATTACCTCATCGTCAAGCATCGATCCCGGAAAAGCTGCCGAGCGTTGGTACCGAGCAAGCGCATCCATCTGGGCTTCGCCTGCATCGGCCAAAATCGTGTCAACCTCAACTGGTCCTTTGTAAATTATTTCCAATTCGCCTTGTCGATTGATCAAGAAACTTGAAGGCATTGGCATCGGTCGGTTAAGCGTAATCAAGATTTCGTGGAGACGGCGAAAGTCTTCGATAACGGCCGGAGTTGCCATTCCGACTTCGAACGGAATCTTCAGTCGTCCGGCCATTGCCTTCGCCTCAGCGACCGCACTGGGTTCGCTGGATTCCAGCGCGTCGATCGAGATTGCGATGATGCGAACACCTGCAGCTTTTAATTCGTTGGAGCGTTTCGCGAACTCGGTAAGTTCCGCCAAACAGGGCTTGCAGGTCGTCGACCAAAGGTTAACCAGTGTCACTTGATCCGGTTTAAGAACAACTTCATGAGGGGAGCCGTCAAATCCGAGATAGCCAAGCGCTGGAACATTGAGCGGATAAATCAGTGGGATACGATGCCGCTTATCCACCGGTGGAATTTGTGTGATCGTTGAGTTTAAGGCTAGATCGCCCGCACGGATGTCCACTGGCGTTGCGCGCCCAAGTCCTTGTTCGAGAACGAATCGTCCATTTGTAGAAACTCCGCCAAACGCTTCTGGCTTTGATTCTTTGTTCGGCCAACTGACAAAAATGCTTTCGATCTCCGTGGCATCACCTAAGCCGAAGTGCAACCACTGGCTTGATTGGCTCAGAAATCCTTCGCCAGCATGCAGCGTCTTGATCAAGCGAATTGGCTCGGAGGCGGATTTCAAGACAACGGTAACTCGAGCGCCAACTCCGTCGCGATTGGTGTCCCTGCCATTGCCGACCAACCTCAATTGAACAAAGCGATTGGTACGGGATGACTCGTTTCGGAAAAACCTCAGGCGCGGCGCGTTTCGATTCGAAATCCACAAATCAAGATCGCCATCGTGATCCCAATCGACTTGGGCCAAAGCGCGGCCGTCATCGTCGACATCAATTCCAGAAATAGCTGATATCGTGGCGAAACGGTCGTTGTCGAGACCGCCAGCCATCGTGTTCAAGAAACAACAATTCCGTTCGTGTCCGCTGAAAGACCTTCCTTGATAGATCATCTCAAGGTGCTTTTCGGCAAGACTCTGCGTTGCTGAATTGGTATCTGAGTTATTAGTTTGTCCATGCGACACGACCTGTCGCCACCAGAAACTTCACAAATCTCCGGTTCCCTCGGTCGTGATATAACCGTTCGCCACGACCAAATCATCCCATCCGTCGTTGTTGATGTCGACGAAAGCCGATCCCCAAGCCCAGCGGCCGCGGTTTACAGCCGCTTCGAGGCTGCGATCTTCAAAATTCTGAATTTGCGTTGCATCTGATTTCCCCAAATTTTTTAAAAGGGTATTTCCACGGGCTAGTCGCCTAAAATTCTGCTTGGTCGATTCGTCCGCGTCCGATTTGAACTGATTCTGATACATGATGCGATTGCCCGCATAGGAAAACATGTTGCTGACATATAAGTCCATCCAGCCATCGCGGTTGAAATCGCTCCAGGCGACCGACATCCCCGATCCAACGTCTTCGGCGGAGGCCTCATGTGCAATGTCAACAAAGCTGCGAGTCATATCCGGTTTCAAGTCATTTCGAAACATATTGTTAGCAGCAAAGTCGTTGGCGACGTACAAGTCTTGGTCGCCGTCGTTATCGAAATCCTCCCAAGCGGCAGCCATCGTATATCGCGAATTGAGTTCATTAAGCCCCGTAGCCTCTGTCACGTCGTCAAACGCCCATTGGTCGCCTTCGACTTTATTGTGAAATAAGCTATTCGGTCCGCCGGTTTTGGCGTCATAGTAAAGGAAGCCTGGAGTAACGATGGCTTCCTCTTCGGATTGCCCGCTAAATTCGTTCGGATAATAGACTCCAACATACAGATCAAGTCGGCCATCCAAATCGTAATCTGCCGCGGCAATCGCCAACACGTCATCGGAAGAATCCAGTACCGTGCGCTTGATGAACTTTCCGGTACCATCGCCTTGGGCCAATACTACGCCACCGTCGACTCCCACTGCGAGATCCTTGTGGCCATCGTTGTTCAAATCAACGATCAACGCGGTCCGCGAATTCTGTAACCAATCAGTGCCCGATGGTTTCGAGAAGTCTTCCAGAGATCCGTCTGACTTTTGCAGGAACAGCAAGTTGGGCAGGCCACCTTCTTGGCACAAGTAGATATCGTCGAGCCCGTCGGAATTCACATCACCAACAGCGACACCTGGAGTTCCCATCAAATTAGAAAATCGTTGAAACTGACTTCGTTCCAACCAATGATCATATCCACGCAGAAGTTGATTCTGAAAACTGGACGTTTGCCCAAGCACGGATTCTGTGCATTCCGAAAACAAAGTCTTGCCAACTGCAATAGCCGTTTCAAATTCGGTCGCCGTAATATTCTTGATGACTGGATTTTCGATGTCGGTCGTCCAGTTAATTTCCCATATCGAATTCACTTCCTGGACGCCAGCTTGCGTTGGTCCAAAGATCTCAACCGTTTGAAGCGTCTTAATCGAGTCCGGCTGCTTTTCAACTCGGAAGACTTTGATTTTCATTCTTGACTTTTCGAGATCGCTAAAAGAAGCCATCAACTCTCGAAGCCATTGAGCCAAACCGGCCGACCCTTGCGGCGATTCGGAGTCGACATCTAACGAAGCTACCGCCGTATTTTTCATGCGATTGACGCGAACGGTCGAATCGTCATAAGTGGTATCTAAGTTGGTCGGTAGCAGTGGACCAACGATTGCGTTCTTGTCAACGATAAATTCGATCGCGCTGTCTTCGAATGATCCGTTGTCCAGCAGCACTTTTTTCAGTTTTTCAAACTGCTTCATGGCCACATTGGTAAATACCTCTGTGTCCCAGCCGTCGCTTGCTGGGTTGTCGATCTCATTCCACTCCTTGAGTTGATCGCTCTCGGTCACCCAACAGCCAGTTCCATTATCGCACGGACGATTCCACGATGGCTGCGCGGTTTTTACCGATTGCAACTCAGGTTTGGTCGCGGCCACTGAGACTTCTGGATTGCGTGCTGCTTCTTCGGTAAGGTTTTGACCAACCCACCTCAGATAGCCCCACAGTCCCAGTCCGGGGATAAGGATCAAAACAACTATCAACGGGAATTGCCAATTTGGTCTTTTCGGCACGCCAACGGTCGGCTTGGGCTCAAAACCTGGTCGAGTTTGTCGAGGCGAACGCCTATTTTTCTTTGCGGACATAAGAATGATATCCAGATCAAAACGAGATAAAAACAATGGCAAATGGTCGAACGACGTGCAACTTCTCAACGAGGTCAATTTTAGTCAAGGTTGGCCCAAGTGGACCAGACTTCAACGTTCGATTTTCGTCCTTTCTTGCGGATTAATCTTGCTCGATTACGACGCCGTCGGAGGTTTGGCGAAAGCCGTGCCGAGTTTAACCGCATAAGAAAGCGCAAGACCCATCAATGCGCCGATCAGGTTGTTCAGCATGTCCTTTTGCGTATCCCATTCGTCCAAGTCGCCGGCTCCGACAAAGAGGACGCCCTCGCCTTCGCCGAGCATCATCGCTCCGCCGAATTCAAAAATCTCGTGAAAGGCAGAGAAACCCAAGATCACGGCAATCGTAGCCACCGGGATAAAGCCAGCCGGATACACCCCGTAAAAGTGATACGCGCGAAGCACGATGAGCGCCGAAACGAATCCAAAAAAACCATGCACCCAGTGATCGTATTCCAATCCCAGCGGATAACTTTGGTACCAACCGAACATCCCGGCAAAATGCAGGAACAGAAAGAGGCCGAACAGGCCGAAATGCAACGGGTGCAAATTAATTCGTTTGCGGATGACGTAAACGCACCACATTAAAAGCATGATCGCAATGAAATCCCACTTGAATCGCGTGTCGATCCAAAGGGCATAGCCCTCCATCGCAATGAAACACGCTGAGCAAACGGCCATGAGAATTTGGATCGAGTTCAAGCAATTCCCCTTGGTTTCAAAGTTGCATGTGGGCAAAGCGGTATTTTATCGCGGTGGTCCCGAAACGCCTTGTACTAGTTTGAGACCGGAATCACATCCAACGTGCCGAGTTTGAATTGTAAAAGGGCTGAGGCGATCGCGGTTGGTCGCAAGCCAAAGATTCTACCCACGCACCGAATAGTATAATACCAGCTACTTGCCGAGACGTTGTTTACAACGGTGCCGGCAAGTCGCGGCGCGAAAAAACCCGTAAGCCAATCGCATAACACAAAATTCCGAGCACCAATAGCGCTAGGTTATTGAGCGTCGATCCGGTACCGATCACCGACATATCGCGCCCGTAATGAAGCCATTGAAACAATTCGGAAGGAGCTTTCTGGTGATGCTCAATTGCTTGTTCAGGTTCGAAAAGCGAAAAGAAAGTGAACCACATGCACCAGCCGGCATTCTTGATCGACATGCCCGCGACTTTGATCATCGCCATGACGGTGTAAATTCCTGTGAGGATCCCGATGGTCCGCCAACGATGTCGGTCGAATGCGGAAAGCATTGCCGCCAGGCCACACAAGAAAAATCCAAAACAACACAGATTCAAGACGCCCGGCCAAAACGCCCAGCAATCGACTTGTTCGCGCATCAGCACCGTGTGAGTCGCGTTCTCGGTGGGCGAGAGTTCAAATGCCTTGAACACAAAGCTCAACGACTCTCGAAGCCAACTTGCGGCTGACGCCAACAAGGCCTGCATCGGTGAGCGAATTTCGGATTCCTCTACGGAACTGAACTGCACGCCGACATATGTCCCCAACCAAGCTGCAAACGCGATTAAGACTATGCCCAAAATGGTCATGGCCGACTGCGAGCAAAAAACCACGCGGCGGCTGACTGGTTGGGCCAGGAGCATTTCCATCGTCCCGCGTGACAATTCGCCACTGACCACATCCGAGCCACGAGCGATGGCCCACAAGGCGATGCATCCGATGAGCATCGGCTCATCCAAGGTAAGCGCAATCCGGCCGGTATAAGAAATGACCCACTCAAAATCAACGGTCGTAAACGACTTGAAGGTGTCCGGAATCAAGTCCAACAGGGCTTTGAAACGATTCGTGTCGAATTCAGATACGACAAAAACTCGCAACAAAGCGAACCCAGCCGCGAAACAAACGCAAGCCATCAGCAGCCAACGGGCTTCGCTAATGTTCTTCTTCCAGAGCGCCCAGTTCATACGACGTCTCGCTCGGTAGGTCGATGGTATCGATCGTAAACGGCGCGAAGTCCCACGCGTTCCACATGGACATTCTTCACGCCCGCGCGGCTCAGCCAAGGCAATAGTTCGTCCAATTTGCCTTGCGTCTCGATGGTCAGCGAGTTGCCATTTCTTTCGAATGAGACGCCAGCAATGTTATTTGGCAATTCGCAATTCGATACGTTGAGATCGCAGTGAAGTCGATGCTGGCGATTGAGGTCGTGAATCGATTGATGATGAACTAGCCGACCGTCGCGTAAGATCGCAACGTCGTCGCAGACTTCTTCGATTTCCGAAAGGACGTGCGAGCAAAAGATCACCGTGCGCCCAGCGGATTTAGCTTCGGTGACCAACTGGATGACTTCACTGCGAACGGTGGGATCAAGATTTGCGGTCGGTTCGTCCATGATCAGCAGCGAAGCATTGATCGACAAACAAGCGGCCAATGCCAGCTTTTGCCGCATCCCGGTCGACATAAAGGCAACCCAGCGATCGAGGTCCAAGTCCAATCGCCGTGCGATTCGGGTCGCGCGCATGAAATCGCCATCGCGGCGGACTTGTGAAAAAAACTTCAGCACATCTTTGCCGCGCATCGTGCGAAACAAACGCGGTTCGCCCGGGATGTAACTAACTTGCTGGTGAACGGCAACTCGCTGAGAGTAACAATCGAGTCCGCCAATCGTTGCGACTCCGGACGTGGGCCGCAAAAAACCCATGAGGATTCGCAGCAGCGTTGTCTTGCCGGCTCCGTTCGGACCGAGTAAACCAAAAACTTGGCCCGACGCTATTTCCAAATTGCAATCGTCCATCGCGACGAATTCGCCGTACTTTTTCGTAAGCGAACAAATTTCAACGAGTGGATTGCTCAAGCAAATTGCTCCATACTTTTGGCGTGTTTCACACACCTTGCCTGACTGGTCTGTGTGTCACTGGCTCTGTCAGTGCCCGATTCGCTTTGGTTCGTGACTCCAACCGCACGAGCTTGACGCTTACCGCAACGGGCTTAACCCCATCATTCGTCGCAGCATTCCAATTTGACCGCAGTGCAGCATCTCGTGATGGGCGGCGAACAAAATTGATCCCATCCGCGTCAGCGGACCAGCATGAGGCGGCTCGGTCAGTTCATCCATCGATTCTGGATTAAACGAATTCGTTTCTCGCATGACTTGGTCGTTGACGCGGTGCAAAAGCGCAAGTATTTCGTCGAACCGCGGGTAGGACTTGGAATCCGCGGGCGGACTTGATCCTTTGCTAAACAGCTTCCGGAGTTCGCTCGACAGAAGCTCGGCGTCTTCCGTTTGTCGGCCGCGCTGGCGAAACAACATTAGACCGTACTGGGCCACGGCAAGATGGCCGATTTGCCAAGCCACATTGGACACTGGCGGCTTGGGCATCCAAAACCATTGATCCGGCTCGAGCCCTTCGATCAACGCCAATGTGTATTTTCGAGCGGACTGAAACTGGTTCAACGCAGAATCAAGCAAAATTCTATTGTTCGTCATCGTTGTGAATTTCGATTTGAAAGCGAGGGAAACGAACCGACGTAAACTAGGTCGATTTGAATTTAGGTTGAATCGTGACAAGCAAACTTCAACTGGCCCGCAGCTATTCGTTCAAATCAAACACGGCTTCGACCTCGACCAAAATCCCCAATGGCAACGCGTTCGTGCCAACCGCGCTGCGGACACCTACGCCAGCTTCCGGTCCGAAGACTTGGATCATCAGTTCGCTGCATCCGTTCATCACGGCAGGTTGTTGCGTGAATTCCGGCGTGCAGTTTATGAATCCCAACAACTTGACTAGACGCTTAATGCGATCCAAACTTCCGAGGCGTGCTCGGACCGTTGAAAGGATTGCCAACCCGCATTGTCGAGCCGCGTTCTGGCCAGCTTGTTGATCGGCGTCGCGGCCCACGCAGCCCTTGAGGACCGAGCCGTCGAGCATTAGCGGGACGTGACCCGACGTGTAGCAAAGATTTCCCACGATGATGCATGGCTGGTACAACCCGACGGCTTTCGGGACCGGTGGCAATTCGATTTTCAAATCGCGAAGTTTTTGTTCAGGTGTCATATAGTTTTCGGTGCCGCGGGATCAGCGAGTATTCGTCTCTCAATTAGCAACTTCTCTAAAGTGGACTCGATCGCCGGAAGTCCGACAATAGGTGCGCGGCAAGCAAACGATTCGCAAAGGTATGCCGTCAGTTGGCTATTGATACTGGGCTTGTTTGCCACCGCCCCGCGCAAAACGTCTGGAAGGGGCCGATCGTCAAAGTGAAGCAGGAATTCCAGGTGCGGCGACCAGCGTCGTTGGAATTTTCGCGCAACTGTTTTGGCGATTCCGTCGTCTGTTGGCATGGTCAACACGACGAGCAAGCGATCGTCCAACAACATATCGACCGCGCTCAACATTTGTGCAGCGGCAGCCGGAGATTGTTGTAAGCCTGAAACACTCCGTTCCACAGTGCGTCGGCCGCGATCAATCCAGTTTTCATTTTGACAAAGCAACCCTAGGCGGAGCAACGAAACCGCGGCCATCGAGTTGCCGCTTGGGATACTGCTGTCGTGGAGGTCTTTCCAGCGCGCGAGCAAGTTGGGCGAATTCGACGAAGTGTAAAAAAATCCGTCGTCCGTCGGATCGGCAAAGTCCGCGATCATTTGTTCGGTTAGGATCTTGCAACGCTCGAGCCAGCGGTTGTCCCAGCCGGCTTGATAGAGCGACACGAACGCGTTGATAAGAAACGAATAGTCGTCAAGAAAAGCCGGTTGCTTGGCGAAACCGCGCCGATACACATGCAACAGACGCCCCGCCTTATCCCGCATGTTGCTCCAGACAAATTCCGCGCTCTCGGTTGCGGCAACCAAATATTCGTTGGAATCAAACGCGATCGCTGCTTTGGCGAAAGCGTCAATGGCCAGTGCGTTCCAATTGACTAGCACTTTGTCATCTTTGGCGGGTCGAACGCGACCGTTACGGACTTCGAGTAATTTTTGTCGCGCGGTTCGTGCCAAAGTCCGCAGTTGTTTGTGATCGATGCCGCTGTTCTGGGCGAATTGCTCCATGGATTGGGCCAGATGAAGAATGTTTTGTCCCTCGAAATTGCCCGATGACGAAACGTCGTACAACTTACAAATCATTGGGCCATCCTCGCCCAGCGTATCGAGAACTTCGGCATGGGACCAAACGTAGAACTTGCCCTCCTCGCCTTCGCTGTCAGCGTCTTCGCTACTATGAAAACCACCTGCGGCGTCACGCATGTCACGTAGGAGGTAGTCGAGCGTTTTGCGAGCGATGACTGAGTAAAACTCAACTCCCCAGGCTCGCCAAGCGTCGACGTACGCCCCCGCCAGAAGCGCATTGTCGTAAAGCATCTTTTCAAAATGCGGAACAAGCCACTCGGCATCAACGCTGTAGCGTGCAAAGCCTCCGCCGAGGTGATCGAAAATTCCACCGTGGGCCATTCGCGCAAGACTCAGTTCAACCATTTCTCGCAGGCGAACAACACGGCCGGAGTCGCTGTTGGGCCATCGCGATTGGATCCGCATCAGCAACGTCAAATCCATTGGATGGGGGAATTTCGGAGCGGAGCCAAATCCGCCGTTTTGGAAATCGAAGTTCCGTTCGAGAATTCGAGCTGTGCCAACGAGCAACGTGTCATTCGCAGCTAGAGGCGGTCCTGCAGCCGCGAGCGATTCACGCAAATGCGCGGTGACGGCGCTGGCGTGCGAACTAATTTCGTCGCGCCGCTCGCGAAAAGCTTCCAGGACGCGAGTGAGCACATGATCGAATCCAGGCATGCCGTGCCGCGAGGTCGGGGGCCAATACGTGCCGCCAAAAAAAATCTCTTGCTCAGGAGTTAGAAATGCTGAAAGCGGCCAACCACCACCGCCACCGCGCAATGCCATGACGGCTTGCATGTAAATGTGATCGAGATCTGGCCGCTCCTCGCGATCAACTTTGATGCTGATAAAGTTCCGGTTCAAGAAATCCGCGATCGCTGGATTCTCGAAACTCTCGTGCTCCATGACGTGACACCAATGACAGGCCGCATAGCCAATCGACAGAAAAATCGGCCTGTCTTCGACTTTGGCACGCGCAAGAGCTTCGTCGTTCCAAGCGTGCCAATCCACCGGGTTGTTGGCGTGCTGTAACAAATAAGGACTGGACTCGGCGGCCAAACGGTTCGGCATTTTGGCAACAAGTTGGGATCAGTGGATGAAGAAATCGCACCAAGAACGGGACTCGACAAATTATGACGGATACCAGGTCGTCTGTTGAGGGGCGATAGCGCAACAAAAAAAGCGCGGCTCGATGTTGGTTTCGAGACGCGCTTCGCGTTTTGCCAAATTGCAACTAGCGCGGGTTGCACGCGCCGCCTGAGCACGATGACGTTAACGGATAACGCGTTGACGTCGGATAGTACGTTGGGAATGGAGTCGACCAAGTCTGAACAGGAGCAAAATACTGCCCGTTGTTCGAGCCACAGCACGACCAACCAACGCAATTGTTGATCGTCGTCGGCAGTGGGAAATTGGACGAATAACTGATGATGTTCGAAGTGTTTTCGATGATCGGCGAAACTACGCTCGTGACCGTGTTGTAGTCAACGACATAGCTCGAGTTCGGCGCATTCGCCGTCGATGTCCCGACAACAGTTACGTTGTTGGATGTCAAAGGGCACATGCCGTTTTGGCAGCACTTGCCGTTTTGGCATTGAGCTTGGGCCAGTTGAGTGCCACCCGCGACCATCGCCATCGAAAATGCGAACGCCACAACCATCATGCTTCTATAACGAATCATTCAACAATCTCCTCAAAGGGAAAAGTCAGCGAACCGTAGTCCGAACCGTCCGCACGGTTACAGCAAACGTCTACACAACGATGCAACACAGTTTTTAGGTTTAGCAACGAGGTGAGGGCTAAACCGTTCGACCCGGGTCAAGGCATTCCAAGTTCAGCAGGTTTGAGGCTGGCTTGTGCGGCGAACGCCTTTTCAGCAAAAGGGACAACTATGTTTGGTTCACTTGTCAAAACAACTTGAATTCGCTTTGCCTCCTTCGCACAGCGAGCGGCTGTTGGCGAATCAAGTTCGAGCCAATGTTGGCCAGGCAGCGACAACCAACAAGTGCGGGGAGCAATTTTGTTTTCTTGTGCCGGAGCAAACTTCCAATATTCTCAGCCTTTGGCACGGACGTTCGTCGTTTAAGGCGAACATTCTCGGCCTTAAATAATCGGTAAAGGCAGTGCCTAGCCCATTTTCGGGAGACTCGAAACTATTTTGAGCAAAAAGTCATAAAATTGTTTCTTAACTTAGCTTAGTTACCTGTTTTGCCCAGGTTCCACCAGCGCACGGTGATCGACGAAGTTGGAAGTAGTACAGAGTCGGCCGAATCGACGCGCTAATACAGTGTTCGATCCAAAGACTTGATTTGAACTGCGCTTTAAAGCGCATGCTATGCGGACTTAATCACTTCGTACTTTGACGTCTTGGGTTAAGTGTGCCAAAAAGGTTGCTGAAGTTGTCTGTCCATAGCGTAGATGGGACGTCGACGATCGATTGGCCTGGATCCTCGAGTTTATCCAACCCCAAAACGGTCAGGCGACTCGGCGTTCGAGTCAGTAAACACCATGTCGCAGCG
>JANMEB010000091.1:0-5881 GCA_031376585.1 Planctomycetota bacterium | reverse complement strand
GCTGGAAAACAGCGTCAACTAGCTGAGCTTGCGGCCACTTTTTTCATCGGTCGTTTTTTTGTCATCGTCTTCGCCTTCTTCTTCCTCTTCGTCGTCGTCGGAACCGTTTTCGGTAGTCTCATTACCGACTTCATCTGTTTTGTCAGGAATCGGTTCGGCAAGCTGCGGCAGAAGATCGGCTTTGGCATATTTGCTCGGGTTCTTGTTCCACTTTTTTACTGCCGCTTTATTGAACAAGTAAACCTTGCGACCCTCGTATATTACAAAAGGGTCCTTCTCGGTTATGACCCGATCGGGATAGACGGGGCAATATCGCTGGGAAATTTTTCGAGCGGGAATTTCCATACCGTTAAGCTGCGGAATGTACTTTGCGTCGAGATAGGCCTCGGGATATTTCTCAAACCGCTTCACGCACGTATCGCAGCACATCCGAATTTTGATCCCTTGGTACTCGACGATCTTGCTATCCGCATTAACTTCCTTTTTGATCATCATTGGGCAATGCGTTTGATCGTCGACCGTTTTTTGGTCCTGTGCTAGACCGGCGGGTACGAACAGGATCAATGCGACAAAAGTGAGAACTTGTTTCAACATGTGAATCCTTTGCGAGAGCGGGTCTTTCGTAATCGGCGTCCGTCGGCGTCAAGTTTTATTTTACAAATCATGCGAACGGTGAAAAAGGGGCGTAAACGTCGCACACGCCGTGTCATCGTTTCCCCCGGAGCCAACGGCGACGGCGTTTTCGCTGCCGATGCTACCGTCGCCGTTAGCTCCGGGTTAAACGAAACGAATTCGATTGCGGCCAATAAAAAAAGGTGGCCCGACCGATTTGGCCGAGCCACCTATTCTATTCAGACCAGTATGTCTTCCTGATAAGGAATCGTCAGGTTGACTAGTTGCATCCGCAGCTATCGCCGCACGAATCGCAAGACGCATGGCAGCAATGCAATCGGCTCAGCAGGCCACGGACTCGCGACAACAAATTGCGAATCGGGGTTCTACGGCAGCCATTGTCACAGCAAGCATCGCCACCGGCGCTTCCGCCATTGTCGCAGCAAGCGTTTCCAGCACCGTTGTCGCAGCAGCCGTTGTCGCAACCGCAACTAGGAGCTGGGCAAATCGTTACTGGAACTTGTTCACAGATCGTGCGCGGAACGCAGATCGTGCAGGTATAAGGAACTTTTTCACAAACTCGACGAGCTACGCAAACCGTTTTCGTTTCGCAAACTTGACGGCATACGGTATGCGGGACTTGGCAAGTACGAGTTTCGCATTCCCATCGGGTGGTGCAGCAAGGAACTTGCTTGGTGCAAGTCTGGCATTCCCAACGAGTCACGCAAACTTGGATTTCCTTTTGGCAAGGTTCGCAGACCGTTCGGCAAACCGTGTAAGGAACTTGTTCGCAAACTCGTTCGCAACGGCAACGCGTGCAAGTGACTTCTTTGGTTTCGCAGGTTGGAACCCAAACGCGACGGCAAACCGTGCGGTCAGGCAACTTGCAGCAAACCGTTTGTGGTGCGCAGCAATCATCGCTGCAACCACAGTTGTCACCGCCACCACAGCCATTGTCGCAACCGCTATCGCAACCGTTGTCGCAACCGCAATCGTCACCACAACCGCCATGATGTCCGCAGGGGCAAATGCGAGAGAGCAATCGGCCAATCGCGCCGTTACCCAATCCACCGCCATTACCTCGACCATATCCACCATTGCCGCGACCGTATCCGCCGTCATTGCATCCGCCGACCACATGCGTGATCGTACGGCCAGGGATGACTTCGGTTCGGGTTTCCCAATTTCCGCCACGGACGGTAACCGTCTTGGTGTAGGTTTCAGGAACTCGAATTGTTTTGGAAACGGTACGGTATGCCGTCTCGGAAACACGTCGGTAATTGTTGACGGTAACCGTTCGGGTTTGCATTTCGCGAACTGGCTTACGGACGGTGTAGTTCACCGTTTTGTAAGTCGTCTCGCGAATTGGCTTACGGACGGTGTAGCTCACCGTTTTGTAAGTTGTTTCGCGAACTGGGCGACGTACCGTGTACGTCTTTGTTTCATATTGTGTCTCGCGAACCGTTCGTGTTACGGGCACTTGTTGTTGCTCGTGAACGATTCGGGACACATTGCGGTATCGAGTGACTTCTTGTCGCTCAAATACGACGCGGGTGCGGTTACGCATTACTGTGTAACTGCAATTTCCACCGGCTGCTCCACCAGCTCCGGCACCGTCAACGACGACACCAGCTCCGGCCTGCGTTCCGCAGTTGTCATAGCGTGCTGCGCCACAACATTGGGCCCAGCCCGTGCTGACCGACAAGGCAATTGCTGCCATTGCCAGCACATTCAGAACCACTTTCATTTTGAATCTCCCAAAACTAAGCCTGACATTTCTAACCTTGGAGGCGGCATCTGGTCTGGCGAACCGATCGCCATGCCTGCACCATTGACTGGACCTATCCCACCGGGAACTGGAAGCCATCGGCATCCGGCTCACTCGGCGGACATAGAGGAACGGCAAACCGTCCTTGTCTGCTTCTACCCTCCTGCTGTCGTGAGAATCGGATGATTAGCGAGACTTGTTTAATTGGGAAACCTGCATCGCATAATATTTCTCCAAAAGGTGGGAAGCATGTTCCCACGGTTCCGACTTTCCCGATGAATCGAGTCCCGCAAGTTAAACAAGCTCTGACCTCGATTTCACGAAACGATAGCCCGCAACTAGTTGGCATTGGCTAAAATGGGAAGAAATGTTTCAGATTTCCGAATGCTCGTTAGAGTAAAGTTGCGACTTTAGCAACTCTGACGCCGACTTCATCCAAAGAATATAATTGAAACGATTGAGCCGCTTGTAACGACATTTTCCTTTGACGACTACAATTAAGGTTGGCTACCTCGAGACCCATAGTGGAAGGCAAAACCTCTTTGGTCTGATCCTCTCTTGTTTTCTAATGCCTCGGAATCTGGATTTCAGGGAGCATCACGATTGACTAATTCAAAACAACCTGAGGCCGCGGAAAGTATTCCGAAATCAGTCGTCGGTCGCTTGAGTTTGTATCTGCGCGAACTTTATCAACTTTTGACCGAAGGCCAGAAAACGATCAGTTCCAGCAGCCTTGGGAAACGCTTGGGCTTGTCCGACGCACAAGTCCGCAAGGATTTCGCGTATTTCGGCCAGTTTGGGTTCCCGGGGATCGGCTACCACTGCGATCAATTGGTTAATGAGATTCGAAAGATTCTGGGAACCGACCAACAATGGCCGGTAGCTCTCGTCGGTTGCGGGAATTTGGGCCAAGCTTTATTGGGTTACGGCGGCTTTCAGCGACAAGGTTTTTCAATCGAACTGGCGTTTGATTCCAACCCGCAACTAGTCGGCGGCGATTTCCGAGGGATCCTCGTTAGGCCAATGCAGAATTTCGAAGCCGACATCCGCCGTGGCAGCATTCGAATGGCAATTTTGGCTGTTCCAACCCAAGCCGCTCAGTTCGTGGCAGACCGCATGGTTCAAGCCGGAATCTGCGGCATTCTCAATTTCGCACCAATGAAGTTGTCGCTGCCGGACAGCGTTGGGGTCGTCAGTGTCGACCTCGCCAACAAGCTCGAACAGCTTGCGTTTACCGTTGTGAACGAGCGGCGGAAACGGTAAACTCTTCCCAAATTGCCCGGTGGTGTAATGGTAACACTACGGATTTTGGTTCCGTCATTCTAGGTTCGAATCCTAGCCGGGTAATTTTCTTCGACCTCTTGTCGATTAACGATTTTAACGAGCCCAAACTCTACTGCGTTTTCGCCGCGATGGACACTTTGCGTTTGGAACGTCGCAGGATCAAAGTGGCTCTCCGAGAATACGCTTAATAGCCTAATTGGGTTATTGCCGATGCAGAATCGAGGTCAATCGATCCCATCTTGACGACGCCGGACTTCAAATCGCCTGCGCAAACCGGCTTATACGAATTGTCGACCCAGTTGTTTAAATCAAGTTTGTAGAAATTAACGAACTTCGAAAACAATTGAACCATCGAAGCGTACAATTCGATGTATTTTCATTCGAACCGACTTGGCAATTTGGCTTTTGCTTATATTTTTGCAGTATCTCGTAGCGAATGAACCAAGATCAGGAACTCAAAAAATGTTGCGACTCTCAGTCATTGGCGCGCTGGCGCTTTTTTGCTTGACCAATGCATCCGCTCAATACGGACAGCCGATTTACCAGCAGTCCTATCCCCAATTCACGACGTACCAACCCGGGTGGGCAGTGCAGCTCATCCAGCAGCCTAAGCATAGTTTCGGCGTGGTAGCGCGCGGTTCGGAGCATTTTCATGTCTTCGAATTCACGAACAATCTCAAATCGGATATTGTTTTGAACAGCGCTCGAGTCAGTTGCGTGTGTGCCACTCCGAAAATTCTTACGCCGGTCGTAAAGCCCGGTGAAAAAGGCCAAATCCAAGTTCGATTCAACACGCTGGCACTTTTGGGTGATCGACATTCGCGGATTACCGTCACGGTAACTTCACCTGAATTCGCTGAAGTCTACTTGGACACCGAAGGCCATGTACGACGGGACATTGTCGTTACTCCAGGCCAAGTTGACTTCGCGACAGTTCAAAAAGGCTCGTCCGCAGAAAAAAGCGTGGACATCAAGTACGCTGGTTCTGGCAACTGGCAAATTACCAAAGTCGAATGCTCAAATCCAAATCTTGAGCTAGCTCTGGCCGAGACCAAACGCGAGGGAATGCGAATTGACTATCGGCTTTCCGTAAAGCTCAATTCGAGTCAATCGCCCGGTACGATTTCGGATCAAATCATCCTTCACACAAACGACGTTGTTCAGAAACAGTTCCCGGTTATGGTTTCCGGACGCGTTAAAGCTCTCGTTGAAACTCAGTCGGTAGTTGACGTCGGACGTATGCAACAGGGCAAGCCCAGCTTACACCGTATTGTGCTAAAATCGGATCAAGAATTCGTTGTAACGAGTACACAAACCAACGGCACTCAGGTCAAAGTGAAGTCGTCGAACGACAAGAAACGTCTACACATTTTGGAAATTGAAGTCATCCCCGATGCCGAAGGCCAATTGACGGACGAGATTGTCGTGAACACCGACCTGGAAACGAATCCGACGAAAATCCGCGTGATTGGCGAAGTCTTGGCGGCAATCGAAACGAAATCCGACGGCCAATAATTTGACGATTGCACAACCGAATCATCCAAGCGGTCGCGTTGGCGGCCGCTTTTTTTGTTCATTCGCTCTAGACTAAAATGGCATGCGGATTTCCAAATTCACAAGCAAGCCTGTTCCATTCATGCCGATTCAATTTCGATGTTCGAATATCGTTTCCTATGATGCATCGAGTGAACAATACGTTCGCTGCAATCACTTGTTGACCGCCCCCAGCGATCAATTCGCCAAATTCATAGTCTGCCCACAGTGCAATATTCGGGCACTTGTTCCCCCGGCGTCGGAAATTTCATCGCTCCCGAATCAACCGACAACGCCAACCAAAAGCGATTCTCAGCGTAGGCAACCGGCAGCCATTTCCGTCGCCACTGCGCCAGCCAAAAGCGAATTGAAATTCTCCGCATTTGATTCCAAGTCTCGCTGTCGCAAGTGCGGTGGCGCCATTGGCGAAAATTTTTGCTGTCAAGTTTGCGGCTTCAAAGTGATATTGGAGGCAAGTAATACTTCTCTCGATCGAATCGAGATTCAACCGGCTGGATGCCAACGATGGTTTGCCAACAAACTTGCCCCAGGAACCGGATCCGCGAGTTTGGTTGCGGCCGCGCACTCCTTAGTCGCGTTGCTACTAATAATTCTGGCCACTACCGCAATCGGATTGGGCGGAAGTTCCGCGGGGTTCGTTTGTTGGCAAACCATCGTTGGCAT
>JANMEB010000070.1:0-13040 GCA_031376585.1 Planctomycetota bacterium | reverse complement strand
CGCAGGAAAACTAACGCCTCGCGCAACCGGCCTCGTGATGGAGTGGGCAGCCCAACATCAACTCGAATTGCAAAACGCATGGAATCAGGCTCGACAATTGTTGCCCATCGATCGCGTCGATCCCTTACCGTAAACCCCAATAAAATCTCGCGAGAGATTTACGTCACGCTGACTTGGCGAACAATGATCTGAAGTCGGCGGAGTCTTTAGCGGCGGAGTCGGTCGTCGTGTCGGAGACGACTTTACCGCGATCCATCACGATCACGCGGTCGGTTAGCTTGAGAGAAGTTTGGCGGTGCGTGATTAAGATCGTCGTTCTCTCCGCCAAAAACGGACGAAGCGAATCGTGTACAAGCTGTTCCGTGTGGCCGTCGAGCTGACTGGTCGCTTCGTCGAGGATCAGGATTCGCGGATTCGCCACGATCGCGCGCGCCAAGGCTACTCGCTGCCGCTGCCCGGCCGAAAGTCGACCGCCACCGTCTCCCACATCGGTGTCGTAGCCTTGGGGCAATTGGCCAATATATTCGTCGACACGGGCAAGCGCGGCGGCCTTGAGGAACTGCTCCTCGCTGCACGCGCGGGTACCATACATAATATTCGCCCGCACGGTTCCTTTGAATAGAACCGAATCCTGCGTCACCCAGGCCATCTGCCGCCGCAGCTTTTTGGGGTTCAGCTTGGTCAAGTCGACGCCGTCGATCAGAATTCGCCCTTCGCTCGGATCGTAGAATCGCGCCAGCAGATTCACGAGCGTCGTTTTCCCTGCGCCGTTGCCGCCGACGATGGCGACCGATTGGCCGAACGGAATCGTCAGACGAATCTGTTTGAGGACTTTGTGGTTCGCTTGGAAGCAAAACGATACATTGTCGAACTCGATTTGCTGTTGATGCAGTGGTACTTTTATCGTTGGATCATAATGGGTCGTCTCCGCGGGTGTCTGGTCGAACATTTTGAACAAGCTTTCGCAAGCCGTTCCGCCGCGCACTAGCACATTAAGAATTTCGCTCATCTTTCGCGCCGGGTCGCTCGCACCGGCCAACAATGCGTAAAACATCATCAAGCTACTGGCGGACATCGGCTTTTTACAGATTTCAATTCCAAACAAGTCCGTTCGTTGGTTGAGGACCAAATACGCACCCGCCAACGTCGCCATGGAAATCGAGATAATTCCCAGCATTTCACCGACAGGCCGCAGGATCGAATCATACAGCGAAATCCGCTGCGACATCCGATAAAGCGTGCCAGTGTTTTCCTTAAAGCGAACTCGCTCAGTCTGCTCGCGATTGAAGATGCGAACCGTTTTGATCGAAGAAAATGTCTCCATCAAGGTTTGATAAACGTCACCCATACCGGTGACTTCTTTGAGCGAAGCTCGTTTCATTCGGCGCGAGATGTTGTGAACCAAAAAAGCCCCGAACGGAATCACGATCAACGAGATAAGCAACAGCTTCCACGAGATCATCGCCGCGCCGATCAAACAGGCCAGCATTTTCAGCGGCTCGCGCAGCATCTTGCCGTAAAACATTCCCAATGCCGCGCTAATCATCTGAATGTTGTGGGCGAGTTGGGTCATCAGATTGGACGTGCCGATCAGATCAATGCGCCGCTGGTCAAGCTCGAGTGCTTTGCGGAAGTAAATGCGGCGCATGTCCCAAATCGTCCGATTGGCGACGCGTGACACCAGGATCACGCTCAGCACCAGAAAGACCCCTTTGATCGCGGAAATCGCCAACAGCCAAACCATGATGACCACGATCGTGGCAAACGGCGTTCGGGGTGAGTAGCGATCAACGTACGGCTTGAGCCACAAAGTCCACGCTTGTGCGCGGCGCTCGCTAACTAGGTCCGATCGAATTTTTCGCAGTTGGTTGGCGTCGCTCTCGTTAGGCTTTGCGTCAAGTTCAGCAACTTGTTGTTGTAGCTGGGCAAGATCGATATCGTGTTGTTCAATCCGATCATCAACCCAGTTGGGAATCGTCTTTTGCTCAGTCGAAATGACGGTGACTAGCGGATAAACCGTCGTGAGACTGACGCTAAACAACATTGCGATCAGGACGGAACTGAGGACCGCCCCTGCGATGCTCCATTTATAGCGGAGCGACAAAAGCAATGCGCGAAGAAAGAAAGTCATACGAGGGCGTCACTCAAGAGGAATTTTTCGCGCGGATTATCCGGCTATTCGTTCGAATGAACGATTGGAAAATCGGGCCGGAAATCGAATCCATTCGACGATCCAATAGTAATATCGGATTTCAGCCGTTTTGGAACGACCGAAGTTAAGCGAAACGCAGACTCTGCGCCCCAAGAATGGTTTGCTAACCAAGTTCGCTAGCGGCGAACCCGTTTCCTATCCAACGCGAAGTTTCGCTTCGATCCGTTTGATCGCGTCGACCGCCGAACAGCTTGCAGTAGATGCCAGCGGAATCGTTTCGCCGGATTGAAGCCAGCGGGTGACTTTTTGCTGTGCGGAAATAACCGTGCTATGACTCCGTCCACCGTAGTGCAGACCAATTTCCGAAAAAGCGTTGCCGGTGTGTTTGCGCGAAAGCCACATGGCCAAGTTCCGCGCGACGTTGATTCGCTTGCACCGCTTGGGCGATCGAAGTTCCGCCGTGGCAACACCGCAGACATCGCTGACCGCTTGCTCGATCGACTCAATCGAAATTGGGCGATGATTGGCTTGAAATAAATCTTGCAACAAATCCTGAATGGTCGCCCATACTTGCAAATCCATCTGCGACAGATGGGCGGCGTGCAGACGATTTACTGCTCCCAATAGTTGTCGGACATCGCCTCTGAGCCGCTCGGCAATCATCCCAACAAATTGGCTCGGAATTTTGAGCGATCGGGATTCACAACCTCGTTGCAAAATCTCGCTGCGACCAGCTTGAGACGGATAACTCAATCGGCAGACTAAGCCACTCGAAAGTTTGTTCCTCAATTCGGGTGATAGAAATCCAAGTTCTGCGGGAGGGCGGTCGGCTGCAAACATGATTTGCTTGCCATCGCGCAAGAACTGATCGACGGTACTTTGAAACTCGCTTATGGTCGCGGCCTTGTTATTCAAAAATTGCAGGTCGTCGACTGCCAGAATATCCAGCTCGCGGTACTTGCGGCGAAATACGGGTACACCGCGCCCGTTGAGTGCTTCAAGGAATTGCGATGTAAATTGTTCCGCGGTGACAAACATCGCACGTGGACGCAGACTGCTGGCACGGCAAGCTTGGACGACTCGGTTGAGTAGCGACGACTTGCCGCATCCGACCGGCCCGTGCAAACACAATGGAGAAATTTGTCCGGGCTTGGAAATGATTTGCTTGATCGCGTTCTCGGCAAGCAAATTTTTTTGGCCGAAAGCGAAATCGTTCAGCGCGGCGACACTCTCGCTCGAAAGCGAGGCTCCGGCACAATTTGAATCGTCGTTCGTGCGAGGTCGGCTGGTACCGATCGGTCGCGTCGATTTGCAAGTCGGAGGCGCTGCTGGTTTTGGGTCGGCAACGGAGTGGTCGGCAGTGACACTGGAAGGCTGGGTAACTTCGTAACTGATGTCGTCATGAATTCCGCCAAGTTCGCGTTGCATGGATCGCAAGTCGTCGTCGAATTGAGCCCGAATTCGACCTAGCGAAAATGTATCTCGTGCAATGACGCAAATTCTACCGTCCGCGACGGATATCCCATGGGGTGCCGTGAACCACAATTCGAATCGGTGTCGCCCGATCCGTTGTGCGAGTGATTCCGTGAATTGTCGGTTGATTTCCGTAAACAAGGGAGTCACATCCTAACGCGTTCCACGCGCGCACAACGATCCTTGGACAAATCTGAAAAACCGTCAGCAGCGACCAGCGGTTGCGAGAGTTTTGAGAGGAAAAAGGGGTGGCTCTATTTCAATGAAAAACCGAAAACGGCCTGTGTTCGACACGTTTGAGACGCCGATTCTAGAGCCGCTAGCACCATTGTCAAATCACCCTCAGGAAAATTGTGCAACAAAAAAAATTCATCGGCGAAAACCCGCGATTTTAGCGAGCGCCATTCGCAAAAAACTTTTTTCTGGGCGACGTTTTTTTCGCGATCAAATAAAAGCAGCGTGGAAAAACTGTCGATGCTTCGCGAATCGAATTTCAACGCACGAAGAGCCTCCCCGAAATTCCTCGTGAAATTTGAGCGGCTAGGGCAATGATGGCCTGCGAAACCGGAAGTCGCCGGGGATTACGAGCGTTTTCGAGTTGTCACGCTTGATTTGCTTCCGGTCTTGACTGAATCGTCAAATGCTTGTGTTCGGCGACTCATTGTATTCAGTGTCGCCACGTCAAGCGACCTTCGGCGACTAGTACCGCGTGCTTTGGACATTGTTGATCGTCGCTTGGCTGATTGGTAGCTTTCCATCGGGTCGATTCAATTCCAAGATGACGCGGATTTGTCGGTTCGGTTCGTCGGCAGAAATGACGATTGGATTCTCAAGCTTGAGAACACCGTACATCCGTCGCTGCGCGGTCGCCGTGAAAAGTCCTGCGGCCTGCGTCTGGTGGACTTTGAATTGATAGTTGTCCACGAGGAACTTGACGAGTTGTGTGGCATCGCCCGTCTCTCCGGTCAACGCAATTCGCTGCACGCGTTGATTTTCGTCAAAATAATACGTGAGCGCGCCGCTGATGTCCCACGTGTTTGAGCCGGTCACAAGTGACACTCGCATGCCTTGTAGGCCGTCCGACCCGGGAGCAGTCGAAACACGCGGCCAGCGACTCTTGACCCAATTCGGATAAACGTCAAAGCGAATGATTTCTCCCAAATTGCTGACGGGAATAAACATCATCTCATTTCCCTCAAGCATCGGATCGCTCGATCCACCCAAAATGTTCGTCAGTTCCGAAGCCGAATTCGCCGCGGAAGTTCCGAAAGGGTTTGCGTCGGGTCGGAATGCGATCATCGGGACTCCGATTGCCGTTAAAAACGCCGCAGGCAGCAATAAGTTTCGTGGCAGCATGGATAGCTCTTCTTTGGACCAATAGCAAAACCGCCAGGGTCTAGACCCCCTCGCTTCGAGGTTTTGCGTTTTGGCTATCAAAAACTGGAAATTGGAAACTGGCACTTCGATAACGAAGAACGGAAACTAGTGTGCATCGCTCGTCACCTTCTGTTTTCGGCAGAAAGCCAGTCCAAGGAAACTTTCGAAGGTGTTGCTCTCACGATCATTGAGTTACGATTGATCGACGTGCGCGGTGCTACGCGAAAAAACCAACTGGCCCGACGGATCGAAAGCCAAACGCTCGTTTTCTGAACCCTTGAAACAGGCGCATTCGTTACCAATCATGCGGGCCAACTCTACCGACTTGTCGCTTTGGCAATGGCTTACCGAATCGGCTGGCGAAGCCGCGATCGCGCAAACTTCGCAAGCGTTACAACAAGGCTTGAATGAATTGACGATTCTGACGGCGTTGCGCCGATCACTTGGGCCGGAGAAAGCGTCTGCCGCACTCGAACAAGCTCGTTTGCGTCGGCGTGCGGCCGAAAAATTTTCGCAAGCCAACGCAATGCTTTTTACGGCTCGCGCGTTGGCCCAAGCGACGGGCGAAATCATCGCGGACTACAAGGCCGCTCGGTTCGGCGATCATCCTGCATGTGATCTGTGTTGCGGAATCGGGGGCGATTTGATCGCGCTCGCGCGACGTGGTGCCGCGCGGGGCATCGATCAAGACCCGATAGCAGCATTTTGTGCGGCGCACAATTGCCGAGTCAACGGAGGCGATGCGAATAATGTCGTTTGTGCCCGCGTCGAAAACGCAAAGTTTGATCCACAGGAACGCATACACTTGGATCCGGATCGGCGGCCATCCAGCACGCGAACTGTCGATTTGAAATTCTTCGAACCAGGCTTGTCCGTGATCGATCAAGTTCGGCGGCAAGTCCCTGCTGCGGCAATCAAGTTGGCACCGGCCACGCGCCTGCCCGACGAATGGTATCGCGATTGCCAAGTCGAATGGATCGGCCACCGCGGCGAGTGCAAACAACAAATCGTTTGGAGTGGCGACCTGGCACTCAATCCCGGTCGCCGAGCCGCCACGGTGATTGCCAACGACGGAAGTTCGCACGATCAACTTGTTGAAGGCTCAGGTCGTTCGGCGCCACCCGAATTGAAATCGCTGTACACGTACTTAATCGAGCCGCACGCCTCGGTCTTGGCCGCCGAGTTGACTTGGGAATTGGCGGCCGAGGTCAACGGGTTTCGCTTCTCGCCCGAAATCGTCTACCTAACGACGGACCGGCCGCAACAGACTTTGCTCGCAAGCTGTTTTGAGATTCTTGAAACGGTTCAGCTTAGGCCATCGGCCATTGAACCAATTTTGAATGCTCGAGGTCACGGCGTTTTCGAGATCAAGACGCGCGGACTGGTTGGCATCGACTTGTCGCCTTTCAAGCAAATCAAATCGGATGGGCCAAAGTCGCTTACGCTAGTTCTGACGCGGGTCGCTTCGCAGCCCCGGGCTTTGATTTGTCGGCGCATCGTCCGCGAATGACGACGAACCGACTCCAGTTTTTAGAGCGGTCGGCTTTGTTCGATATTTTCTAGCCAAATTCGAAGCGGATCGCCGCGCGAACCGTTGGGAACGTCGATGGTTGCCAGATTGGCCTGCATACCCGGCCCAAGCGTGCCGAATTCATTTTCGAGTCCAAGGGCCTGCGCTGAATTGAGCGTCGCCATGCGCAGGAAAGTCTCGGGTGCGACATCAGGGAATTGTCGAGCGGCGTGCGCGATTTCGCTTGCAACGCTCAAGTCTGGATTGGACGCACGCGAATCGGTACCAATCGCCACAGAAATTCTCCGTCGCAAAATTTCTTGCAATGGATAACGGTCATGCCCAAAAAAAGTATGCGTTCGCGGACAGAAAACCAGCGACATTCGCTCTCGATTGGCTGCGACGAAATCCATTTCAATTTCGGTCAAATAGTTACCGTGAATCACAAGGCTGCGCGGGCTCGTCGCAATGAGTCGCAAATAATCGAGTATTTGGATGCCATGCGGAATTGCGCCAGGCTGCCAGATTCCAAAATCATCTAGCATCTGCCGCAGCGGCCCGCGCCAGGTCGCCAATAATTCAACTTCCTCACGACTTTCTGCCAAGTGCATTGCCACAGGGAGTTGGTGCCGATTCGCCAGCCCGACAAGCTGACGAACTAATTCGAAATGCGTCGAGTACGGAGCGTGAGGGCTAATGGCAGCGCGGTAGCCTGCGTTTGTTGCAATACTTTTTACCAAATCCGCATCGAGGGCAGCGACGGTCGGTGCAATCGATGCGGCTGCCAAGCCCAACCGTTCATGGAAAACGACACACGCAGGATGGGCGTCGCGATAGGATTCAGTGCAGTCGGGAAGCGAATGGATCTCGCCGATCGCGGCGATCGCTAGTGATCGTGACTCGGCCAAGCCGGATTGAATGGCAAGATGTTTTTGCGCGACGAAGGCTTCGCCAGCAAGTGCTCGCCGCGTTGAGATGACTTGTTGAATCCATGCCGCAAAGCTTGAACGCGGTTCGCCGAGTGGCGTCTTCAAGTAACTAAACTCAAGGTGCGTGTGCGAATTAACGAACTGCGGAAAGACGATGGCATCACCCAGATCGCGATCGCTGGCTCGGCCAACTGCGGACCCCAACGATTCAATTCGCCCCGCGCGAATGACGAGGCAGCCGTTTTCAATTGGCGCGCGATCAACCGGCAAAATCCACTTTGCCCGAAGGGTAAACTCGCGTTCGCTCATCAATTGGCCTCGAATCAAGCAGTAATAGAGGCCCAATTTTGAGCGCTTTGGGCCAGCGAGGCTAGTGGATGAGCAAGTGCTCAATCTTAGATTGGGTTGTCACTTGCACTGCCGGGGCATTTCTAGAATGCAGCCATTACCCTGCAATGATGGAATCAGTGGCAGGCTTGGTTCTTGATTTGGCAAATCTCTAGCCGGCCACCGAAGCCGCTTGGGGCAGGCGACGCCAAGTCCAAAGCGTTTCTTCAACCCGATGTCGACAAAGAATCAACGCCAACACGCATGCCGCAATACCACACAAGGTGGCCGCCATTGGCTGGTAACCAATCAAGACTCCATCGCGAACGAGGACGATCTTTCGCAACCATTCGGAATTGGCCACGCTGCCGGGGTCGATTTTGACAAACAGCATCGTCAGCGAATTGTGGACGGAATGAAAAACGATACACGGTAGGACACTCTCTGTTCGAACTGCCAAGAGCCCTAACACGACGCCAACGAAAAACGTGATGATCGATTGTTGAAAGACGCTGTGGGCCAGGCCAAAAAAAACGCTGGTGATTAACACGGCCGGTAATTTTCCTAGCGTCGAACGCAGTCCGGACAAAACAAATCCACGAAACGCTAGCTCTTCGCAAATGGCCGGTGCAACCGCCAAGACTAACAATACGGCCCACAAGCCAGGCGCCCCGCTAAAAATGTCGCGGATCATGCCTTCGGCTTGGACCGTAGATGCGCTTAATGGATACAGCGTCATCACCAAATCAGTCAGCCCGGCGAAGATTGGGTGCATGAAGATCGCCAAGAGTCCGGCAAGAGCCAGTGTCCACGGCTGCGGCATCTGCAACCGCAGACTTTTCCAAGGCTTGCGGCAGGTCGCCAGCGCAAAAACAATTGCAGGCAAAGTGACGGCGACCATCAGCAATAAAACGGTTTGCCGCCAAAACGAACCCCAATCGACTTGGGGCATTGCCATAAACGTGCTGAAGAACTTGGCGATGAGAATTACAACCGCGCACAACACAGCGTAAGTCACGGTCGGCGTTTCCGTGCGGCGCTTCAACCAATGCTTGATTAGTGCTCGGAAGCTAATATGGTCGGCGGCGCGAAACAAAATCGATTCATCGTTGAACTGATACGCGGACCACTTGAGCGCCAAGCCACATCCGATCAGGGTCACGGCGCAAACTGGGCCAAAAAAAGTGGCGGCCGTGCCGATATTACCTTCGATGATGGAATGCAATAACAAGATGAGTCCGGTTACGGGAATGAGGCATGTCCCCATATTTAGGTGCGTTCCCGGCAACATCGGGATGATCAGTAGTGGAAACGTCAACATCATCAGCGGCATCAAATAATATTGGCCTTCCTTGGTGCTGCGTGCAAACGAGGCGATGGCAAATGCCAGTGCGCTGAACAAGGCCGAAATCGGAAACAGTGCCAACAGCAGAATCGGCAAAACATACAATGGCGGAAGTGTAATTCCCAATTGTTGGCCGAGGAAGCTTGAATGCGTCGATGGACCAACGAGAAGCGCAGCCGAGATTCCTAGGCTCACTAGATTCAGGACTGCGGTCAACATGCTGAACGTCATTACGGTCAAAAGCTTGCCGCCGATAATGTCGGATCGCGGTGCTGGGGAGCTGAGTAATGTCTCAAGTGTGCCGCGCTCTTTTTCGCCCGCGCACAAGTCGATTGCGGGGTAGAATGCACCGGTAAGCGCCCAAATTACAATGATTAAGGGGAGCGTCTTCGACCATTTAATTGCCGAAATCGTGGCTTGGTCAGCGACATCATCGACCGAGACGCTAAAGGGCCTTACTTCGTTGACGTCGATATCGAGTTCACCAAGATTCTTAAGAATCAATTCTCGCGTCCACTTTTGTAAGGCAACTTGGGTACGCTGTGCCGCCGTAACCGAAGTGCCCCGAGCCGAATTCTTGATGATCCGTATATTAGTCGCGCTAGCCGAATCCTCATTGGGCGTATTAACGTCTTTCGGCACCAGGATCGCCAGATCAAAATTGCGGGCGACCATTTGTTGCTTTAGCCATTCAAGCACCTTCGGGGGCAGCTCAGATGAACCCGACGCGAGGCACTCCTGGAATTGTTCGGACAAAACACGATCGTCGCGCTTCGCAGATTCGATGAATGTGATACTTCGTTCCGACTCCGCCAAAAGCCCTTTGCAAAACTGGTCATTGGCAATCAAGGGCGTTTCTGCGGGCAAGTGATCCCCACCGATCAACCAAATCCGGCATGGTTCCGCGGACGAGAATTGCGATATGTGTAGCATCGCCATACCCAAAAGTGGGTAGATTAAAATGGGCAGGATCAAAACGGTAAACAACGTGCGACGATCGCGCAGTTGATCGCGCAGTTCGCGTTGAAATACCAAATTGATCGTCTTTAGATTCATGCGATTACCGAATTGATTCGTTGCTATCGACGGTTGGAGCTTCGGCTTCGATTTTTCCGTAAGCAATCAGTTGATAAAACAGTTCTTCGAGATCGGGCTGACGAAATCGTTCAATGAGATCGCTAATACTTCCCTCAGCAACGACGCGACCGCGGTGAACGATGGCGATGCGATCGCACACGCGCCGTACTTCGCTCATGATGTGTGACGAAAAAACAATACACTTGCCCGCGTCGCGCAAATACTCCACCGTCGTGAGCACATCCCGCGCGGCGACAACATCGAGCCCCGAAGTGGCTTCGTCAAAAACAAGAACCGGTGGGTCATGGATAATGGCACGGGCGATGGAGACTTTTTGCTTCATTCCCGTCGACATGTGAGAGCCAAGTACGTTTCGCATGTCGTTCATCTTGAAACGATCGAATAATAGTTCGAGGCGAGGGACCAGGATCTTTTCAGCCAACCCATACAATCGCCCAAAATACTCGACCATTTCCCAACCCGTCATCCGGTCGTACACGGCCGTGTTGGTCGACACGAAACCCAGTTGGCGGCGGACTTGCTCCGGTTGTTCTAAAATATCAAAGCCATTTAGGATCGCCGTGCCCGATGTCGGCTTCAGCACGGTACAGAGAATTCGCAAGAGAGTTGTCTTACCCGCTCCGTTGGGTCCGAGCAGTCCGTAGACTTGGCCAGGCAAGACGTCAAAGCTTACGCGATCCAACGCGACGAAATCGCCATTCATGTCGCTGTAAAGCTTGCAAAGTTGGCGAACGTGAATCATGGACGGTTGTCGCGCAGTAAGTCCGGGGCAAACAGTTTTGTCCTCAATTGTGGCTTGCTCCAGTCGTCCAAGTCGTTAGTTTCCATTCCTTTCTCCCGGCCGTTTTTTGGCCCTTCCGAAAAAAACGATTGTTAGGCTTATTCGCTCGCCAGCGGTGTCAGACGGAAAATCACTCATCAATAATTCGCTCCAACGCGTTGACAAGAACTACGGTTGGTCATTGAGTTCAGGACCGCGCGGGCCGAAACCCTATACAGTTACTTATTTGAGAACCAATACGAAAAACTGCCGCGGTCTGACGCCAATTCGCGTCCGCCGCAGCGGATTCGGAGAAAATTGGGAACTGACCTTGCTCTTCGGGGTTTTGTTTTTTGGCCCAAAGGCAGTTCAATAGCGCGTTTCCGATCCTCAGCGTTTCAACAGACCTACTCACGACAAATTGATGCCCCATGAACACACCAGCATTCGATAGCGGTTCCATTACGACGTCCGAAACAGCGCCCGGTTTCTTTACGATTCCAGTCACTGAAGACCCTTCAACGGTAGAAGGGCGATTCATTCCGCAGCAACCTTTGACCCTGCGAGAGGCCGGACTGGAAGAAAACGACGTCCTGCCCCTGATTCTGAAATACCTTTTCACGCGCGGCGCGCAATCCGGGCGAGAAGTCGCCAAGCAACTCAAACTCCATATTTCAGTGATCGAGCCGGTTCTGGCCGACCTGAAGCGTCGAATGCTCGTCGCCTATCGTGGTTCGGCGATAGTCAATGACTATGTCTATTTCCTTACGCCAGAAGGACTCGAGCAAGCACGATTGATGTTAGGTCACAATACGTATTGCGGCGCTGCGCCCGTGGCATTGGAAGATTATCGCAAATCGGTTAGCCGACAGTCGCAACGCCGAAACAAGATTGTTTTTGCTGAAATCAAAAACACGATGCAGGGATTGATGATTAGCGACCTGGTCATGAGCCAGATCGGTCAAGCCATTCATTCGGGTCGAAGCGTCCTGTTGTATGGCGATCCGGGAAACGGAAAAACCAGTATCGCCAAACGCGCGATTCGAGCCCACGATGACACGATTTGGATTCCGCGCACGATTACGGTCTCCGGCGAAATGATTCGCATGTTCGATTCGACGGTGCACGAAGAAGTGAAGTCCGAAAAATCCACATCCCTCCTTTCCCCTCAGCAAATCGACGAACGCTGGGTTGAAATCAAGCGCCCGACGATTGTCGTCGGCGGCGAACTAACCCTAAAGCATCTCGAAGCCGTCCGCAGTGGCGTCACGGGAATTATCGAAGCACCGATTCACATCAAGAGCAATTGCGGTTGCTTGGTGGTCGATGACTTTGGTCGTCAACGCATCGCGCCGGTGGAATTGCTCAATCGATGGATCGTGCCGTTGGAGACGGGGCATGATTTTTTGAACTTGCCCAGCGGTCGCCAAATCGAAGTCAACTTCGATCAATTGCTGATCTTTTCCACGAACTTGTCGCCCGCTGACTTGTGCGACGAAGCCTTCTTGCGGCGCATTCATTACAAAATCGAAATTCCCAGCCCAACCGAAAAGCAATTCGCCGACCTGTTCGAGATCCAAGCCAAAGCCATGGGATTCGAAGTCGAGCCGGACGGATTTCTACATTTGGTGGAAAAATTCTATCGCAAGCTTAAACGACCAGCACGCTTCTGCCACATTCCCGATCTGCTCTTGCACGCGAAAGACTTTTGCGAATTCCACTGCGAACCGCGCCGCCTCAACCGTCAAGTCATCGATATCGCCGCCAGCAACTACTTCGTCGGACAATAGTCGAATAGAAAAGGTGTCAGGAACCGTTGTTTTTGAGTCAAGATTCGGTTCCTGACACCTTTCTTGCTTTGACACCTTTCTTGCTTCTTTCTTACTTTGAATCGCGCGGAATTTGGCGACTGCCTCGCCGTGGACCAGCGCCGTTCGCATCCCCTGGCTGCTGGCCAACTGCAGCAGTCGTCGGTGGTAGATGCCGGTCGATTCGCAGATAATGCGGATGTCAAAGTAGTCGTGAACGCTGGCTTCGTTCATGATTCGTCCCAGCGTTTTGCGGATGGA
>JANMEB010000054.1:0-1834 GCA_031376585.1 Planctomycetota bacterium | reverse complement strand
CTGCCCCATAGATCAAACCTTGCCCGTCGATCAATGCGACCATGGACGGTGCATCTACAACCTCACAGTCGGCACGTCGATTCCCGAAGCGTCTACATTCGTCGTCGACCTATTGTTTCTTTCGGACTCGCCCAAATTGCTTGCGCTGACTTGCGGCGATCGCTATTCCATCGGCAGATTTCCGCAGGGCTCGGTCGAGTCGGTGGGCTTGCGCTGCGCGCTCTTCAATTCTTGGCAACTCTAATTGCCCTCGTCGCTTACTACTTGGCCATTGCCATAACGTCAGTTGCCAAGGCATCCGCGTCGTAGTCGACCGATTCTTTCGCCCGTGCGCCTATCTAATCTCAACACTCAACTCTCGACTCTCAACCCGCTCATGAAAACAAAATTCAAGTTTCCAGCGATTCCATGGAGGGGAATACGTTTGATCGGAATGCTCGCGTTGCTAGTCGGCGCTGCTTTGACGTACCAGCGCTGGTGGCCGCCGCTTTCTCAATGGATCGATCGCACGATGGCCGCGACTCGCCCCAAAGCTTCTGAGGCCGAGGCAGAAGCCCATGCCCACAATTCGGTCGAGTCGTTGGAGTTGTCGCCTCAAGCCCGAAGCAACTTGGGTCTGACGCCGGAATTTCTGCGGCCCATCTCACTGACCACTTATCGCCGATCCATCTCGGTGCCGGCCGTGGTGGCTCCTCGACCAGGTCGGACGCAAATCCACGTATCCACTCCGCTCACCGGCGTGATTACTCACGTTCACGCGGTCACGGGCGAAGCCGTCATGCCGGGAACTCTTCTATTTGAAATTCGCCTCACCCACGAAGAGTTGGTCACGTCTCAAACGGAGTTTCTGCAATTGCTGGGCGAGCTTGAAGTTGAAAATCGCGAAATCGTTCGCTTGGAAGGAGTCGCACAAAGCGGCGCGGTCTCAGGCAAAACGTTGCTTGAAAGACGCTACGCGAAAGAAAAATTGGAGGCGCGGCTTAATGCACAGCGTGAGGCGCTCAAACTTCATGGTCTCTCGGACGGGCAAGTCGATCGAATCGCCGAAGAACGCCATCTGCTGCGTGACTTGCAAATCGTGGCACCCAGCACCGACGAACATGCGCAGGGCGAAGAATTAAGACTCAGCATGAAAAATGTCAGGCCGGTTTCGTACGGCCATCAGCCTCAAGAAGAGTCTGGCGAGCCTCGACCTTTGATTATTGAACATCTCGACGTCCATAAGGGCCAAGCGGTCTCAGCCGGCGATCAACTTTGTACGCTCGTAGATTTTTCTCGGCTGTTCATCGAAGGGCAAGCGTTTGAAAAAGATAGCGGCGCGATTGGTGCCGCGACCACCAACGGCTGGTCGGTGACCGCCGTCTTCTCGGAAGAGGCCTCCGAAAGAACGCTTGAAAATCTGAAACTGGCCTTTGTCGAAAACTCAATTGACCCAGAATCCCGAGCCCTTTCCTTTTTCGTCGACTTGCCGAACGAACTCGTGCGCGATGAAACGAATAACGAAAAACAACGCTTTGTTTCGTGGAAATTTCGACCCGGTCAACGACTACAGATTCGAGTGCCGGTTGAGGAATGGGTCGACCAAATCGTTCTGCCCGTCGACGCCGCCGTCAAGGATGGCGCGGACTGGTTTGTGTTTCTACAAAACGGAGACCACTTCGACCGGATTGCCGTCCATGTCAAATATCGCGACCAAACGAATGTGGTAATCGCCAACGATGGCTCGATTTATCCCGGTGATGTCGCCGCGCTCAAATCGGCTCATCGAATGCAAATGGCTCTCAAGAACAAATCCGGCGGTGCAGTCGATCCTCACGCAGGGCATCAGCATTGA
>JANMEB010000039.1:0-15544 GCA_031376585.1 Planctomycetota bacterium | reverse complement strand
GGTTGACCCAATCAGTCGGAGGGTTTCGATCGATCGCGAGTTTCAAAAAATACGTGGGAGGGCGAACAAGAAACGAAAAAGCCACAGCATTTAAGCCGTGGCTTTCGTGATTTCATTTATTGTTGACTAAAGGTAAATCGCCACTTTGGGAGTGTGATATTAAGGCAACTCGTTTAACGCCCAGCCGGTAGGCGCCGGTACGCACTGGATAAGCCGGCGCCGGTCGGCTGGGCGTTAAACAAAAAAGTGGAGCTGTCCGACTAATAGCCGATGCTTGGTGGATTCGGAACCAAGAAGTCGCGTGGTCCGCGAGTCGTGTAATAGGGATACGCGTAGGTCGGCGTCTCTGGACCTTGGCCAACCATTTGCTCATTCGGAGTATGTGGGATGCCGCCATAGGGATTGTTGGCTGCAGCGTGACCGCGCAAGCTGAACATCGAACGGAGTCTACACTGACCACATAAGCGACCGCCGGTACCGCAGCCGTTGTGGCCACAGCCGATATTATGTCCGCCATGTAGGCCGCCAGCCAGTGCTACGCCGCCGCCCATTCCGGTGCCGGGGCCGCCCGCAAGACCGCCGCCGTATCCTGCACCCATGCCGCCCGTGCCGTCGTTGTATCCACCGGAACCACTGCTTGAGCCGCCGCCGTTGTTTGCTCCCCAACCGTTATCGCAACTTGAGCAATTTGTTTGACGGCCAGCGCCGCCGAATAGACCGCCCGAACCTATCGAGCCGCCTGATCGGCCTTGGCCGCAACCGCAGCTCCCTGTTTGATCACCACAAGTGCCGCAAGCGTTACCTCGGTCACGAAATTGAAAGCGACCACCGTTCGAACGGCACGAATCGCAACCACAACCACTTGTTTCGGAGCGAGAGGCCATTCGATTCATCAGGCTAGGTCGCGAATGGTCAGCGCAGCCACAGCTTCCAGATTGATCGCCGCATGAACTACAGGATTGCATTCCATGGGAGCGACCGGAGAGCAGACCGCCACGTTCATGTCCACAGCCACAACTTCCAGATTGATCGCCGCATGAACTGCAACCACTACTTGCTTCGCCACTGGCGCCACTTGATTGGCGACAGCCGCCGCCGAGCAGTCGGCAATGTTCGTGTCCGCAACCGCCGCCGCAATTTCCGCCGTCGCACGAAGCGCGGCCGGAGTGCGTCGCCAATCGATCGAGTAAACCAGGACGCGCACCGGCGGTGCAACCGCAATCGCCGTGACGACCGCAAGATCGACAAGGGCTTCCGCAGTCAGTCGCGCAATCGGGAGTTACGGAGCAGCTTCCGCAACGGCCACCGCCGCAGGATTGCGTGCAGCAGCCGGACAGGGCACTGGCCACAACCAGTGAAAGGACCAAAAGGCTTAACGATCTCATGTTTGAGTTCCTTGTATCAGGACTGGGCCGGGCCAGGTCCATTGACTTCAATGGAGCGATAGACCGGGTCGAAGGCGGCGTCGAAAGAACGCGGGGATACGCGATCGATGTAGCGATTCAATTCGGGTAATCGCCCATGTGCTTGTACATCGGCGATACAACTGGAAAAAATTAGCTTGTCGATATTTCAGGCAGCTTCGTTCCAACCGCACAGCAAGGAAAAACCGGAGGCGCGCATCGTCCACGCGGATTCAATACCACTCCCTTGCCATGGGGGATTGAAAAGTAAGTGCGATTCGGGCTAGCACAGAGTATCGGTCGGCGCTCACGCTATGCGTTTTGCGCAACAGCATTTGTCTTCGGATTCGGAAAAGTCAACGAAAGTCCCGCATGTTATTACTTCAACGGTCTCAAGTTCCGCCGGACCAATTACGGTGGCGATTCGACGTCAACAAGCTGAAGTTTCAAACGACGGCGGACGTTGATCCCGCGACCGAAGTCTTTGGCCAAGCGACGGCGGAGGAGGCATTGCGATTCGGAATATTGTGCGACGCTCCGGGCCAGAACATTTACGTTCGCGGATCGCGCGGAACCGGTCGGCTGCTCTTGGTGCGGTCGTTGTTAACAGAACTTGATCTCAAGACTTCGAACAAGCGAGACCATTGTTACGTGCATAACTTTAAGCGCCCCGAGCGGCCGCGTTTAATAACTCTAGCGCCCGGAACGGCGCGGGATTTTCGACGCCGCGTATTAGCATTGGCCGAGTTCATTCAAGGGGGCCTGATCAAGTCGCTGGAGTCGGAGCTGTATGCTTCGCAGCGGACAGCCATCAAGGAGGACTTTCAGCAAATGGCTCAATCGCTTTCGAATCCGCTAGAAGAAGACTTGGCCAAAAATGAAATGACGTTGACCACGGTCCAGCAGGGCGAATTGGCCCTGCCCGCGATTTTGCCGGTGGTTGGCGGACAGCCCGTGTCAACCGAACAATTTCGGGCCTTGGGCAAACAAGGCGAGATCTCCAAAGAAAAAATCGAACAGTTTGAAGCTCGCTTTCCGGAATTTCGTCGGCGTTTGCAGGCGATCGGTCGCCAGGTCAACGAGTTATATCGCGAGGCGGCCCAGCGCGTCAAAGTGTTTAATGAAAAATCGTCACGCGAAATGTTAACCGAGTTAACTCAGAGTATCATCGCGGACTTTCCGGGAACTGGCGTTGCGGAATTCATTGGCGAAATCGTCGACGACGCGATTGAGAATCATCTCGAATCGTCGAGTGACGACAGTGAGGCCGCTGACTTGACTGAGATCTATGGCGTTAACATCGTGCTCGAACACGACCCTTCGATGTCGCGGCCAGTCGTGCAGGAGATCACTCCCAGCCTGATGAACTTGCTGGGGACGGTTGAAGCCAAATCGAGTCCCGAAGGGGGCGTTTATTCCGACTATCGCGGGATTCGCGGTGGCGCATTGCTGAATGCGGACCAAGGATTTTTAATTCTGAACGTCGACGACTTGGTTGCGGAACCAGGAGCATGGCGTGCACTGATGCGAACGCTGCGCACTGGATCGCTGGAAATCGTTCCGCCTGAAGTCGGTTGGATGCGCCCGTTCGTGGTCGTGCAGCCCGAACCGATCAAGATCAACGTCCGAGTGATCCTGATTGGAGACGCGGCGACGTTCCATTATTTGGATCATTACGACGCGGATTTTCGCGAGTTGTTCAAGGTTCTAGCTGATTTTGAAAACGAAATCGAACGCAGCGATTCGGGCGTGCAACAGTATGCGGCCGTTTTATCGCGATTGTCGTACGACGAACGCTTGCCGCACTTTGATCGTGAAGCCGTTGGCGCTTTGGCGGAGCATGGGGCCCGTGTCGTGGCGCGCAATGCCAAGTTGACCGCGAGGTTTGGCCGCATCGCGGACATCGCACGCGAAGCCGCTTTTCTCGCAACGCAAGAATCCAATTCCATCGTCACTGGAAAACACGTTCGTTCGGCGATCAAGCGAACCAAGCGCCGCGCCAATCTGCCAACGCGCCGATTCCAAGAACTGATGGAAGACGGCACGATCCAAGTCAAAACGAGCGGTTCGACCGTCGGACAAATCAACGGTCTAGCAGTGATGCAAGCCGGGCCGCTGACGTTTGGCTTTCCGGCTCGGATCACGGCCACCATCGGAGCCGGCCGCGCCGGATTGATCGACATCGAAGGCTCGGCGCGGCTTTCCGGCACGATTCACACAAAAGGATTTTATATCTTGGGCGGCTTGCTGCGGCATTTGTTGCGTACCGATCATCCATTGGCATTCAGCGCTTCATTGGCCTTCGAGCAGAGCTACGGCGGCATCGACGGCGACTCTGCATCGTGTGCGGAAATCTGTTGCTTGTTGAGCGCGTTGACCAGCGTACCGATCCGCCAGAATTTGGCGATCACCGGCGCGATCGACCAGCTCGGCAGTGTTCAAGCGATCGGCGGAGTCAACGAAAAGATCGAGGGCTTTTTTGATGTGTGCAAATATTTTGGTTTAACCGGCGTTCAAGGGGTCGTCATTCCGCGATCGAACGTGGGCGATCTAATGCTTCGCGAGGACATCGTCGAAGCCGCACAAGCGAACCAATTTCACGTGTATGCCGTCGACAACGTATACGACGCGCTGGAACTGCTGACCGGTTTTCCAGCGGGCGATTCAGTACTCGGGAATCACTTGCCTGGAACGCTGCTCAATATCGCGTTGCAAAAGGCTTACGAATATTGGTTGCGCACGCTCGCTAGCCCGGAAGCCATCGCACGAGGCAAGACCTGATAATCGCTGGAACTCCCCCGATTTTCCTAACCCCGCGAAGATTTCACTTTGCCGCGCCGTAAATGTTTCGATATTTGCTGTAAACCAATTGCAAATGAGCCGATTCCGGAAAACTGAGTCGACGGCAATTTCGTTTGCCGACGAAATGCTATAAACTGCGAACCACGCCGCTTTTTTCCCACCTGTTTTTTGTCACGTTGTTTGCGGAGGATCGCATTCGTGGGCCCGGTTAAATCACAAATGGACGCTCTATCATCCAGTGAAACCAACCATCGAACCCCGATGGAAGAGCTTTTCGACAAATGCATCGCATTGGCGAGCAACTTGTGGTGGTCTTGGACGCCAGACGTACAGCAGATTTTTCGCGATCTGGAACCGGTTCGCTGGCGGCAATTGGATCACAATCCGGTCGCATTGCTCCGCGAGTTTTCTTCCGAACGATTGGATCAACGCGCGGCGGAATTGGTTTTGTACAGCCGGATCAACAACGCTTATCGACAATTGAAAGACTACATGCAGCGGCGTCCCAGTTGGGCCGTCAATCACGCGGGCGTTTTGGGTTCGCGACCGGTTGCGTATTTTTCGGCTGAGTTCGGAATTCATGAATCATTGCCGATTTATTCCGGCGGCTTGGGCGTTTTGTCGGGTGATCATATTAAGAGCGCGAGCAATTTGGGCATTCCGCTGGTCGCGGTCGGATTGTTCTACAACCAAGGCTACTTTCGCCAACTGCTTGACGACGACGGTTATCAGTGTGAAGAGTATATCGATACCAAAGTCGAGGACTTACCGATCAAACCCGCGACAACCAGCGAAGGCCAATCGCTGACGATTTCCATTATGACGCGCGCCGGAAATATCTTGGCCAAAGTCTGGAAGATGCAAGTCGGTCGCGTCCGGTTGTTTTTGCTTGATTGCAACGTTGACGGAAATTCGCCCGATGATCGAAAGCTCAACAGTCGACTCTATGGCGGCGATGAGCGGATGCGGATCCGCCAAGAACTAGTTTTGGGGATTGGTGGCGTCAAAGCTTTATGGGCGATGGGCTATCGTCCTGGCGTGTATCATTTAAACGAAGGCCATAGCGCGTTTGGCCCGCTGGAAGTAATTGCCAACCGAATCGAGTTCGATGGCTTGCCGTTCGACGAAGCCCTGCGCGAGGTGGCTCAGCAAACGGTGTTCACTACGCACACTCCGGTTCCGGCGGGCCACGATCGTTTTGAAAGCGGACTGATTGAAGAGCATCTAGGACCGCTGCGTGACAAACTCGGGCTGTCGCACGATCAATTGATGAGCTTGGGCCGTGTGGATCCGCAGAATGGCAATGAAGCGTTTTGTATGACGATCGCGGGGCTCAAACTTTCGCGCGCGGCTAACGCGGTCAGTCAGTTACACGGCCAAGTCTCGCGGCGCATGTGGTCGCACTTGTGGCCTTGGCGTGCAGAGGAAGAAATTCCGATCGGCCATATCACCAACGGCGTACATACTTCGTCGTGGCTTGCGCCGCAAATCAAACAGGTCTATGATCGCTATTTCCCCGTCGGCTGGATGGAGCAAGTTGGCGAGCCCCAGGTCTGGAGCGAAATTCACAAAGTCGATCCGGGTGAGCTATGGGAAGTTCACAACACGCTTAAGTCTCAGATGATCGCGGTCGTCCGCCGCCGCGTTGTCCGCCAGAATGCGCGACGTGCGGAAAGCGACGATTTGGTAGAGGCCGCACGAAACACGCTCGATCCCAACGTGCTCACGATTGGCTTCGCGCGAAGATTTGCAACTTACAAGCGGGCGAATTTGATCTTTTCGGATCTAGATCGCTTGGCAAATCTTCTCGGAAACCCGCAACGACCGGTGCAGATTATTTTCGCGGGCAAAGCTCATCCCAAGGACGAACCCGGCAAAAATTACATTCGCACGATCGCCAACATGCGGCACGATCCGCGTTTCGCCAACCGCGTTGTGTTCGTTGAAGATTACGACATCAGCGTTTGCCGCTACATGGTCCAAGGGGTCGACGTTTGGCTCAATAATCCCCGCCGCCCGCTCGAAGCATCCGGGACCAGCGGTCAGAAAACCGTGCTCAACGGCGGCCTCAACCTTTCCATTTTGGACGGTTGGTGGGCCGAGGCGTACGACGGGAGCAACGGTTTTGCAATCGGGAACGGCATGAGACACGTGTCGGACGAAATCACCGACAATCGCGATGGGCAAAGCTTGTACGAGGTATTGGAAAGCGAAGTCATCCCCATGTACTATCATCGCGATAACGATGGCCTGCCGCGCGAATGGATCAAGAGAATGATGAACTCAATCTCGACCTTAGGCTGGCGTTTTAGCTCGGACCGCATGGTCATGGACTACACAACCCACTGCTACGTCCCTGCCGCCGGCGGCCTCAGTTGCGACGTGACGCGGTGCTAATAAATCTCCCGGGCCGTTATTCAAGGTGAGCTAGCGGGCCGACACGTGAATCGCGTTGACCCGCTTGCCAGCAAGCGACTATTGTCAGCACGATGAACCGACATGGCAGACTTACTTGGGCGATGGCATTGCTCACCGCAGCGTGCGGCTTGCTGCTGTTCGGATGTCGCCAATGGCAATCGGCCGAGGAAAAGCTTCCTCGAATGCCGGCGTTTCGGATGAGGCCGAACAGCATTGCTTTGGAAATCGCGATTGCCAACATTGAACCATACGGCGCGACGCAGTTGGCGAGTTTGTGGGACGAACTAGATGAACAAGGCATATCGCTGGAACGCCGCCGACTATTGGACCGCAATGGCCTTCGCTGCGGCATCGCTTCCAACCAGATGCCAGCCGTCTTTCGCGAACTGATCGACGCGAATGATCCTCAGCGGAAATTGCCACCGTTGTTTGCACATCAACAAATTCAGAATGGCTTTGGCGAATCCCACAATATCGAAGTCACGGCTGCGGTTGAGCAATTGAGTTGGTCCGCGATTGACGCGGACGAGCGAACTCGATCGGGCAATTGTCCCAATGCGGTTTGCTTATTCGATCTGAAAACATTTCCGCGTGGCAACGGAACAGTTGACTTGGAATTGGTTCCCAAAATAAGCCACGGCGCGCCGCGCGCGAAACTTTCAAGTGAAAACGATACGTTTACGTTGCAACCCGTCCTGGATGAGGTCGCGCTGGGAGAACTCGCGTTCGGATGCCGGCTTAAACCGGGGGAGACTTTGATTGTCGGGCCGACAGAGCATGCAAGTGGCTTGGGCGAGATATTTCTTGGTCGGCATTCAGGCGATTCGGGCACGGTGCGACTGCTTTTGGTGCGACTTGCGCGAACCCAGATGGACGATTTGTTCGCCCCACAAAAACTTCAATCGCCATTGACGACGGCCGAGAAATAGCGCGGCGCTTTGGTGGTTGTTGTCAAAACCGCACAATCGTCGATAATACGGGCCGAATTTTCTTTCGCACCATCGTTGAGGAGTTTTTCATGCCTTTGGTTCCTATGCGCGTCGTTTTGGATCACGCTGCCAAAAACGATTACGGCGTCGCTGCTTTTAACGTGAACAACATGGAACAAATCCAAGCCATCATGGAGGCCGCACACGAAACGGATTCGCCCGTGATCGTCCAAGCGTCGCGCGGCGCTCGGACCTACGCACAAGACTTGTACCTCAAGCATTTGATGCTGGCGGCCTCCGAGCTCTACCCGCACTTGCCGATCGTCATGCACCAAGACCACGGCAATAGCGTCGCGACATGCATGAGCGCGATCGACAATGGCTTCACATCGGTCATGATGGACGGCTCGCTCAAAGAGGACGGCAAGACGCCCGCCGATTTCGACTACAACGTAAAAGTTACTCGCGATGTTGTGCAATTGGCGCACGCCAAGGGAATATCAGTCGAAGGTGAGTTGGGCTGTCTAGGGTCGCTGGAATCAGGACACGGCGAAAAGGAAGACGGGCACGGCGCGGAAGGCACGCTTTCGCGAGATCAATTGTTGACCGATCCCGATGAAGCCGAACGATTTGTGGCCGCAACCAAAGTCGACGCGTTGGCGGTTGCGATTGGGACAAGTCACGGAGCTTATAAATTTACGCGCAAACCGGACGGCGAAATTTTGGCGATGGGGCGTATCGTGGAAATCCATCGCCGCTTGCCCAATTGCCATTTGGTCATGCACGGCAGCAGCAGCGTCCCGCAGTCGCTACAAGACGCGCTCAATAAATACGGCGGCCAAATGCGGCAAACATGGGGCGTTCCCGTCGAGGAAATTCAGCGCGGCATCAAGCACGGTGTGCGAAAGATCAACGTCGACACCGACAATCGGATCGCCATGACCGCCGCGATTCGTAAGGTCTTTGCTGAATCTCCCGAAAAGTTCGATCCGCGCGATTACCTTAAACCAGCCCGCGCGGCCATGAAAGAAGTCTGTCGCGAGCGAATGATCGCCTTTGGACAAGCCGGCCGGGCGGCGAAATTGCGGGCGGAATTGTAGACGCTGTTCAAACTATTTTTCCGTACAAGATCACCTAAACCAATGGCCAGCGACACCAACGCGAAACACCCGCCAAGTTCGCTTGCGTTGTTAACGGTACAACAGCGCGAAGCGTTGCTGCTCGCGCCGTACGCAACTTTTAGCGTGGATTCCGCGGGTCGCGAATTTCCCGAACAGGAACACGCCTATCGCGGTCCGTATCAGCGAGATCGCGACCGCGTCTTGCACAGTTCCGCTTATCGGCGGCTCAGCGGAAAGATGCAGGTCTTCACCGGTGAAATGGGAGACTACCATCGAACCCGACTGACGCACACACAAGAAGTCGCGACGATCGCGCGAACGATTGGACGCGCGATTCGCCTGAACGAGGATTTAATCGAAGCGCTCGCGCTCGTCCATGATTTGGGCCACCCGCCTTATGGTCACGCTGGTGAAGACGTTTTGAACGAGTGTTTAGCGAACGAGGGCGGATTCTCGCATAACCATTTCGGGCTTACCCTGGTGCGCGAGTTGGAAAAGCGATTCACTTCGTATCCCGGACTTAATCTGACTCGCGAAGTCCTGGCTGGGCAAACGGCTCGGATCGACAAGCACAATCGCGACTTGAATCCGTCGTTGGAAGTCCAATTGGTCGACGCCGCCGATAGTACGACGTACGACGCGCACGATACTGACGACGCTATCAAGTTAGGTCTGGTTACGCTTGATGATATGGAAGAATTGGCGTTGATTCGTGACGGGCTGCGTTTCGTTCGCGAGAACTACGCGGCCCTGGATCCGGACATGTTGCGCAAAGCAATTGTGCATCGTCTCGTCGATGTTCAAGTCACCGATTTAATCGATCATTGCGGTCGCGAATTGCAGAAGTGTGCGTTCGCCAGCGCGGGCGCAGCGGCCGGTAGTGATTTTGTCCTGGGCCCAAGCCCAAGCTTGGCAGAGCAAAAACGGGAGTTGGAAAAATTTCTCTACCAGCGAGTCTACCGGCACCCCCATCTGATTTTCGTGCGTGAGCGGGCGCAACTAAGGCTGCGAAAAATGTTCGACGGCTATGTTCGGCGACCCGAACTGATTCCGGCGAAATATCAGTACAGAATTGCCCGCGACGGGATTGGACGAACCGTCGCCGACTACATTGCCGGTATGACGGATCACTATTGCGAAGAAATGTTCGCCACTCACTTTGCATAGCGCAACCGGAATAACATGGCCTCAAGCCCGATTTTTCGCGAATTCAGCCCAGCACGGTCTGTCTTGCGCTCGAGCTGGTTTCTACCATAAGGGTTTGGGGTTATCGCGGTTTATTTTATTTGGGGCCAGCGGCCCTGGCCGCCGAGACTCTATCATCATCATTTTGAGGTGCGTTGTGGAACTGATTATTCTGCGAAGCGTTTTCTTTTTAGTCACGGTCGGATTGGGACTTTCGCTGATGCTCAATGGGTTCGTTCCCTGGTGGGTCGTCCCGGTGGCAGGCGCTGGCGCGATCGCTTTGATCTTGTTGGACTTGTTATTGCCCAAGAAGCGAATTGAGTTGATTTCAAGCATTTATTTCGGCACAGTGATCGGAATTTTTCTCACGTATGTGATCGGGCTAGCGTTGACTCCCTTCTGGGGCTCCGCTACCGAAACCCCGCTGGGAGACGTGCGCAATATTGTGCTTCCTCTCATCGGTGTCGCCAGTTGCTATTTATGCATCAGTTTGCTTTGGCAGACGCGCGACGATTTTCGGTTTGTTATTCCGTACGTGGAATTCTCGCGCGAAGTTCGCGGTGGTAAGCCGTATATCCTCGATACGAGCGTCGTCATTGATGGTCGAATCGCCGATATCGTTGAAACGGGCATTCTCGATAACCAATTGATCATGCCTCGTTTTGTCCTGGCTGAGCTGCAGGCGATCGCCGATAGCAGCGACAAGATGCGGCGCTCGCGCGGACGTCGTGGGTTGGACGTCCTGAATCGGCTTCGTTCCAATCCCAAAGTCGAGTTGACGATATACGATCGCGAGTCGGCCGAAATGGATGGTCAACCAGTCGACTCCAAACTCATGTTGCTGGCCCGTAGCTTACAAGGCAAGATCGTGACCGGCGATTTCAACCTCAACAAAGTCGCTCGGTTGCAAAACATTCCCGTGATCAACCTGAACGACATCGCCAACTCGCTCAAACCGGTTTACTTGCCGGGCGAGAATCTGACCGTGCGTATCGTCAAACCCGGCGAGGAATCGAGCCAAGGCATCGGCTACTTGGAAGACGGTACGATGATCGTCATTGAAGAAGGCCGCATCCATGTCGGCAAGACCGTAAACGCGACAGTCACCAGCACATTGCAAACCAGCGCCGGCCGCATGATCTTTGGCCGCTTCGATGGCGTCATTGCCTAGACGCGTAGGCCGATTTTGTTTGCTAAAAAAGAAACGCCCTCAACAATTTGTTGAGGGCGGATCGAGTGTTCAAATGTTAAAAGCGACGCTCACGGTCTGGGGAAAGCGACGGATCGCTTTCCCAAAGTATGACCTGGTGGATCTAGCATTGGCTACCCTCCCATTCGGCGATCGTGTTGATCAAGCGTACAAAATAATTATGTCGCAAATTTGAAACGGTTCAAGTTTATTTTGACCGCGATTCAGGAATTCGATCAAGAAATGCAGTATTAGTTCGTGTTATCTTTATTGCGCAAAATTTGCCGTCCGGCCCTGGATTCTGTTCAGCGAGCCCCCCCTTTGAGCTAAATGGAACGCATTGCCCTTGTCCTAGATGGAAGCGTTTTCTAAAAGGATGCCCCCGCAGCCTTTGTTTCTTTGTCGCTGGGCTAGCAGCGATGGTGCAGCATCAAAATCAGGATTTGATTTTCCCTTACCTTGGGGGTGCCTCGCGGTGCGCACTTGGTTTGTGCTTCTTGCTCCTGGCAGCCGGTTGTAGTCCTCTGAAAAACAACAGCTTGCGCGAACGCTTCGTCGCGTCCAACGAGCGCGATTGGTCTCCGCAGTTCCGAGCACTTCCCAGGGCGGTTATCGCCGGCGACCAGGTCACCGTCTACAACATTCGCAACAACGTTTACTTGACTGAGAACGACTTCTTGATCCAACATTACGATCGCTTATTCAAGTTGAGCGACATTCGGACGGTCGAGTTCATCGTCGTTCCCTTTCAAGGCATGGAGTCAATTGCGCACACCATGCTAACCTTTGGATTGGCAGATGGAACGTACATCGTCGTATCGGTCGAAGTCCGTACAGAAAAAGGCGAGTCGTACACCACCGCGCTTGGCCTCAGTCGTGAGTTTGAGCTCACTTATGTTGTGGCCGACGAGCGTGACCTGATTCGCTTGCGCACGCGGCACCGCAAAGCAGACGTTTACATCTATCCGTCACGCGCCACGCCCGAGAAGGCTCAAGCGTTGTTTGTCGATATGATGCAGCGGGCAAATAAACTGGCGGAAAAACCCGAATTTTACGACACCATCCAAAACAACTGCACGAACAATCTGGTGCGACACGTCAACCATGTTTTTCCCGATCGGATACCCATGTCGTGGAAGATTCTTCTTTCCGGTCACTCCGATCGCTACGCCTACGACATCGGCCTGATCGATCAGCGAGTTCCGTTCGACGAACTCAAACGATTGGCCCTCATCAACGACTTGGCAGAAACGCACTACGATGCGCCTGACTTCTCGCAGAAGATCCGTTCGCGCATCAGCCGCCTCGATGAAATTGCAGGTACAAACGAGCCGGAACCTAACGTAGGAAAAACTACCAGCGCCGCCGCCCGAACCCCGCCGCGCCGCTGGGCCGAACTACTGAACTCGTTCCGAAATCAAGGCCGTCAACGAATCCGTCCCAAGCAATCGCGCAAATCGACTGCCGACCCCGATCCGATCGAAGTCTCGATCGAGGATTAGCGGGATGGTCGAGAATTAGCTCCAACGAAAACGTAGCAGGCACACTCTGTGTGCCGTGGCCAGTCCATGGTCTCGAATTGGTACTGGTGAGAAATAGAGCACGTAGAAAGCACGCCGCCTCGGGCCGTGACCAGAGGCGGATGGGACTTCGAATGGCACGGCGGACGGAACAGGGAATGTGCCTGCTACTTAATTAGAGCTCTTCTTGCTTCCCGCGTTTTTGCTTCGCCTCTTGACGCCGGCGTCCGCTTTTCTATGCTGTACTAGGTACATAATACAGAGGACGAGCATGCACTTGCACATTGAGCCGAGCAATGGGTTGGCGATTTACGATCAGATCGTTCGCCAAATCAAGTTCGCCATCGCCAGCACAACGCTGCGCGAAGGGGAACTCGCGCCGAGCGTGCGCGAACTTGCCCGTGAGCTGACGATCAACCCGAACACGGTTGCCCGCGCTTATCAACAATTGCAATTCGAGGAGATTTTGGAATCCGTTCGCGGCACAGGGATGGTCGTCAAAAAAGCCGCCACTGGTCGGTGCCGCAAAGAGCGCAGCGTACTAATCCAAGAGCGGCTCAGCAGCGCACTGCTTGAAGCCCGAAAAAGCGGCATCTCCACTAGCGAACTTCGCACTCTGTTTGACAAAGAACTCAAGCGACTTGAGAAAGAGGAGGCCTCAGCATGACTCCCGCAATCCATTTCGATGCGGTTTGCAAATCGTATCGAGGCAAAAAAGTTTTGGACAACGTCTCATTCGACGTGCCTTCGGGTGTAGTGTTTGCCTTGTTGGGCGAAAACGGTGCGGGCAAGACGACGTCGATCAAGACGTTGCTTGGATTGGTTCGGCCGGATGCCGGAACCGCGCAAGTCTTGGGGCTGGATTGCCAAACTCAAGATTTGGAAATTCGCCGTCGCGTCGGTTTCGTAGCAGAACAACCGCAGCTTTATCCGTGGATGACGGTTGACGAAATCGGCTGGTTCGCGGCTGGGTTTTATCCCGATGGGTACTTCGCCGAGTTTGTTCGGCAGGCCCAATCGTTCCATGTTCCGCGCGAACAAAAAATTGAACACTTGTCGAAGGGTATGCGGGCCAAAGTCGCCTTGGCATTGGCAATGTCCCACGATCCGCACCTTCTCATCTTGGACGAACCGACGTCAGGACTCGATCCGCTCGTGCGCCGCGAGTTCTTGCAAAGCATGGTTGACCGCGCTGCCACAGGCAAAACTGTTTTCTTGGCCAGCCATCAAATCGCCGAAGTCGAGCGAGTGGCCGATTATGTTGCTCTGCTGCGCGACGGCAAAATCGCCCTTGTCGGACGGTTGGAAGACCTCAAGCAGCAGCTCGTGCAAGTCGTCATTACGGTGCGCGAAACGATGGTCCCGCTACCCGATCTCAACGGCCACGTCGTTGCAAGTTTTCGCAAAGGTCGTCAATGGCAAGCGCTTGTGCGTGATTTCTCTGACGAGCACATACACACGCTCAAGACTCACGATTTCGTCGACCACTTCGAATCGCGAATGCCTTCGCTGGAAGAAATCTACATCGCCTATCTCGGTGGTCCCCCTTCGGCCGATCCCGATCTCCCCCTGGAGTCCACCCCATGACTCCCGGCACTCAATTCATCCGTCTCCTCTGGAAGGAATACCGCCAACTCCGCACGTTTGGGATTTTATTGTTGGGCTGCGGAGCAACTTTTTCTCTCGCTTCAATTCCTTTTGCTCCTTCGACCCTGGGGCTCCCAAAGATTGTCGGTGTGCTGGCGATCCTGTTCGGCGTAGCGTCGGCAGCGACCGGTTTTTCCAACGAGCATGAGAACGAAACGTTTTTCTTTCAGCGCTGTCTTCCTACCAGTTTGCGGTATGTCGCCGGGGCAAAAATCGGAGTAGCAGTTGTTGGGTCGCTGTTCATTTTCCTGGCGTTATGGGCTTTGATTTCGGTGCGTCTAAGCTGGGAGGGTCGGTTGTGGGCTTCAGATTCCAGCCTGGGAATTGAGTTTGCTGAAGGACTTTCGGCGCTGGTTGAATTTTTGGTCTTTGGAACATTGCTGTCGCTAATCGAACGCCGACCGCTTGTTGGATTGGCGAAAACAGTGGCGCTCGTTATCGGCGTTCGCTGGATCGGATTCGCGCTCGATTTTCTTGTATTTCCGGGACTTGTGAATGTCCCAAATTTTCCCTGGCCTTCTTTGCTGTGGCGAATGGTTTCGTTGGCCACGGGAATTGCCTTGATTATTCGACTTGTTAAAAAGTGGTACGCGGACGAACCTGTTCGATTGTTGCCCGAAGCAATCGATCGCATTACGCGCCGGGAAGTGGCAACGCCTTTTCAAGCCGAGACAGTTCGCCGCGGAGAATGGCGGCGACTATTTTGGTTGCAATTCCGCGTGTCGATTTGGCCAATTGCCGTTCTAACCGTTGTGGGTGTACTCGCGGCTTTTGTCAGCTTCCATACTCCGGAGTATTTAGTTGTCCTGACTGTTTCACTGATGTTCATTGGTGCTGCGGCCTTCAGTGCGGCGAATCAAAATCGTCTAGCATTAGCAACATTTGGCGCCAGACCGAGCACTATTTGGTGGTCGCAAATTTGTATACCGTTGGTCAGTGGCTTAACGGCATTGGGTACAATTGTCGCAATCGTCGCACCGCGCGCTAATGATAATCCGATTTGGGATTGGGAATGGAACGCGGTGTTTTGTATGGGCATCTATTCGGGGCTCGCGGCGATGACGTGGGGGCAACTGGCGTCGATTCGTTGCAAGTCCACTTTGGCGGCAATCGGGTATGCGGCTGGACTATTGATTCCGGCTTGTCTTTGGATTGCCTGCACCGTTTCGGCCGAAGCCCCATATTGGTTGTTTGTTCTGCCAGTCATCTTGTATCCCCTGGTCGAATCGTTCATGCGTGCAGATCGCTGGTTCATCGAGGAACGCCGAGTCGGAATTTGGTGGTTTTTGCGATTGAGCCTTTATCTATCGCTCGCATTTGGGCTGATCGC